>CAJWUE010000007.1:0-38362 GCA_913047775.1 uncultured Rhodobiaceae bacterium
GTCGATCGATAGCAAAAAACATTGCAACAGGTGCCCCAAAAAATTCAAAATTTTTTCTAAACTGCTTTAAACGTCCTTTTTTATCTTCCTTTGGAATTTTAAGGACATCATACATGTCACTACCCACCTCTTTCCTTCTTGCTTCATAAGGGTCTTTTAAATTTGGAGGATAAATTTTGTACTCCGTACCTTCTCCAAAAGGATTTTTTTCGATTTTATCTGCAATATTTTTTTTGAATTTTTTCAATGGACTTCCTGAAACTACCCACAGATGCCAAGGCTGTAAATTTCCCCCAGATGGGGCCCTTTTAGCAATATTTATTATTTCTTCTATTATTTTTTTATCGACTTTTTTATCAAGAAAGGCTCTACAAGTTAACCTAGTGTCTATCGCCTCACTAACCGAATTTGATTTTTTTGAAATATTTCTCATAAGAATTAACCTCGGTCTTCTTGCGTGCTTTCATGCCATCTTTTTAGTAGGTTTCTTTCTATAGCAGTCATTAGCATAAATAATGTAATACCTAGCAATACCAATAGCATTAAACCCGCAAAAAGCTTAGAAATATCTAATCGATTTCCAGATTCAATTATTGTCCAAGCTAGCCCTTTTGAGCTTCCTGTCCCTGCAACAAACTCTGCAACAACCGTCCCAATTAAAGCTAAACCTATGGATGTCTTCATTCCAGTTAATATATAAGGTAATGCAAAGGGTATTCTAAGCTTTGAGAGTATTTGCCACTTCGAAGCCCCATTTAGAAGAAATAGATCTAACAAGTTCTGATCGACAGATTTAAAACCTAAATTAGTGTTTGCAAGCATAGGAAAAAAAGCAACAATTACTGAAAGTATCAATATTGCAAGTTCCGCATTATCTAAACCTACCCATATTAATATCAATGGTGCAATAGCAACTACCGGTGTCACTTGAAAAATAACTGTAATTGGATAAAGAGAACTTTCGAGAATATTAGATAATGAGAAAACTATAGCTAGAAAAAGTGAAACAAAAAAAGCAATTACAAACGCGTAAATAGTAATTCTTAAAGTTATTAAAGCAGAACCCAAAAGATCGTTAAAGTTACTGTGTAGAGATAAAAATATATCTGTCGGGGCTGGTAAAATGTATATAGGTATATTGGAGGAATATACAAAAATTTCCCAAATAGCTAATAGAACTATCAGCGCAACAATTGGAGCCAAATAATTAGATATATTCTTCAAGAATTTTTCTCCCTTGCCAAAAGATTATATACTGTCTTATTTAGATCTAAGAGTTGCTGTGAGTTTCTGAAATCTTGGTCAAAATTCTCCTTAAATATTTTCTTGTCCGAAATAATTTTACCCGGCCCCCTTGATAAAACAATTACTCTCTCAGATAAATAAACCGCCTCATTTACTGAATGTGTAACAAGTAAAATAGTAAATTTTTCTCTCTTCCAAATTTTTAACAAATCTTCTTCGAGTTTTCTTCTTGTAATTTCATCTAAAGCTGCAAATGGCTCATCAAGCAACAAAAGATCACAATCCGTAACCATCGACCTAGCCAAAGAAACACGCATTTTTTGTCCTCCGGATAATTCCCCAGGAAATGAATTTTCTTTTCCTTCTAAGCCAACTTTCTTGATCCATTCTGCGGCTTTTTTTGTAGATATATTTCTTCTCACTCCATTTAATTCTAAGGGAAGAATTATATTATCAAGTACATTCCTCCAAGGCATGAGTGTGGCATCTTGGAAAACGAAACCGATAGATGGAGGTTTATTGTTTTTATAACTAATTTCTCCTCTGGACGGTCTAATTAATTTTGATGCTAACCTCAAGATTGTTGACTTCCCTGAGCCAGAAGGACCCAATATAGAAATAAACTCACCTTCTTCCACATCTATGCTTATGTCAGCTAAAACTGATTTATCATAATTTTTAAAAACGTTAGTGAATTTTAACATTAGTTATTATCTTCATTTAAAAAATCTAAAGTAAAAGCATCTTCCCAATTAAGATCTTTCTCGTAGACACCATTTTCTGACATAATCTTAAAAAAATCATTCCATATCTTTTTTTCCATTAACCCTACATCCCTCTTGAGAGCGTCATTTGATATTAGATTGTATTGACGTATTTTTTCAATTGCTTGTAATAAGATTTCTTCAGTCATTTCTCTATTCTCTCTCATAATAAGCTGATTTCCTTTATAGGGATTATCATAGATATAGCTTTTCCATCCTTCTATACTTGCTTCCACAAAACCTTTAACGGCGTTGGGTCTTTTCTTAATTATTTCTCCACTTGCTAAAATCATTGCTCCATAACTTGGGTACCCATAATCTGCGAGAAGAAATATCTTCGGCAATCTCCCTAATTCTTTTTCAACTAAGTAAGGTTCAGATGTGAGATAGCCCTGTTGAATAGCTTCTTTATTGATTATAAAAGGCGCTAAGCTAAAAGTTTTCTTCCTAATTTGATTATCAGAAAAAGAATATTTTGATTTCAACCATAACCAAAAAGCTCCAATACTTGCTTCTGAGATCATGATGGGTTTATTTTGCATATCCTCAATTATCTCTACAGATGATGAAGGATGAGTCATGATAATTTGTGGGTCTTTTTGAAATGAAGCCATAACGGCTTTACCAGGTAAACCATTAGCAACCATATTCAGAGGAATAAAACTATTAGAACCAATGCCAAAATCTACTTCTCCGAAAGCCAATAATCGTGGTATATTAACGCCAGCATTTCCTTGAATAATCTTAACCCTTAGCCCCTTTTCTTCATATAACCCTAAGGCTAAAGCTTGGTAAAAACCTCCTTGTTCGGCTTGTGCCCTCCAATCCGTGGCAAATCGAATATCTAATAATTCTTCAGACTTGCAAAGAGGGTTTGTTAATAGAGATAAGAAAAAAAATGTAAATAAAGCCTTTTTCACAAAATTACTCCTTGTCGGGACCAATGATGATTGTAGGTACAGAAAGAGGTGCATCTTTAATTGTGGACACTAATGTACCTTCTTTACGACCTTTTCTTATTGGTGAAATGTTAAATCCTCTTTTGGACAACCTTTTGTGGTTAAGGCTTATTGAATCACAATGCCATCCAATTCCTGAATAAGAATTTTTATCTATCTTTGTGTCTTCCACAATTTCAATCGTGACACCTCCTATCCTAAAAAACATCATGCGAATTTTTCCCTGTCCAAAATCAAATTCTTGATCCAACGCCAATCTAATGCCTAGCTTACTTTCAAACAATTCTTTAAGGCTTTCCATTTCGGATGAATAAACAACTACTTGATTGATTTTGGTTATTACATCTTCACCATTATCACGAATCTGTATTTCTGAAGCTTCAGAAATTAAGATTCTAAGATCACAAGTCTTATTTATTGGGAAAGAAAAGAACCTTATTTCTTGTTTAACTTTATCTCTATCTTCATAAAATCCGGAATTGATCTTGGAGGGATTCAAACCTAATTCAGAGAATTTTTTATAATCATTTAAAAAATCATTTGAACCAAGACAGATTGCAAAAATAGATTCATTTTTATGTTCACATTCAAAAGGGTTCTCATAGACATTTATTTCATCTGCAATAATTGATAACAGATGCACTTCAGAATTTAGGAACTCATATACACTGCTTTTAAAACCCAGTTCGGGAATATTTAAATTTGAAGTCTCTTTAAATCCTAAAAAAGAAGAAATGTTTATACTGTCCTCTTCTAGGTCCTTGGACAAAATCATAATATTTTTGAATTGTGTTAGCACGAGATTATATTATTACTTTAAAGTAGTCGTTGTATTGTTTTTCTTTAATAAAAATAAAGCTATTGGTAAGCTTATATCATGAACAAAGACATCATTAAAAAAATTATAGCAATCATTGGTAATAAAAATATTCTTCTAGATGAGGATGAAAAGAATAAATATTTATCAGAGTGGAGAGGACGTTATAAGGGCAAAGCTTTGGCCGTAATCAAACCTAATTCTACTTCCGAGATATCTAGAATTATGCGGTTATTCCATAAAGAAAATATTAAGGTCATCCCCCAAGGTGGAAATACCGGCTTAGTTGGCGGTCAAATATCATTTGATGAAAATCATATTGTGCTGTCTATGGAAAGATTAAATAATATTAGAGAAATAAACATATTAAATAATTCCATCACAGCTGAATCTGGAGTTCTTCTTTCTATCATTCATAATATTTGTGATGAAAACAATATTCTTTTTCCTTTATCTCTAGCATCTGAAGGAAGTTGTACTATAGGGGGAAATATAGCAACTAATGCTGGTGGCGTTGCCGTATTATATTATGGCAATATGCGCGATTTAACATTGGGATTAGAAGTAGTCTTGTCGGATGGCACCATATTGGATGGTCTCAAATCCCTAAAAAAGGACAATACCGGTTATTCATTGAAAGATTTGTTTGTAGGGTCAGAGGGAACTCTAGGTATTGTCACTGCTGCAACGCTCAAAACCTTCCCAAAACCCGATGACAAATTTACTTTACTTTGTAATACTAAAAACCCCTTATCTGCAGTCAAGCTCATGAGATTTATTCAATCTAAAATTATTACTCCTCTAACCGCCTTCGAATTAATGAATAAGAATTCTGTTGAACTAGTAATTAGACATATAAAAGGGGCTAAATTACCAATAAAGACAAAAGAAAATTGGTATGTTTTACTTGAGTTTTCGAAGATCGGGGAGTCAGTTGATCCTGTTAACGAAATACAAGATAATTTAAATATCGCAAGAAATATTGGTCTTTTATCCGATGTAGTTTTTTCCAATTCATTAAAACAATCAGAGGAACTGTGGAGTTTAAGAGATAATATTTCAGAATCACAAAAAATGGAAGGAGCGAGCATAAAGAACGATATTTCAGTTCCTATATCTTCCATTCAAAAGTTTATTAATTCAGCAAATAAAATAGTAGAAGAGTGCATCCCTAACTCTAAATGTATTACTTTTGGACACATTGGTGATGGGAACATTCACTATAATATCTCACAACCTCAGGATATGAATAGTGAAGATTTCTATGCTTTAGAAAAAGAGTTAAGAGATAAGATTCTGAATCTTGTTATTGAATACAAGGGTTCATTTAGTGCTGAACACGGGATCGGTATTGCCCGTAAAAGCGATGCACTAAAATATAAAGAAAAAGAAATTAAGGTAATGCAAAGTATTAAAAGATCTTTGGACCCTAAGAATATTTTAAATCCCAATAAAATTTTTGATTAAGATTTATTTCTCTTACCCAAGGGAACGCCTGGTAAATATTTCGAATGGCGAATAGTTAATGATGTTTTAACGCTCGCCACATTAGGAGCAGAAGTTAGTTCGTTGGTAAGAAAACTTTGAAAACTTGATAAATCAGGAGCAACACATTTTAAAATAAAGTCTATTTCTCCATTTAACATATGACATTCTCTAACGTAGTCTAGTTGCGATATCCTTTCCTCAAAGGCAATGAGATCACTCTCCGCCTGATTATGCAAACCAACCATTGCAAAGACAGTTACTTCGAATCCTAATTTAGGGGGATCTAATTCGGCGTGATAACCTTTGATGAATCCTGAATTCTCAAGAGACCTTACTCTTCTAAGGCATGGGGGAGCAGAAAGATCAATATAATCTGCTAAGTCAACATTACTAGTTCTGCCATTTTCTTGCAGTTTATCTAAAATTTTAATATCTATGAAATCTAATGTATTTCGATTCATGAAATTTATGTTATAGATTATACTACAAACGCGCAAGATTATTACAAAGAATTATAAAAAATATGGAAAATTCTCTACGACATAAATGCTGGATTTTATCTTCAGGTCTAACCGGTTCTGAAAATCAATGTTTGGGCATTGCTGAAAGGTTAGATGTGGACATTGAAATTATAAAGATAAAACCTTCAATAATTTTGTACCTATTATCACCTTGGGGAACTCCTGTTTCAAGCAAAACGCTTCTTCCTCCTTGGCCAAAACTTGCTATTTCTGCTGGAAGGAGAACTATACCTTATCTAAAATACATCAAAAAAAAATCTCAAGGCAAATGCAAAACAGTCTATTTGCAAGACCCAAAAATTAACTCGGAGTCTTTTGATATAGTTTGGGCTCCAAGTCATGATAAGATCACTGGTCCTAATGTTATCAAAACTGTTACTTCACCTAGCCGGGTCTCAAAAAAAAATCTTGAGGATAGTGTAAGTGCATGGAAGGAAGAATTTTCAGGTTTACCGAGACCCTTAATAGCTATTCTAGTCGGAGGTAAAAGTAGGGCTTTTGTTTATAATAAAAAAGAGTGCAGGAATGTACTAAATGCAATAGAAAAAGTAATAGATGAAGGAGGCACGCCATTAATTACCACCTCAAGACGTACACCAGAAAGACTCTCTACTCAAATTAAAGAAATTATCAAAGACAAACCTCATTTTTATTATGACAATTTGGGAAAAAATCCTTATTTCGCATTTTTAAGATTTTCTGATGTAATTGTTTGTACACCTGACTCAGCCAATATGATTAGCGAAGCTTTATCTGTTCCAAAACCTACATACATTATAAAAATGAAAACCAGATCAAAAAGATTCAAGAATTTTATAGAATCTCTAAAAAATAGCGGGCATATAAGAGAGTTTGAAGGAAAATTGGACAAATTTCAATGCAGTCAACTCAACCCTACCAAAGAAATAGCAGATCTTATTAATAAGGAATTTTCTTTTTAAGAACTAATTAGTTGATTTGTTAATAAGCGAATCCCATATAAAGTACATACAAATTAGATAAAGATTTAGCTATGCAAGAGAAGAAACATTCTAGGTTAATTATATTGGGATCAGGACCTGCGGGTTATACGGCAGCAATTTATGCCTCAAGAGCTATGCTAGAACCTACCCTATTAACGGGAATTGAACCCGGTGGGCAAATGACAATCACGACTGATGTGGAAAATTACCCAGGTTTTTCGGAAATAATACAAGGTCCATGGCTTATGGAGCAGATGAAAGAGCAAGCAGTAAATGTCGGTACTGAGGTAGTTTTTGATACCATTGTAAAAGTTAATCTTTCTGATAAACCATTTGAACTTATTTCTGATTCTGGATCAGAATATACATGCGACGCGTTAATCATTTCAACAGGAGCACAAGCAAAGTGGTTAGGTTTAGATTCTGAAGAAAAATTTAAAGGTTACGGAGTGTCTGCTTGCGCAACTTGTGATGGCTTCTTTTTTAAAGATAAAAGAGTTTTAGTTATAGGGGGTGGAAACACAGCAGCAGAAGAAGCATTATTCTTAACAAACTTTGCTTCCAAAGTTACTCTTATCCATAGAAGAGATAGCTTAAGATCAGAAAAGATTTTGCAGGAAAGATTATTCATAAATGAAAAGATAGAAATAATGTGGAATTCGGAAATCAAAGAAGTTATTGGAAAGGACGAACCTCTACTAGTAGAGGGTGCTATTATAAATGACAAAGTAACTGACCAAAACAAAAAGATAGATGCTGATGGGATTTTTATAGCTATAGGGCACAGTCCTTCCTCTCAAATATTTAAAGATCAATTGGAAATTAATCAAAATGGATATATCAACACCAAACCAGACTCTACGGTAACTTCTATTGAAGGTGTTTTTGCTGCAGGTGATGTAACTGATGAAAAATACAGGCAAGCAGTTACTGCTGCAGGAATGGGATGCATGGCCGCCCTTGAAGCCGAAGATTATTTATCTAAATAATAAAATCTTTTAATAGAAATGAGAATCCCTTTAAGAATTTAGTGATTAGAAGGAGATGGTTCTGAACAAGATCTCGTATATGAGTCAAAATGCTATTAATCTTATGAATGTTGATAGCTGTATTTTAGATGCTTCATGTGTGTTGAAAGAATTAATTGAGAATTCAATAGATGCATGCGCAAGTGAAATAACTATAAAGATAGAAAAAGAAGGCTTACAACTTATTCAGATTGTTGATAATGGTAAGGGAATGTCATCACAGGATATGTTATTATCAATTGAAAAACATACATCTTCTATAAATAATGAGAAAGATGAATTGGAAAAATCTAAAAGTTTGGGGTTTAGGGGACTTGCCCTTCAACAAATCTGCAAACTTGGTCAGACAGAAATCACCAGCAGACAAAAACATCGCTCTAGAGGATCTTATTTAAGACTAACAGATGGAAAATACGAACCAGTTAAGGAATGTTATTCTGAGATTGGTACTAAAATAATAATTAGGAATCTTTTTTATAACTCACCAAGTCATAAAGAAACTTCTACATCTGGAAAACAAGAATTAACCAAAATCATAAAGGTCATTAATCGATACGCTATTGGGTATCCCTTCATAGGTTTCAAAACTTCTATAGATGGGAAAAAAGATTTTATTTTTGAAAAAGAATCAAAAGAAACAATTAATCCTTTATTTTCAAGGATAAAGAAAATCCATGGCAAGAAAATATCTGAAGATATAATTTATTATAATGGTGAGAAAGGTGAAATAACATTCAATTTGTTTTACTCAAATAAGCTAAGTCTGTTCAAAACTGAAAGAAATCAGTTTTATTATATAAACAACAGACCTTTCTTTAACGAGAAGGTTCAAGAGATATTAAATAAAATCTACAGTGATACTTTTTCAACTTCTCGATATCCAGCTTTTTTTCTATTCATCTCTTTGCCGAATTCAGAAATCAATTATAGGTTGGATCCAAATAAGTTTAATATTCACTTTCATAATGAAAAAGAGACGCTTGAAAAACTAACAAATTTTCTTAATGAAGCATTTCATGGTAATCAAAAAATTAATAAAAATGATGAAAAAAAGGAAATTATATTAAATGGTTCATTTGTTAATTTTCACAAGAGTTTTATATTGGAACAAACTAATTCGGGAATCTCTATAACAGATACAGAAAAGAATAAAAAAATAGAAATCAGCATAGAAAGCCTAATTAAACTTTTTGAGTGAAACTCTAATTTAAAGGCTTAGAGCCACTATTTAATATCTGGGCTTTCACAGATTCATCAGCATCCTCTACATCTCTCATTTCGGAATCTAGAACTTCTCTAATATTAGGAATTGACTCCCCTACCCCAGATCCAGTCATGACATTAAGCTCACTTGTACTAAATTGATCAGAAGCCGAAGAATTACCAAATAAGATAGCTTGCAGTTCTCTGCTAGATTGTTGAGGCTCTGGTCGTACTTCACCTTCTGCTGGAGGACGTAAATTATACTCAGGAGGAATGATGAGCGGAGGTTTAGTTAAAATTGTAAACTCATCAGGAGGCATTTTATTGGTTCCAAGAACTTTAGCTAGCTCACTTCCGCAACCCATTAATGAAATTGAAACAATTGATAGAACTAGAATTGTATGAAACTTAGTAAACATTTGTATAACCTCACTTAACTTATGTAAATCTTTCCATCAAAATTTTAATTAGAAACAAAATAACTCCAAAAACTATAAATACGTCAGCTATATTAAAAATATACCAATAATATCCATAAGCATGAAGAGAAATAAAATCAATAACTCCACCATAAAGAATCCTATCAAGGATATTACCCAAAGCTCCACCTGTTATAAAAGAAATTGAAATGTTAACAAGTCTAGAAGTTGAATCTTTCATCCATATCAGAAGAAAAGCAACTATAAGTACTGAAACAATTATCAAGAGCCATTTCTGAAAACTACTTTCTCCTCCCAAAAGACCGTAAGATATCCCTGTATTGAAGACTAAAAAAAGATCTAAAAAAGGATTAACAAATATTCTTTCTAAATTATCTTCTTCAAAGATAGATAAAATTTCATTTTTAGAGACACGATCGATAACAAAAGCAATTAACGAAAGCACAAATACGAACAAATAATTCTTAAGATTTGTTTTCACTAATTTCCCTCATTACATCTGCATCTCTTATACTAAGATCTGGATAATCTGGGTCGGAGCCTACCTCGGGTAATATTTTCCAAGATCTTTGGCATTTCTTTCCGACCGCTAAGTCAATTAGAACTGAAACAAAAGGAAAATCATCAAGTCTAAAAGAATCTTTTTGACCATCTCCGTTAATTATTGACGCCTGAGAAGTAATGAATATTTCATCTGTGTTTACACTAGAAAGAATATTGAAGTGATCTTTATCGGAAATATAAACTTTTGGAAAAGCCTCTAAACTGGAGCCAATTACCTTCTCTTTTCTTTTTAATTCTATAGCCCCAGTTACAACCTTCCTAACCGAGCGGATTTTTTCCCACTTTTCATGCAATTCTTTGTCTATCCAGTCCTTATTTGGTTTCTCAAATGTAAATTCATGGATGGATTGTTCGTCATTAGGATATCTTGATAACCATACCTCCTCACATGTAAAGCATAATATTGGAGCAAACCACTTAGTAAGGTGCTTGAAGAGAATATCAAGAACTGTTCTACACGATTTCCTGGATAAACTATTCTTGCTGTCGCAATAAAGAGAATCTTTTCTAATATCAAAATAAAAAGAGGATAAATCTAGGTTTGAAAAATTTAAAAGATTTTGGAAAACGATCTTTAGGTCATATTTATCATAACCATCCAAGATGACATCATTTACTTCTGAAAGCCTATGCAATATGTACCTCTCCAATTCTGGTAAATCTTTGTATTCAACAGCTTCATCATCCGAAAAATTGTTGAGATTTCCAAGTAGGAACCGAAAGGTATTTCTTATTTTACGGTAAGCTTCAATATTTGACTGCATAACTTCTTGACCAATTTTCATATCTTCAGTGAAATCGACTGATACTGCCCATAATCTGACAACATCTGCACCATATTTATCAATTAACTCATCAGGCGATACGTAGTTTCCTTCGGATTTAGACATCTTCCTGCCGTTCTTATCTACAACAAAACCATGAGTGAGAACACTTTCATATGGAGCGTCTCCTCTTGTTCCGCATGATTCTAATAGAGAAGATTGAAACCAACCTCTATGTTGATCAGAGCCCTCAAGATAAAGTTGAGCCGGCCAACCCAATCCTTTTTCACCTTCTAGAACAAAAGAATGGGTAGAGCCTGAATCAAACCAAACATCCAGAATATCATTAACTTTCTCCCAATCGTCAGAATTATATTTTTCACCTAAAAAATCCTTATCTTCTCTTATAAACCAACTATCAGACCCTTCAGATTTGAAAAGCTCAAAGATTCTAGAGTTAACCGCATTATCCTTTAATAATTCGCCAGATTTTTTATTTACAAATAAACCTAGTGGAACACCCCAGGCTCTTTGTCTTGAAATTACCCAATCCGGTCTAGTTTCAACCATAGATTTGATTCTATTTTTTCCTCTCTCAGGTATCCACTTCACTTTATCAATGGCATCTAAAGATTTTTTCCGTAGATCATTATTTTCCATAGAAATAAACCATTGAGGGGTATTTCTAAAAATTAATGGCGCCTTAGATCTCCAACTATGAGGGTACTGATGTCTAAGTTTTCCCTTCGAAAAAAGATTATTTTGATTGATTAATTCTCCAATAACCGACCCGTTAGCATCTCCGCTTGTTCCATCTTCATTATAAACTCTCTTTCCCGCTAAGACGCCCATACTTTGGAGATAAATTCCTTCATCATCGATGGTGAAAGGAATGTCAATATTGTTTTTTATTGCAAGCTCATAGTCATCCTGACCATGGCTAGGAGCAACATGAACAAATCCTGTTCCCGTGTCATCTGCAACGAAGTCTGCCTCTAACAAAGGCACTTTAAAATCATACCCAATAGAGTGAAAAGGATGTAAACAACTTATTTTCTCTAAATCCTTAATTTCTCTAATGAACTTCAATTCAGAGTTTGAGGCTTTTTCAACCGACTCTGATAAGGACATATTGACAATTATCTTTTCACCTATTGTGGTAAGACTATCTTCCTCTGAAGACTTTACCTCATATAAACCATAATCAAATTCTGAAGAAAATGCGATTGCCCTATTGGCAGGAATAGTCCAAGGAGTGGTAGTCCATATCAAAACGCTCACATTTTCAAATTCTTCAATATTATCAATGGGGAAACGTACCCATATGGTTGGCGACGTGTATTCTAAATATTCTACTTCGGCTTCTGCCAAAGCAGTTTTCTCAACTACTGACCACATGACAGGTTTTGACCCCTTGTACAAATCATTACTCATTAGAAACTTGTGAAATTCTTTTACGATAGAGGCTTCTGCATCATAGGCCATAGTGGTGTAAGGTTCGTCCCAGTCTCCCAAAACTCCCAATCTTTTGAATTGTATTTTTTGTATTTCAATCCATTTTTCAGCAAATTTTCTACATTCACTTCGAAAACTGTTGATAGGTATCTGATCTTTATTTTTACCTTTTTCCCTAAAATTTTCTTCTACCTTCCATTCAATCGGCAAACCATGGCAATCCCAACCCGGTCGATATTCGCAATCGTAACCCTCCATCTGTTTTGAACGGACTATCACATCTTTAAGTATTTTATTTAAAGCGGTTCCCATGTGAAGATTCCCATTGGCATATGGAGGGCCATCATGAAGAACAAATTTATCTTTATCTTGCGAGGATTCTCGGATTCTTGAAAATAAGGATTTCTTCTCCCAATCTTTTAAAATCTCAGGTTCTTTCTCTGGTAATTTTGCTCTCATTGGAAGATCTGTCTCCGGTAAGAGTAAGGTATCCCTATAGTCAGTATTTTCTTTGTTTTTCGACATAAGTTAATATTAATCTTTGAATTCAATCATTGATAAGATTTTTTTTGCTTTCATTGTATCCTCCTCAATTTGATCTCTTAAAGAATCTATTCCATCAAATTTTTTTTCTTCTCTAATAAAATCTACGAAAGAAACAATAATATCCTTGCCATATAAATCGCCAGAAAAATCGAATAGGTAAGTTTCTAGTATAGGTACAGTCTCGTCAAAAGTTGGTCTTATTCCTAAATTTGAGACGCCTTTATAAATTTTTCCATTAAACTCTACAATAACAGCATAAACACCATATTTTGGCTGGATCCAATCTTTCATTAGAATATTAGCAGTAGGAAAACCTATTTCTCTTCCTCGCTTATTTCCTGAAACTACTTTACTTTTAACCACCCATCTATGACCTAACATTTCTTGTGCTAATCCAATCTCCCCTTCAGAAAGGTAATTTCGTATTATAGAAGAGGATAAAATTTTATCTCCCCTTTTTTGCTTTTCTATAATTGAGACACCAATATCTAGTGAAGAACAAATCTCTTGTAAGCTATTGGCATTTCCAATCCTCCCCGAACCAAAACGAAAATCATATCCAACCACCACATGAGAAGCTTGGAAAGAATTTACGATAATATCCTTCACAAATTCCTCTGGGGTACGCTTCGCCATTTCATTGTCAAATGCCAACACAATAAAAAAATCAATATCAAATGGTTTTAGTAAGTATTGTTTGGTCTCAAGATTAGAAAGATAAAATCCTTCTGAATCCATTTTAAAAAATTTTTGTGGATGTGGTTCAAACATAATAATGCCACAAGGTTTATTGTTTTCAGAGGAAATTCTTTTAGTGTTCTCAAGGATTTCTTTATGACCGAGATGAATTCCATCAAAATTACCTATCGCATACACTCCATTAGGTTTGATCTTATGGCCGTCCTTTATGTCTTTTATAATAATCATTTCATAAACTCACCATTTCAGTTCTTCCGTATAGTAGGAGGGGAAAATATTCTTCTTTTTTAAAACTTCGATTATATTTCTTTCACTTTCTGAAGCAAATAGACCACCTAAGACCAATAAGGAGTCCATTTTAAGGATATTTGCTCCCTTTATGTCTGTTTCAAGACCATCACCAATAACTATAATACGTGGATTCTGATTCTCATTAATACCTTTAATTAAATTAACCGCCTTATCGAAAATAGGTGAAAAAGGTTTACCAATATTGATTGCCTTACCGCCTATTTCCTCATATTTTTTTGATATTGCCCCCGCACAAGGTATTAACTTCTCGCCTCTTTGCACCGCGATATCAGGGTTAGCACAAACCAGCTTGAGATTTCTCTTTTTAGCCTCGTCTAGAATAGAAGAATAACTGTTTTCATCCTCTGTCTCATCATCAAATAGACCTGTTACGAATAAAAAATCCGCCTCATCAAAACTGACTCTACTGACATTCACTCCATCAAAGATATTTAAGTCACGATCGGGGCCAATATGATAGCATTTTGATCCGTAATGACTTTCATTTAGTGCCGACATTGTCAAATCACCGGATGTTACTATTTCATTAAAAGATTTTCTATCCAAACCTAATTGATTAAGCATTCTTTCTATATACTTTGAAGGTCTTGGAGCATTAGATAAAAGAACAACAGGTTTTTGTTTTGATCGAAAGTTAACTAGGCAATCGTTAACACTCTCAAATAATTCTCTTCCATTATGTATTACTCCCCAGACGTCACATATTAAAGCATCATAGTTGTCTTCTATGTCTTGGAAATTATTTATTTTCTTTATCTCTAGTAAATTTTCTTTCATTTAAGAATGTCACTAATGTAATGACTAGATTCAGTCAACTATTCGGTTCATTTACTTAACAAGCTCTGTTATCTTAAAATGAATATTAGGAGAGAGAGTTATGAATTTATTTGATCTTACGGGGAAAAGGGCTCTTGTAACTGGTTCAACCAAAGGTATTGGCGAAGCGATAGTTAAACAATTCGCAAATCATGGAGCTAAAGTTGTTGTTTCAAGCAGAAAGGAGGATATGTGCGAAAAGATAAGAGATGAAATAAATTCAGAAAATCCAGAAAGTGCAATATCAATTCCTTGTAATATTAATTACAAAGAAGAACTTGAAAAACTTGTAAATGAAACAAATGAAAAGCTAGGGGGGATAGATATCTTAGTCTGTAATGCTGCGATAAATCCTTTTTTCGGTTCTTCCATGGATATACCTGATGATGCTTTTGATAAAATATTAAGTTCGAATATTAAGTCTAATCATTGGTTATCGAATCTTGTGTTACCTCAAATGATTGAAAGAAAAGATGGTGTAATAATCATAATTTCCTCCATTGGTGGATTAAGAGGCTCAGAAATGCTTGGAGCGTATGGTATTTCTAAAGCTGCAGACATGCAATTGGCAAGAAACCTCGCTATGGAACATGGTCCAAACAATATTAGAGCTAATTGTATTTCTCCTGGCCTTGTAAAGACTTACTTTGCTAAAGCCTTATGGGATAATCCAGAAATATTAGAAAAAACTACTTCTAATGCACCGTTAAGACGAATAGGAATGCCCGATGAAATTGCAGGAGCCGCGGTTTTTCTGGCTAGCAAAGCCGGGGCTTTTACAACAGGACAAAATATTGTCATAGATGGCGGAGTAACAGCGTCATAATATTGCCTATTTTTTTTAATATTATAACATTCAAAGGATAACGGAGGGTATATTGAAAAATAACATTACAACTGATCCAGTATATGAGGCTGTCGATCCAAAAAACTTTAGGGCTATGATGGATGTAGACAGATATGGAAGTCGTTCTGATTCTTTTGATAAAATAATTTCTGCAACTCATGATCATTTTTGGGATCCTTTGGACAAAAAATATATTGATTTCTCATTACCCTTTGATTTAGAAAATGAATATTTGACGGATCCAGAAATGTATCCTGAGTTAAAATCTCCTATTGGCGAAAAACTTAATGAAAAAGATAAAATCCGACTGGTTAATCTTGATGTTTATTGGTCTCTTTCTACCATATTGCATGGAGAGCAAGGGGCATTAAATTTATCTTCAAGTCTGTGTCATATTTTTACAGATCCCGGAGCACAAGAATATGTTGCAAATCAAACGAGAGAGGAAGCACGCCATGTAAGTGCGTTTTCTTTATACATTAAAAATAGATGGGGTAGACCCATGCAAGTTGGAAAAACTTTGGGAGATCTTCTTGATGAACTCGTGCAATCGCCTATTGTCTGGAAAAAAATAGTTGGAATGCAAATGCTTGTTGAAGGTCTAGCTATGGGAGCGTTCTCTTCCTTTTACAAATTTAGCAATGATCCTTTATTGGTAAAATTAATGCAATTGGTCATGACTGATGAGGCCTTTCATCATAAATTTGGTAAGATTTGGGCAGATAAAACGATCCCAAAATTAAATAAGGAAGAAAGAGATTCGATTGAGGATTGGGCTTGGGAAGTTTTTCATGTTCTTCTCTTTAATTTAGTAAGCCCAGATCAGAAAAAACATATCTATGCCGAAGTTGGAATTGACTGGCAATGGGCACAGTCGATAATGATGGAAGCCGCAACAGATGAAAACCTAA
Source organism: uncultured Rhodobiaceae bacterium (assembly GCA_913047775.1). Taxonomy (GTDB): domain Bacteria; phylum Pseudomonadota; class Alphaproteobacteria; order MED-G09; family MED-G09. Next base: position 16,342 of record CAJWUE010000007.1, read on the forward strand.
GAGAAGAAATGTTAGAAGCGACGAATATTTTCCGAGTCCTCGTGAAAACCCTTTTAAAAGCAGGTATTATAACTGAAAGAACCGCAGGAAATTACGCAGCCTTCGTCGATATTCAAGAACTTTACAAAGAAGGTGACTGGATGGTTGGTGATGACATTGCTGAAGAAGGAATTAAGCAATTAATTCGCATTAATGGTGGCTCAAATAAATTCTTAGGTCTTGATAGTTTAGTGGCAGCTGAATAAACAGTATTGATATTATGAATCTTCTTCTTCTCGGCGAAAAATGTAACCCTTTACTTCCTGGACTAAAAAAGGGCTTGGAAGAATCTTGGAAGATAAACAAATGGCAACCTTCTGAAGGTCCAGAAAAACTTTCAGAGCTTATTAAAAGTGCTGACGCTATAGTACCGGCAGGAGATGCTTTGATGTATGGTAACGTTTTTAGTCACTTACCTGACGCAAAAAATCTTAAACTTATCCAAATACCTTTTGCTGGTACAGAATGGATTGATAAAAACTTAATACCATCGGGAATAATGATAGCAAATTGTGCAGGACATGAAATTCCAATATCTGAATATATTATAGGTACTGTTATTGCTCTTACGTTAGACCTATTAAGAACTGAAACAGGTTTTCGAAATGGTTCATGGGAAAGAACGGGGACTTTGTCAGATCCCGAAACTATGCATGGTGAAGTTTTTGGAAAAACTCTGGGTATAATAGGTTACGGTTTAATAGGAATAGAAACAGCCAAAAGAGCAAAATCTCTTGGTATGAAGGTCTACGGTATAAACAGGAAAGCTAAAGCGGATATACCTCAATTCTTAGATTGGCACGGTTCCATAGACGAATTAAATAAATTACTAAAAGAAAGTGATTATATTGTTCTGGCCTGTGATTTAAACGAAAGCTCACAAAACCTTATAAATAAAGATACACTAAAAGAAATGAAAAAAACATCTTATCTAATTAATATTTCCAGAGGAAATGTCTGCAACGAAGAAGATCTTTTTAACCATTTGAAAGAAAAAAAAATAGCTGGTGCAGCTATAGATACTTGGTGGATTTATCCTTATACAAATAAGGATATTAAAAACCCAAGACCCTCAAAATTTCCTTTCCAAGATCTTAAAAACATTATAATGACACCGCATAATTCTGCGCATACAATGGAATCAGATGAAAGAAGAGCTATATCTATAGTTAATAATTTGAAGGATTTCGAAAATGGTATTGAGCCCCCTGGTTTCGTTTTCTATGGAAATGCAGAACTATAGTTTAAGAATGAGATTAAAATGAATAAACAAGATAGAAAAACAGATAGAATTACCGTCCTGGCGAAAGAGTTTACCCCTGCTGCAATGGAGTTTCATAAAAAAAATATGAGTGCTAAGGGTTATCGAATGGAAGGGACAATAGTTCCAAGGAGATTTCAGATTATTGAGGATGTTGATGGTGCAAAAGATCTATTCGATGGAGAAGAATATTACGCTGTCACATTCGTAAAAGAATAACAATGTCTACTCCAAATATCTATCTTTGATCAAAGTAATCGTATCGCCCCCAATTTCCAATTCTTTCAAAACGTATTGTTCGACATTTTCATGTCTCCCTTCTATCTCATTGAAGGCCGCATCAATATAATCGGTTCTTGCTTCTAGAAGGGGTCGAATAGTATCAGAGGCTATTTCTCTCCAATCGTTAATCTTCGGTCCCTTATAAAAAACATTGGTTAACAAATAATCTTCAATAATCAATTCTTTACTCACTCCCAAAATACTTAAAAAAAGCAACGCTCCAAATCCAGTTCTATCTTTACCCGCAAAACAATGGAATACTATTGGAATATCCTTATACGCAAGAGTATTTAAAAAAAATTTATAGCGTTCTTTATGTTGATTTACGTAGAGAACATAATGTTCTTTTAACGCATCCGCTAATTCTTGGCTTGTAACATTCTCTTTTTCGGCTAACCTTTGTAGATCTTGATTTCCTAGAGTTTTAATTGGAATACGATGCAAACATGGTTCGGAGTCCTCATCAAACATAGAAGGGAAAATCTTAACCTCCTCATCGCTTCGAAAATCACATACAGTTTTAATCCCTAATGCTTTTACTGTTTCTAAATCTTCGTTGGTAAGGTGTGAAAGGTGATCTGATCTAAATATGTAACCCTTTTTAACAATCTTACCATTACTTGTAAGATAACCACCTAAATCTCTAAAATTACTTGCTCCATCAAGTTCTATATATTTATCATTCATTCCATTTTTCCTTGATGGTAGCGGGGGAGGGATTTGAACCCCCGACACGCGGATTATGATTCCGCCGCTCTAACCAACTGAGCTACCCCGCCATCGCTTTATCTTTCATTAATCCTTAGGGGTTATAAATGTCAACACAACATTAAGAAGTTATCCATCCTCCCCCAAGAACACGGGTTGAATTCTTAAAATCATAAAAAACACATGCTTGCCCTGGTGAAACTCCTTCAACATGATCATCAAAACTAACATGTACTTTGCCATGCTTAAAACAAAGTCTTGCTGGTTCCGGTTCTTGTGTTGAACGTATCTTCGCTTTAATCTTTATTTCTTTAATTGAATTATTTCCTAATTTTTCATCCCCAATCCAGTTCATATCTCGTATCTGGATGTTTCTTTTCTTTATATCTTCTTTAGACCCAACCACTACATTTTGATTTTCTGCGTCAATCTTCACTACATATAGCGGATCACTTGAAGAGATGCCTAATCCCCTCCTCTGCCCTACGGTAAAATTAACTATACCTTCATGATTACCTAGAACATTTCCACTAGTATCTAATAATAACCCTGGTTTTAGGCTACCCGGATTAATCTTTTTAAGAACCTCAGAATATTTCCCATTTGGCACAAAACAAATGTCTTGGCTATCCGGTTTATCAGAGACTGTAAGACCAATTTCTCTTGCAATCTCTCTTATTTCATCTTTTTTAAAAGACCCAAGAGGAAAACGTAAAAAATCAAGTTGTTCTTTGGTAGTTTTGAACAAAAAATAACTTTGATCTTTTTCAATATCTTTTGCCCTAAACATTTGTCTTCCATTCTTACCTTCATTGGTGAGAATGTAGTGACCTGTTACTAAGGCATCGGCCCCTAGATCTTTAGCTGTTTTGTATAGATCATCGAATTTCACTTTTTCATTACACAATACACAGGGAATAGGAGTTTCGCCGATCATATAGGAATTAGCAAAATCATCTATAACCTTTCTTTTAAATAAGTCTTGATAATCAAGAACATAGTGTGGGATGCCAAGATCAGAAGCTACCTCTCTGGCATCGTAAATATCTTGTCCAGAACAACAACTTCCTTTTTTATTAACCGCAGCACCATGATTGTATAATTGAAGCGTTATTCCAATAACGGAATAACCTGAAGCTTTGACTAAAGCAGCCGAGGTAGATGAGTCCACTCCTCCAGACATTGCAACCACTACCTTTGACTTTTCAGGTCCTTTAGGTAAATCAAGATTAATTTTAGGTATCATTCCATTCCTGTTATTTTTTTCCTTATAGAACAATATAGTCTTATCTTTCAATCTATATATGAAAAAGAGCAAAAGTTTATTTTATGTTAAACCGCCTTTAAAATTGATACTATCTTTTTATGTCTGAAAAAGATCCAATTATTAAAGACCTTGTTTCCCTTGTACACAAGGCTGGAAAAGAAGTTATGAACATATATGAAGGAGAGATTCATACTCAACTTAAAGAAGATAGCTCTCCCTTAACCCAAGCTGACATCAAGGCCGATAATATAATATTAGCGGGTCTTTATGAGGATTACCCACAAATTCCTACCATATCTGAAGAGTCTTATAAAATAGGAAAAATTCCTAATCTTGAAGACTCTTTTTTCTTGGTTGATCCAATAGATGGAACTAATGAATTCATAAATAAAAACGATGAATTCACAATAAACATTGCTTTCATAAAAAATAAAATAACCAAAGCAGGAGTGATTTATGCTCCCGCAAAGAAGAAGATGTATTTTTCAGGTTTAGAAAATAAAGCTTATGAAATTGAATTTAGTCATGACGTTGAAGAAGTTCCCTTTCAAAATAAAAGGCAAATATCCGTTAATCCCATATCTGAAAACCCTTTAACAGTTACCATAAGCCGGTCACATAGTAATGAAAAGACAGAAGAATTTCTAAAAAATTATAACATCAAGAATACAATAATAACGGGATCCTCTATAAAATTTTGTCTCATTGCTTCTGGTATAGCGGAATTATATCCACGTTTGGGCCCAACACATGAATGGGATGTTGCAGCAGGTCACGCTATACTTAAGGCTGCAGGTGGAAATGTTAGAATAATGGATAAATCAGAGCTTCAATATGGAAAAGAAGAAGAAAATTTTTTAAACCCAGATTTTATTGCAACGAATTTTTAACTCATATAGTATCTTCATACTTCCACAAGGAGAATTTAATTGAGACTTCGTAACTACTTTCTAATCTTTATAGTAATAATAATAGGAATCTTTATTTCTCAAAATATTACTAATAAAAAAACAGAAAACAACGTTGATAGCTCGATTTCAAATACACCAATAATAGAAAATACACCTGAAACTTTAAAAGAGCCTGAATTTGCTTATATAACACAAGAAAGGATCATAAATGCCGATAATGAACCGGGCAATTGGTTATCGTATGGTCGAAATTATGAAGAGCAGAGATTTTCTCCTTTAACACAAATCAATAAAAATAATATTAATGATCTTGAGCTAGAGTGGTCTTTCGATATGAATAGCACAAGAGCCCTCGAATCAACCCCCATTGTTGAAGATGGAATAATGTTTCTTACTAGTGAATGGAGTATCGTATATGCAATAGATGCGAGAACCGGAAGTGAAATATGGGTTTATGATCCAGAAGTTCCTAAAGATTGGGGAAGAAAAGCTTGTTGTGATGTTGTCAATAGGGGGGCCGCAGTCTGGAAGGGTTTTGTATTTTTTGCAACTCTTGATGGAAGATTAGTAAAGCTAAATGCAAAAAATGGTGAAGTAATATGGGAAATCGATACACTTATTGATAGGTCTAGAGATTATACTATAACGGGCGCACCTAGAATAGCTAACAATAAAGTGTTTATTGGTAATGGTGGTGCAGAATATGGTGTTCGGGGTTATGTATCCGCCTTTGATACGGACAGTGGTAATTTAATTTGGAGATTTTACACTGTACCAGGTGACCCTTCTCTCCCATTTGAACACCCAGAAATGGAATTAGCTGCAAAAACTTGGAAAGGTGGTGAGTGGTGGAAAATTGGTGGAGGTGGAACGGTCTGGAATTCTATAGTGTATGATCCAGATTTTAATCATCTTTATGTAGGTGTCGGAAATGGATCCCCTTGGACAAGAGTAATCAGATCCCCTGGCGGAGGAGATAATCTTTTTTTATCTTCGATTGTTGCCCTTGATGCTGATACAGGTGAAATGAAATGGTACTACCAGACTACACCAGGTGATAATTGGGATTACACTGCTGTTCAAGACATCATGCTCGCAGATATGGAAGTAGATGGCATTGGAAGAAAAGTACTAATGCAAGCACCTAAGAATGGTTTCTTTTATGTAATAGACAGAAAAGACGGTGAATTATTGAGAGCTCATAACTATGTGACAGTGAATTGGGCTTCTCATGTTGATATGGATACTGGAAGACCAGTTGAAAATCTTGAAAAAGACTATCTTAAAGAAAAACAATGGATAGTACCCGGAGCATTAGGTGGTCATAACTGGCAATCTATGGCTTATGATGCAAATCTCGGTTTAGTTTTTATACCTGCTCTTGAAGCTCCTGTTATTTATAAGATGTCAGAAGAATGGGAAAAAACAGGAATACTAAAATTTAAGCCTAATACATGGAATCTAGGAATAGAGTTAGCAAAATATATTGAAATCGCATTAGATACACCTGATGCACCTGCTCCTCATGGTTTTTTAAAAGCATTTGATCCCTTAACCGGTAAAACTAAATGGGTTATAGATCACCCGAATCATTGGAATGGCGGAGTTTTAGCAACTAAGGCTGGCATTATCTTTCAGGGTAATGGCATGGGAACTTTTGATTCCTATGACTCAGAAACTGGGCAACTATTATGGTCTAAGAATATTCAAACAAGTATAATTGCTCCGCCTATTACCTTTGAAGTAGACGGAGAACAATATGTTACAATCTTAGCAGGAACTGGTGGAGGAAATTCTCATGGAGGCGATTCATTAGGTCTTTCTACCGATTATATGGCGTCACTTCATTACGGAAATTACGGAAGATTGTTAGCGTTTAAATTAGGGGGAAAAGCTAAATTACCTAAACTGGATTTAATTGACCGGACTATTCCTAAACAACCAACTATAGTTTCTTCCGAGTACAATATCCAAAGAGGAACGGAGCTATACGGTCAATATTGCGCCGTCTGTCATGGTTCAGCGGTTAGGGCTGGATCACACATTCCAGATTTAAGATTGATGAGTCAGCAAAGTCATGAACTTTTCAAGGATATTGTCTATGGTGGAATATTGAAAGAAAACGGGATGTCTTCTTTTTCTGATGTTTTATCGCAAAAAGATGTAGAAAGTATTTACCACTATATTATAGATGTCGCATCAACTGACAGAGAAATTCAAAAAGGGTCAGGCGAGTAATTGGGATAAAAAATGAAACATCCCAGTCTTGGAAGAAGCTCAGCTACATTTATAAATATCGTTTTAATTCTCTCTCTTATAATTCTTGTGAGTTACAAAACCTCAATAATAACCAATCCTAAAATCATAAAAGAAATATCTGTACCTGAACAAAAGTATAAAGAAAAACTAAACCCTGTAGGAAATATTGACACTAATAGAATTAAAAATGCTGATAATGAACCCGGCAATTGGCTTTCTCACGGAAGAAATTATGAAGAACAACGGTATTCTTATTTAGATCAAATTAATCAAGAAACCGTTAAAAATTTAGAGCTTGAATGGTCTTTAGATATGGGGACCACTCGTGGACTAGAGGCCACTCCAATAATTGATAACGGTATCATGTTTGTAACTAGCACTTGGAGCGTTGTTCATGCTGTAGATGCTCGCACCGGAAAAGAATTGTGGGTTTATGATCCCGAAGTACCTAGAAGTTGGTCAAGAAAGGTTTGTTGCGATGTAGTAAATAGAGGTGCTGCAGTATGGAAGGGTAAAGTTTACTTTGGGACTCTTGATGGACGATTGATTAGTTTAAATGCTGAAACTGGTTCAATAATCTGGGAAATTGATACACTTATTGATGCCTCAAAAGACTACTCCATTACAGGAGCACCAAGAGTAGCAAACAATAAGGTCTATATAGGTAATGGTGGAGCGGATATGGGTGGAGTACGAGGTTATGTTTCAGCATTTGACACAGAGACAGGTAAACTGATCTGGCGATTTTTTACTGTTCCAGGAGATCCTTCTCTTCCATTTGAACATCCAGAATTAGAAAAAGCTGCGAAAACCTGGAACGGTAAATGGTGGTCAATGGGAGGAGGGGGAACTGTCTGGAATTCTATCGTTTATGACCCCGAATATAATCAGATATATATTGGCACAGGAAATGGATCACCTTGGAATCAACAGATTCGTTCACCTGGTGGTGGTGATAATTTATTTCTCTCATCAATAATAGCGCTTGATGCAGATTCCGGAAGAATGAATTGGTACTACCAAACAACTCCAGAGGAGAAATGGGACTATACAGCCACACAAGATATCATGCTCAGTGAAATGGTGATAGACGGAAGAAGCAGAAAAGTTCTTATGCAGGCGCCAAAAAATGGTTTCTTTTATGTCCTTGATCGCGGAACAGGAGAATTGTTAAGAGCAAATAATTACGTTTATACAAATTGGGCAACACATGTTGATATGGAAACGGGTAGACCCGTCCTTAATCCTAATAAAAATTATTACGAAAAGGCGGTATGGATTGTTCCTGGCACATATGGTGGGCATGGATGGCAGGCAATGTCCTATGATCCCAAACAAAATCTAGTCTTTATCCCAACGATGGAAATACCGGCAATACACAGAGTCAAAAAAAGTTTTACCAAAACAGGATTGTACAAAATGCTACCTGAAACAGTGAATACGGGAACTGAATTTAATTTATTCGATACAGTACCAGACATGGTTGAAGGTGAAGCTATGCCTCCCATTACAGGAGAATTAAAGGCATTTGATCCTATATCAGGGGAAACGAAATGGTCAGTTAAGCATCAACAATTTTGGAATGGAGGACCCCTGACAACAGCCGGAGGATTGGTATTTCAGGGTAATGGTTCTGGGTATTTGGAGGCTTATAATGTAGAAAGTGGTGAGGTTGTTTGGTCAAAAAATGTCAAGATTGGAATTATGGCTCCCCCTGTGACCTATCTTGTTAACGGTGAACAATATATATCAGTTCTTGCAGGTGATGGTGGAGCAAGCAATTTCATAGGAGATAATTTTGGAGAGTGGGAAGGAAAATTAGCTGCTATTAAATATGGTAATGATGGAAGATTACTGACCTTCAAGTTAAATGGAAAATCTGAAATAGAATATATACCTGAAAAAAAAATAATTATACCTGAACAACCAATAATTAATGCAAGTATGGAAGATGTAAGAGCAGGAGAAGATATTTATGCTAATTATTGCGCCATTTGTCATGGAACAGGTGTACACGGAAAAACAATATCTGATTTGAGGTTAATGAGTCATGATACACACAAACTATTTAACGAAATAGTTCTTTATGGATTATTCGAGGAAAACGGTATGAAAGGATTCTCAGACATACTCACAGAAAAAAACGCTTTTCAAGTTTATTCTTTTATTGTCGATATTGCGACAAAAGAAAGATTAGCTCAACTAAATCAATAATTTTTACTTAGGAGGTAGACTGGGTTTAGCTATTTCATTAAATTCTAATTCTATATCACCTGAAAGGGAATTATAGATATCAAAATTCTTATCCATTTGAGGAATTTCTTCGCCTTCATAAGGTTTAAGTTCGAGATAAGAAAAACGAGCGGATATTGGTGTACCTTTCTTTACTTTTTCCATAGCATCTTCTAATTTTTCGTTAATAAGTGAATCATAAGGTATTTGCAATAATCTTGGTTCTGAAAGGATTAAACCTTGTTCACTAATCATTTGAACAAGAATATAAATTTTTCCTTCGCTATTAGTGATCTTATTGGGATCTTCAGTTTTATGCCATAATAGTTGGAACGATTTATTATTTTTTAATATATCATCGTTTTTGTATGGTCTTCCCTGCAAATCCTGAATGGCTTCATAGAATATAATAAAAAATAACAAAGAACCTAGAACGAAGAACATCTTGAGAGTAACGGAAAATCTAGTAAAAAAATTCAAGCTTAATAACAGCGCAAATATTGCGGCATAAGAAATTCCTAAAATTACTGGGGTTGATAACATTATTTTAATACTCCAGATTTAGTTATCAGTAATTTTTGTGAATAGTTTAAATCCTCTACATTTCCTTTCTCGTCCAAAAAGAAACGGACAGCTGTCAATTCATCACCAGTTTCATTAAGAAAATGATTGCCAAAATACACTGTGTCAACTTCAGGATTAATCTTCTCAACCTTGACTTTGGTTTTTAAAGGAATTGAAAAATGTGCCTTATAATGCAACAGATTAACGACATATTCTCCAGCCATAAAACCTCGTATGGTAACAATCTCTTGATTAGCAGGGTTCTCAACGTTCACACCGTCAATTATTAATCTATCGGCTAAGGTTCCTCTATCATCTCTATCTAGGTGCATCAGACCTGCTTGTTGGTTCTGAAAATAGACAACATTTCCCCTAGGATCTTCCACTATTAGATCAATATCGTCAGGATGATAATCCTCCCATTCTACAGATATTAGAAATTCTGCCTTTGATTCAATATTACCACCTTCTAGTGGTTTCTGAATAAGCGCAAAAGAAATAAAGAACATAAATGCAAAACCAAGCAACGCATTAAAGAGAAGATCGATAAATGCATCTCCACTATTGTCTTCTGTAACTATTAGTTTGTTATTCAACATTTTTATCTAGAAAAAAAGTTATGTCGTTAAGTAGTGAAGAAACCCGAACAGATAGAATATGAAATTGAATACGAGTGAGAGTGCTTCCTATAAGACCAGTTAGAGTCGTATATAAGGCCACAGCCATACCTGAACTCATGCCTGATAATGCTAACTTCAAAGAGTCTGGGCTAGTATCATTTAATTCAGCAATAGGTTGTAACATTAAGATAAAACCTATGATTGTTCCCAAAAGACCTAATTTTAGAGAAATATCTGCAGCCATCCATCCATAGCTCAATTTTTTCGTATATTCTGCCTCAAAGGCTTTTAAGAGAATATCTTTTTCTTCACCTTTGTCTAAGGCTATAAAGTATTTAGAAATTGAAAGTTTAGTATTTATAAAAGAAGTGACGTTGAAAGAATCTCTTTCTTTTGAGATTTCATTTGATAAAAACAGCCAATAAGAAGTTGAAATTATCCATAGAAAACCAATAACCTTAGAAATGTGACTTTTATCACCCTCCATAACAATAGAAAGCAATCCCCGATCATTAAGAAGCCAAATACCAAAGATTATTAGCATGAGAAGTAACGAAGATTTAAGTAATCCAATGGATCTAAAAGATTGTTTTGTTGACATAGTTTCTTGCCTTTAGAGTATTTTTAACGATATTTTATTATCCCTTTGATATATTAAGGTCGCGAATATAGCTTATAATTGTTATTATAACGTCTATGGGGGCAAAAATGGAAGAAAAGACTCTAATAGAAAACGGAAATGTTATTGATGGAACAGGTTCCAATATAAAAAAAGAATCTATTCTTATTGAAAAGAGTAATATTTTAGCAACAGGCAGGGAAGCTGATGAGTTGGGCTCGGGAAATGATGTAAGAAAAGTTGATGCTAGCGGTAAAACGGTTATGCCAGGATTAATAGATTCGCATTGCCATATAACTTTTGATGAGCCTTCTTCAAATGATGAATTGTTTTTTCATAGAAGAGAAGGTTTAGCGGCAATAGTCGCTGCTTGGAATGTAAGAAAAGTTCTTCTTGCGGGAGTCACAGGATTTTTGGATGCTGACAGTCTCTATGAAACCGGTATTGATCTTAGAGATGCAATAAATAGTGGTTATGTTGAGGGACCTAGAATGTCAACTGGAGGTAATGCTCTGTTAACATCAGTTGGCGGGACTGCAGGAAGATTGATTCCTGATGACGGTCTTAGAGGATATGCTAAAGTTGTACATAACAATGATGAAATTTCTGAAGAAGTAAGGAAGCAAATAAAGCATGGTGTTGATTGGATTAAGGTCCATGTAACTGGTCTAGTCCCAAATCAAAAAGAGGTAGGAGAGATTTCTGTATGGTCTTATGAAGAACTTAAACTGGTCTGTGATATCGCTCATGATCTTGGTGTCCAAGTAGTAGGACATTGCAGAAACGCCAAAAGTGTAACCGATAGCGTAAGGGCAGGAATGGATATGATACTTCATGCCACTTACATGGATGATGAAGCGATAGACCTCGTTTGTTCAAACAAAACTCCACTTGTGCCAACATTTACTTTTCAGGCCAATTTAGCTGATTACGGAGAAGCTGTGGGAGCTTCTAAAGAATATCGAGAAATTTTTAGGAAGGAAATAGAGGACAATTGTGAAATCTTGCAAAAAGTGCATAAATCTGGAGTCCCCTTATTATGCGGAACCGAAAGTGGATTTTCTTTAACACCTTACGGAGAATGGCACTATAGAGAATTAGAGGTTTTTGCTAATGATATTGGAATGACCAATCTTGAAACTATTGTTTGTGCAACTAAAAACGGTGCTATGGCTTTACAAAAAGAAGGTGAGGTTGGAACCTTAGAAAAAGATATGCTAGCGGATATTCTAGTTGTTGATGGAGATCCTCTGGAAGATATTACTGTATTAGGAGATAAATCCAAATTAGAATACATCTTTTTGGGTGGTAAAGAGATAGATCAAACAATCCAACCATCTCAAGTAAACCCTGTTTCAGGTTGGAGGTTATCTCCTTATTCAAACAATATCCTGACACAAGAGGTATCTAAAGAAAAAATCTAGAAAATGGAAGAATTTACTTTCACAAAATACGAAGAAGCTGTGAAGACATTGAGAAATAATGATCTTATGCAAGCCTTATACGATGAAGGTGAAGTAATAATGGATAAAGTTCTAGTTTGCCTTCATGGTGAAGAACATAAAAAAAGAAGAAAATTAGAGAACAAGATATTTACTCGAGATACATTTAAATTGTACGAAGACAAAATTTTCCCAAAAACTATTGAAGAAACGTTAAAGCCTTTCAAAAGAGCAGGGAAACTAGATTTGGTAGATTTTGGGTTTAGAGTTTTGTTAAATCTCACTGCGGATTTTTCTGGTATTGATAGACCTGAAAAATCCAAAGAAGAAACCGAGATGCTTCTCAGAATGTTAAAGACGTTCGCCTCAGGAGCAACTCTAGCTCATTCAACACGTAACCATGATGAAGTTAAATTAGAGGTAAAAAAAGCTCTTGAAGAATTTGATTTAAGATTTTTAGGTCCTTCAATTGAAACACGAAAATTATTAATCAATAATAATGATGACCCCAACGATTTACCGAAAGATATATTAACAATTCTTTTGTTGAATGAGGATAAATTGAGTCTACCCCATGATGTCCTTATGAGAGAAGTCGCTTTTTATTTACTCGCTGGCGCTCAGACATCTATTCATTCTCTAGTACATGCTTTTCATGAGATCATGAAGTGGCTAAATAAGCATCCTGATGAAAAAAATAACATCTATAAAAATCCGATCTTTTTGCAAAGATGTGTTCATGAAAGCACCAGGCTTCATCCTTCAAGTCCTGTTGCATGGAGAAAACCAATATGTCCCGTAAGTCTACCCAACGATCAAGACGCAAAAGAAGGGGATAAAGTCATTATTGACCTTTATAATTCAAATAGGGATAAAGAAATCTTCGGAAAAGATGCAAAGGAATTTAATCCAAAGAGAAAAACTCCGGATGGACAAAATATTTATGGACTATCATTTGGTTTAGGAATGCACTCATGTATAGGAAGAAACTTGGCCGCAGGAATTGTCGCTAAAGAAGATACTGACCCAAATAATCATCAATATGGAACGGTTACAATGATAATGAGAGTTTTACTTAGTTATAACGCTCTTCCAAACCCAGACGACTCACCAAAAATGGATGAAAAGACCAAAAGACCTAATTGGGGTTATTACCCTATTTTAATTGACCCTGTGGGTTAAAATAGTGACAAAATTTGAAACCTCAGACTATCAAACTATCAAAAAAGCTCTTGTTAATAGAGATCTCAAACAAGCCCTGTATGATGAAGGTAAAGTTATTATGGAAGGAGTCCTCTTAACACTGCATGGACAAGAACATCACCAAAGAAGAAAACTAGAACATAAAGTATTTCAAAGAGATTTTTTTAAGTATTATGAGCACGAGCTTTTTCCAAAAACTTTAGAAGAGACTATATTTCCTTTTCTAAAGAACGGTTCAGCAGATCTTATTGATTTTGGATACCGAATAACAATGAATCTTACTGCAGACTTCGCAGGGATAGATCGATTTAAAAAAACTCCTGAAGAGACCGAAAATTTATTAACTCTTGTAAAAATTTTTAGTCAGGGTGCAACATTAGTCCACTCTAAGAGACCGCATGATGAAGTTAATATGGAAGTTACGGAAGCCTTAGGGGTATTTGAAGAAAAATTTTTAATACCTTCTAAAAACAGAAGATTGAAAATTTTAAAACAATTTAACGATAAGAAAGTTAATGAGGATGATCTTCCTAGGGATGTGTTGACTGTACTGCTTAGGAATGTAGATGGAATTAACTTGGATGATGATCTTATTAAGAGGGAAATAGCTTTTTATCTTCAGGCTGGTTCTCATAGCACAGCCAATTCAATGGTTCATGCCCTGCATGAAATTTTTGAATGGATGGAGAAACATCCAGAAGATAAAGAAAAAATCTATAACGACCCGATCTTTTTACAGAGATGCGTACATGAAAGCATGAGATTGCACCCCGCCAGTCCTGTTGCTTGGAGAAAGCCTACATGCCCTATTGAGCTTGATAAAGAGATCAGGATGAATCAGGATGATCTTCTCATTATGGACTTGCATACCGCCAATAGAGATAAGGAAATTTTTGGGATTGATGCAGAGGAATTTAACCCTTATAGAAAACTAGATCCAAATCAAAGTATATGGGGCCTAACTTTTGGCATAGGGCTACATTTATGTTTTGGTAGAGATCTAGATGGAGGATTAATACCAGATGAAAAGACTCTGCCGAAAAAACATCAGTATGGAATAGTTACATTACTTGTTAGAAAACTTATAGAAAACAAAGTAAGGTTGGACCCTGATAACAAACCTTTAAAGGACATGAATACCGAAAGACCAAATTGGGGAAGTTATCCAGTTCTATTTGGAGAGAAAAAGTGAAACATGCAATAGTAACCGGCGCTGGTAAAGGTATAGGAAAAGAAATATCTGAACATTTAAATAAAAATGGATATAGGGTGGGTATGATTGATATCGATGACGAAGCTCTAGAAAACAATAGTAAAATTTACAAAAACACTATAGCAATTAAAGGGGATGTTACGGATGAAGAATCTATTAAAAAAGCCTTTGAAAGATTTGGAGAAACCCCAGATTTGTTGGTGAATAACGCTGGCATCGTAATTTTTGGAACTTTAGATGAACAAGGTGTTCGAGATTTCAAAAAAAGTATAGATATTAGTCTAATAGGATCCTACATAACCTCACTAACAGCAATAAAACGTATGATAAAGAAGGGTTCGGGGACTATTATTAATATGTCGTCAATAAATGGTATTCATCCAGGGCCTGGAACAGGGGGTTATCCAGCGGCTAAAGCAGGAATTATATCTTTAACTCAACAAATGGCCATTGAATGGGGACATTATGGAATTAGAATAAATTCAATATCACCAGGTTTTATCGATGCTGGTATGTCTAAACCTATTTATGCCGATCCAAAAGTTAGGGAGTTAAGAGGAAAATCGGTTCCAACAAAAAGACTGGGTGAGGCTGAAGATATTGCAAATGCGGTTTTGTTTCTTGCTTCTGAACAAGCCTCGTACATAAACGGTCACAATTTAGTAGTAGATGGAGGAGTTATAAACAGCGTTATTGCTCAACTTCCGCGTGAATAATGAAAAAAAACTTAATTATTTCAGGGGGTATATTTCACCCTTTTGAAGACTCCTCAAAAACATTATCGACAATCCTCAATGATATTGGTTATGAATCTTTAATAACAATGGATATCGAGGGGGCATTTAAAAATTTGGAAGATTATGATTTGCTAACAATTAATGCTCTTAGGTGGAGAATGTTAAATCATGAGAAATATTTACCTTATATAGATGAATGGGCGTTCAGCTTATCAGATGACGGAAGGAAACATTTGGATAATTACATTAAAAACGGAGGATCCATGATAGCTCTTCATACCTCTTCAATATGTTTTGATGATTGGGATGGGTGGTCAAAAGTTTTAGGAGGAAAATGGAATTGGGATAGGACTTTTCATCCTCCTTTAGGGCCTATCAAAGTAATGCCCATAGCAAACCATTTCGTAACAGATAATATTCAATCCTTTACTCTAAATGATGAGGTCTATCACAATCTTGAGCTTGAGCCGGAATCAAAACCTTTTTTGATAGGTTATACTGAAGAAACAAAAGAAGAGCATATAATTGCATGGAGTTACGAATATCAGCAAGGAAGAGTAATATATAATGCACTCGGACATGACTCTAACTCTTTAGAAAATGAGGAATTATCAAAAATAATTAAAAGGTCTGTACTATGGGTAAGTGGAGATAGTGATGCTTGATATAAAGTCAATGTCTATGATAATAACTGGAGGGTGCACCGGTCTGGGTTTTGGCATGGCAAAACAGTTTTCTGAAAAAGGAGCGAGGATAACTATATGTGGAAGAAGACCAGAAAAAGTTGAAGAGGCCGGTGCTATTCTTGGAAAAAATGTAAGAGCCATAGTGGCTGATGTTACAAAAGAAGATGACCGTAACAAGCTAGTCAAAGAAGCAATAAATCATGGAAAAAAGATTGATGTTTTAGTGAATAATGCAGGAAATATGTATCGCGGCAAGATTGATGAACTCAAAGAAGATAGAATTATGGAAGTCTTTAATTCCAACGTTGTTGCTGGAATGATGCTTTTAGGTAAAGTAAAGAATTATCTTAAGGAGTCCAAAGGCGTTAATATTTTTATCGGATCTGTTCATAACAGAAGAGCCTTTCCTGGTGCATCACCATATGCAGCAACAAAAGGTGCTTTGGAAACTTTAACAAAAGTTCTTGCTGCAGAACTGGGTGAAGATGAAATTAGAGTGAATTGCGTAGTACCAGGAGCAATCTTTACTGAGATCAATCAAAGAGCAGGAATATTTGATGATAAAACCGCAAAAAAAAGGCTGGATTCCATGGCTCGAATTCATGCTATGGGCAGAATTGGGAAACCCCATGAAATAGCTGAAGCGGTTGAATATCTAATATGCGCCGAATGGACAACAGGAGCGGTATTGGATGTTGACGGTGGATTAGGGCTTGGACTTACTGAAGGTTAGCTATATTGGAAGTCCAGATACTCCGCCATCAACAGCTATTGATTGTCCGGTAATATAGCTTGATTTTTCAGAGGATAAAAAAGCCACTAATGCTGCTAACTCCTCTGCTTTCCCTACCCTTTTTGCCGGAATGTCGCTTGCTATGGAATCAACAATCTCTTTTTCAGTTTTTTTTGAGGCTTCGGCCTGATGCTTAATTAATCCATCCACTCTTTCCGTATGAGTAAATCCGGGGCATACATTATTTATTAGAACATTGTGTTCCGCTAATTGATTTGAAAGGGTTTTCGACCAACCATGCACTGACATTCTAACTCCATTAGAAAGGATTAGATTATCTATAGGTTGTTTTGCTGAAATTGAGCTAATGTTAGTTATTCTACCCCATTGATTCTTTTTCATAGAGGGTATAACTTTTCTAGTTACTCGAACAGCGGACAGAAAAGTTGATTCAAAAGTTTTCACCCAGTCACTATCATCCAATTCATCAAAATAGCCAGCCTTGGGACCTCCAGTATTGTTAACCAAAATATCAATATTACCGAGTTCTTTTTCTACATGACTAACAAGATTATCTATATCTTCTTTATTACTTAAATCGGCCTGTATACAGTAAACTTCTGAATTGGTGAGTTCTTTTATATCATTTGCTGCCTTCTTTATTTTTTCTACATCCCTTGAACAAATAGCTAATTTGACGCCTTCTTTTGCTAACTCTATTGCAGAAGCTTTCCCTAGACCTTGACTTGCAGCAGTTACTAATGCCACCTTATTATTAATTCCTAAGTCCATTTTATCCCCAAAAAAAATTTACTGTTATTAATATATAATGCATCATAAATGAATTAATGTTTTATTTGTATGGTTTTATTATTATTTAAGAAAAGGTAGCAAGAATGTCTGATCAGGGAATGGGTAAGTCAGTTCTAAGGAAAGAGGATCATCGTTTCATAACTGGTCAAGGAACTTACACTGATGACATAAAACAACCAAACCAATTATATGCATACTTTTTAAGATCTCCTGTTGCTCATGCTATTTTGAAATCTATAAGTACCACAAAAGCCGAGGGGAGTGATGGCGTTGTAGCCGTTTACACTGGAAAGGACACTGATGCAGCTCTTCCTTGTGGTTGGGAAACTCCAACTAAAGAAGGTACGCCTCCAATGGCAGAACCTCCATGGCCCATTTTTGCTCAAGAAAAAATAAGATTTGTAGGAGAGTTATTGGCAATTGTAATTGCTGAAAGCATTAATCAAGCAAAAGATGCATGTGAGTTAATAGAATATGATTATGATGAACTTGAAGCAGTCGTTTCACCTTTAAAAGCCCAACAAGATGGGGCTCCACAAATTTGGGAGGATATTGCCAATAATCAGTGCTTCGATTGGGAACTAGGTGATAAAGAGGCAACTGAAAAAGCTTTTGGAGAAGCTAAACACCATGTAAAGATTGAACTGACCAATAATAGGCTTGTGCCAAATGCCATGGAACCCCGATCCTACATTGGAATGTATGACAAAGGTAAAGATCAGTACACACTTTATACAACAACTCAACTACCGCATATTATTCGAATGCTTGTATGTGGGGTCCTTGGTTTGGAAGAACAAAAAGTCCGAGTGATTTCTCTAGATGTCGGTGGTGGTTTTGGATCAAAAGCCTTCCATTACGCGGAAGAGTCCGCGGTTACTTGGGTTGCGGGAAAATTAGCACGACCTATAAAGTGGACATCTGAAAGAAGTGAAGCCTTTATTAGCGATAGACATGGTAGGGATCATATAACAACAGCAGAAGTAGCTATGGATTCTGATGGAAATTTCTTGGCTATGAGAGTAGATACTCTAGCTGCCCTCGGTGGGTATTTGTCAGGGTCTGGTCCCGCTATTCCTACTTTTTTCTATGGCCCATTAATACCTGGTCCTTATAAGACCCCTAATATTTACTGCAACGTAAAAGGTATATTCACCAATACAGTTCCGGTGGATGCCTATAGAGGCGCTGGCAGGCCTGAAGCTACCTATGTCACTGAGAGGTTAGTCGAGGCTGCAGCCAGAACTATAGGTATTGATGCAATAGAATTACGCAAAAAGAATTTTATCCAGCCTGATCAGTTCCCCTACGCTTCGCCTGGAACACTGACGTACGACAGCGGTAATTATCAAGCTACCCTTGATTCAGCTCTTCAGGCAATTGATTATAAGAATTTCGAAAAAAGGAAAGAGAAGTCACTAAATACAAGAAAATTCAGGGGTCTTGGTATCTCATGCTATATTGAAGCGTGTGGTGTTGCCCCTTCAAAGGTAACGCTTGAAGCTGGTGGAAGAGGTGGATATTATGAATCTGCAACAGTAAGAGTAAATCCAACTGGATCCGTTAGCGTCTTTATTGGATCCCACTCCCATGGTCAAGGTCATGAAACAGTTTTTTCTCAAATAGTCCATGAGAAACTGGGTGTACCCTTTGAGTCAGTTGATATCGTTCATGGGGACACAGGACGAATTCCTTTTGGAGTGGGTACAGTTGGATCTAGGTCATTGGCAGTGGGAGGAGCGGCATTAGTTAAATCCTTGGAGAAAATTATCAATAAAGGCAAGAACATTGCCGCTCATTTACTTGAATCATCGGTAGATGAAATTATTTTTGAAAATGGTGAATTTTCAATTGAGAATTCTAATAAATTTGTTTCTTTAGGCGATGTTATTGGGGCCGCTTACGTTCCTGGAAACTATCCAATTGAGAGACTTGAGCCAGGACTTGAGGAAACATCTTTTTATGACCCTCCTAACCTAACTTTTCCTGCAGGCGCCCATATATGTGAAGTTGAAATTGACCCAGAAACGGGACAAACTAAGATAGAAAATTATTGTGTTTCAGATGACTTCGGTATCATAATAAACCCTATGATAGTAGAAGGACAGGTTCATGGTGGGGTTGCCCAGGGTATAGGGCAAGCAATGTTGGAGAATTGTGTTTATGAAGAGGAAACTGCTCAACTCCTTAATGGCTCTTTCATGGATTATACTATGCCAAGGGCTGATAGTGTGCCTCATATGATAGTAAAAACAGAAGTCACACCATGCGTACATGGTTTGGGAGTCAAGGGTTGTGGTGAAGCTGGCGCCATTGCTGCTCCTCCAGCAGTTATACATGCAATAATAGATGCTCTTAAAGATTTAGGTGTTAAAGATTTCGAAATGCCTGCTACCCCAGATAAGGTTTGGAAAGCCATTCAATCAAGTCAAAATAACTAAGGCTGTAACACCACCAAAAAAACAATAATTATCGTTATAATAGCAGGTACCTCATTAATGATCCTGAAAAATCTTGATGAATATTTATTTGTATCTGCGGAAAAATCCCTAAGACATTGACCCAGAAAAATGTGAAAGAATGTCATCAAAATTACAAGTGCTATTTTAACCAATAACCAGGTCTCTATTCCCGAATAATAAAACAAAATTAAACCTGTAATCCAAACTAATGCCACCGAAGGATTCATGATAAATCTGTAGAGCTTTCTTTCCATAACCTTGAAGGTGTTGCTGGTGTTTTGTTTGATTTCTTTATCCGAATGATAAACAAATAACCTCGGAAGATATAGCAATCCTGCCATCCAGGCTATTACCGAAATTATGTGGATGGCTTTAATCCATAAAAACATATCTAATCCCACTTCGCTTCAGGAGGCATGGACATTAGGATCGCTTCGGTATTGCCTCCGGTTTTCAAACCAAATTGGGTACCGCGATCCCAAAGCAAATTAAATTCTACGTATCTCCCTCTTTTTAACAATTGTAGATTTTTTTCATTCTCATCCCACTTAATATCTTTTCTTTTCTTAACTATGCTGGGAACTACTTTTAGAAAAGCCATTCCTACTTCTTTAACAAATTCAAAATCCTTTTCCCAATCTCCAGTATTCATGTGGTCAAAAAATATACCTCCCTTTCCTCTTTCCTCATTTCTATGCGGAAGGAAGAAATATTCCTCACATTGCTTCCTGAAATTCTGATAATACGACTTGTCATGATTGTTGCATACATCTCTGAAGGTATTATGGAATTCTTGAACGTCATCGTCATTTATTATAGTGGGAGTTAGATCTACTCCACCACCAAACCATTGCTCACCGGTAACAATAAACCTTGTGTTAAAATGAAAGGCTGGAATATATGGTGAGTGCATGTGGGCAACAATGCTAATTCCACTGGCCCAATAATTTGGGCTATTTTCAGTCCCTGAAACATTTTCCCTAAATTCTTCCTTAAACGTACCATTTACAGTTGAAATATTGACACCCACCTTCTCAAAAACAGAGCCTTTCATAACACTAATCTCACCACCGCCTTCACCAGAATGACTCCATTTTTTTCTAACAAATTTTTTTCCATCAATGGCTTCAAATTGAGAACAAAAATTATCTCTTAATCCTCTAAACCACTCACTTGCTAATTGCTTTTTATTTTCTTGATCCAAAACCTTTCCCTTTATTTCAGTTATCTGAAAATCTCCCTTATTTTTCTAATAAAGAAATGCACGTTTTCCTCTGGTGTTGTCTTAAGAACTCCATGCCCCAAGCCACACACCCACCCCGATCTTTCTTCCTCCGACATAGATTCAACTTGCCCTATGTATTCGTCAAAATCTCTTTTAAAATCATCAAGAGGTTTTGAAAGGGTCTCTGGATTAAAATTCCCCTGTATAAATCCTGTATTGGTATTATTTAACCAATATGAGAGTGTTTTGTTTTGATCAACTCCGATTCCAGCTAATTTTGTTTCCGAATTATTCATTTCTTGCATAAAAAATTCACTCTCAAAGGGATGTTTTGAGAAATATCCAACTTTTCCATCATGTGGTTCGATTAAATAATTATATATATCTCTTGAATAGATCTCATAAGCCTCTTTATCAGAAATACTACCTGCAGAAGTATCAAATATCATAATTATTTCTGCTCCTGAATTGAGCTGCAAAGAAATATTCTTTTTTATCAGAGGAAATATTTTTTCATAAAGAGCTTTGTTAAGAAATTCGTTATGAAACCCTTCTTCATAAAATTCACCTTTATTAATGCCGACAGCGTATGACAAAACAGTCCAAGGTCCACCCACAAAACCAATTAAACTTTTTTCGTTATCTAGTAGGTCGCGTGTTTGCCGTATTGCCTCACCTTGAAATTCCATATGCCTTATTGCTTCTTTGGGTGAAGTTAGCTCGTGATAATTGTCAGACTTTAGAG
>CAJWUE010000008.1:0-38080 GCA_913047775.1 uncultured Rhodobiaceae bacterium
TTGATGCAGCTTATGCCGAATATGTTAGAAATCAGAATTATGATGCGGGTTTTGGTTTGGCAAAAAGAAATGAAAATATCGTTGTAACTAGGACTTTTTCTAAGGTGTACGGATTAGCAGGATTACGTGTTGGCTGGGCATATTGTCCAAAAGAAATCAAGGATATGCTTTATAGGATGAAGATTCCATTTTCAGTAAATGTGGCTGCTCAGAAGACAGCGATACAGGCTCTTAAAGATCAGGATCACATAAATTTTTCTACCAAGCATAACGGTCTGTGGCTTCCAAAATTAAGTGAGTCTCTTTCTCATTTGGGCTTTGTAGTGTTGCCTAGTGAATGTAATTTTATTCTTATGCAATGTCCTGAAAGTTTAGGGTTTTCTGCAAATCAGATTTATGAACTTCTTTCCTCAAAAGGGCTTATTCTGAGACAGATGGATGAATACGGATTACCAGATTTTCTACGCCTAACAATAGGATCGGAAGAGGCTAACAATCTGGTTTTGTCTTTGCTTGAGGATTTAATAAATTAGTCATGAAGCAATTATTTAAAAAAATTACAATTATCGGATTAGGTTTGATTGGAGGTTCAATAGGCTTAGCCTTGAAAAGAGCTGGCAGTACAGCACAATTGATTGGAGTTGCACGTAGCCAAAAAACTCTGGACATTGCCTTGGAAAGAAATTTAGTAGAAAGAGTAGAAATAGATATTGTAAAATCTGTAGAGGACGCTGACTTGGTTATACTTGCTACCCCTCTTTCAAGCTTTAAAAAAATTATACTCGAAGTTTCTCATAATTTAAAACCTGGTTGTATAGTTACCGATACAGGCTCTTCGAAACTAAAAGTTATTGAAGAGCTTTCAAATGTTATTCCAATGGGAGTAAGTTTTATTCCGGGACATCCTATTGCTGGAACCGAATTATCTGGACCCGAGGCAGGATTTGCCGAATTATTTGATGATAGATGGTGTGTTCTTACACCAACTGAAGATACGAACAAAGACGCTCTTAATTCTATAAGATTGCTTTGGGAAGAAATGGGATCAAAAGTTGAAATTATGAATCCTGAACACCATGATAGGGTGCTAGCCATTACAAGTCACATTCCCCATCTAATAGCATATAACATTGTTGGAACGGCGAATGATTTGGCCAATGTAACCAACAAGGAGGTTGTTAAATATTCGGCAGGTGGTTTTAGAGATTTTACTAGAATTGCCGCCTCTGACCCTAAAATGTGGAGAGATATTTTCCTTTATAATGACGAGGCGGTTTTAGAAATGTTATCATTTTTTTCGAAAGACTTAATGAAATTAAAAAAAGCTATAGAGGAAAAAGATTCAGACCTACTCCAAACTTTCTTTGAAAATACAAGAGAGGTTAGAAAAAATATTATTGATGCTGGTCAGGAAGTATCTGACATTGATTTTGGAAGACTTAAAAAATAAATTACTTAATTTTTGGCGCTGGTCCTATTGGTACTGGTCCTATAAGGGAGATGCCCCTATCAAAACTGATAGTTATTTTTCCATTAATTAACAAAAGATTTATTATTGGGTTCTCGGCAATATCTACATTAAAAAGTGTAAACATATTTCTAATATCTTCTGGATTTGTAAAATTGAAATTTAATTCACCTTTTAAATATCCCCTTATATCCGAGGATAACATTCCATCAACTATTATAGGAGACTTGCTAACCGAAATTTCTGAGTAAATTCTTGATTTTATATTATTATCTATAGTTATCTGAGAATTTACTTTTTGAAGTGCCAATGTGTAGCCTTTTATATTATCCTTTAAAATGGGCTTATCTGAAAATATACGAATTTCGTAATTGGCATCTTTTTGTTGTTGAAAATCCAAGGTAGTTTGATTACTCATGAAAAAAAGTGATAATCCATTTAAAAAACCTATAGTAATTGGTTTATGGGTTTCCAGTCTGATTTGGTCAAATCTCCACGCTAAAGATTTAACACTCAAATAGTCAGTCGATATATATTGTTTTGATTTCAAAACAATATTTTTGGCATCAATATTGAAATAAAATGGAAAACCACCTACGGAAATTTTTTCTACGGATATATCGTTAAATTCTTTGATCTTTTTCTGAATATAATATGATCCTGCGTACCAGTAACCTATCCATCCTAGAACACCAATCGTGATTATTATGATAGGTAGTAAGATACCCAAAGGAATTTTGCTAAATTTCATTTTATTGTCTCAAGAGTTTTTGAGTTTCTGTTTCAATAGAGTTTTCTAAAATGGAAAAAAATTCTTTTTTATCATACCCTGGTTCGATGATTTTAAGAAATTTCACAGTTACTTTGCCTTTTTCTTTTTTGTATCCTTTTGTTTCCCAAAATAATCCGGAATTTAATGCTACGGGAACACAAGGAATGCCAAGATATTTATATAAAGCAAAAGCACCTGCTTTATATTCTCCTCTTAGACCCACTTTTATTCTTGTTCCCTCAGGGAAAATTACAATTGGTCGTTTATCTTTGGCACAACTCCTTGCTTGATTAATCAAATGTCTTATCGCTGTTGCATGACCTTTTCTGTCTAACCAAATCATTTTTGCTTTCATAGCAAGCCAGCCGTAAGCTGGAATATAAATCAGAATTTTTTTTAAAACCATAGACGCATCTTTAAAGAAGGCAGTAAAAAAAATTGTATCCCAGGCTGACTGATGTTTTGAAGCAATGATAAATGGCCCCTCGGGTATATTTTCTGATCCTATCACTTGCCAGTCTAAACCATCCATTTTTCTAAACATGCGCAACATTCCAATTGACCAAAGATGAATGAGATTTACCGAATATTTTCTTGGTAGAATAAGTAGAGGTATCCCGGCAATAGCAACAACTGCGGTTGTAAAAAAGAAAATAAAAACTGAAATGTTGGAAGTGAAAGTCTTAATAATTTTTCTCCTAAACAATTATATATTTTAATCTAATAACAGTATATCTGAGATATTCGAGTATTATTGTCTTGTAATTCCTCGGGTTATACCATTTGTAATGCATTTTTGTGATTATAGGCCAAGGTATAATATCAATATCAGGCGCATTATTATGAAATTCTATAATGCTTCTTGGCATATGCTCAAGTGATGTCACTAATAAAGCTTTTGAATGGTCACGACTAATCATCCAGTCCGAAGTTTCTTCAGCATTTGATTTTGTATCTTTAGATTTTTTACCTAAAAAAACGCAACAAGAAAAAAGATTAGCCCGCCTTTTATCATTTTTTGGGTTAACAATTTTAGAGATATCGGATCTTTTCACAACAGGGTTCACTCCCGAAATGAACATTACTTTTGCATGACCCTTTTCTAATAAGTCAAATCCTTTAGTTATTCTGTTAGGTCCGCCCGTTAGAACAATTACTGTCTCTCGGTAAATTTTTGATCCTAGATTTGATTGGCTAGACAAATATATCCTTACAAAATCCATGAAAGTAAAAAGACATAAGAAAAAAACAAAAAGAGTTATTATTTTCAAGTTTCTTTTTAGTTTCATTTTTTTTTGGTCTCTTCTATAACCGCTAAATAAGAATTTTAGTGTTACTATTGTTATATTATATCTTTTGATATTAAATTGAGTTTTGAAAAAAAAAAATCAAAAACTTTTTAGGGTTACGTTATGTTTTATCTTTCAATAATACTCTCCTTTCTATTTTCGGTTTTATTTACCGGCACTCTTTGTATTGTTATCAATCTTTCATCAAATATTTTATGGTTAAATTCACAAGGATTTGACGGTTTGTTAGGAATATTTCCTTCTTCTTTGACCCATGATATTGCTAACGGACTTTTGTTTTATCAGGTAGTAGGTATAGCTCTAACTCTAGGTTTTGTAATAGCGGGAATTTTGAGAATATTTATACCTCTCCGTAGAGATTTTTCCTACGGTTTGGCAGGTCTTACATCCATTTTAGTAATGCTGATTGGTGTAAGAATTCCTTTCTATGGAGCAGCACTGATTGCTGGTGCTAGATCGAGTCTTGGATTTATCTTATTTTTATTATCTGGCTTTTTAGGGGGTTACATTTTTGGAAAATTAGTTTCTTTAGCAAGTGATAAATTTAGAACAAGAGGTAGTAATGTTTAAGGTTAAAAAAGTTTGTCTATTCTTTTTATTATTTATTTTTATTTTCGAGACATCTCTTGCAGCACAAAATAAAGATTACAAAGTTAAATTGATTACAAAAGGACTTCATCACCCCTGGAGCTCAGCATTTTTGCCAAATGGAGACATTCTCATAACAGAGTTGTCTGGGAAACTAAAAATTTTAAAAGAATCTAGTATAGGAACTGAAATATTAAATATTACAGGCACTCCAAAGGTTCTCTTTAGGGGTCAGGGAGGGTTATCTGATATTATATTACATCCAGATTTTATAGAAAATCACCTGATCTATCTTTCTTTTTCCTCCGGAGAAAAAAATAACAATACACTAAGGGTAATGAGATTCAGATTAGATGATTTAAGTTTGGGTGATAAAAAATTAATTTTCGAAGCGCAACCCTTTAGAAGAACCTCGAACCACTATGGCGCAAGACTATTATTCATAGAGGATGGTTCTTTATTAATAAGTTCAGGTGACGGATTTAATTATAGAGAAAAGGCGCAGTTTCTTAATAATCATTATGGAAAAATTCTAAGAGTAAATGATGATGGTTCTATCCCAGATGATAATCCTTTCATTAATAAAGGAAATGCTTTACCTGAAATATGGTCTTACGGTCACAGAAATCCCCAAGGTTTAATTTATAATTCGCAAAATAAGCATGTCTACATTCATGAGCATGGACCTAGAGGTGGAGATGAGTTAAATAAAATAGAGCCATCTCTTAATTATGGATGGCCTGCAATAACCTATGGTATTGATTATAATGGCAGTATAATTTCTCCTTTTACCGTTAAAGAGGGGATGGAACAGCCTATAAAATATTGGGTCCCTTCAATTGCTCCCTCAGATATGACTTTTTATAATGGTGATATGTTTCCTATGTGGAATGGTAGCATTTTTATATCTGCATTGGTTCCCGGTGATGTAAGGCGGATATTCACAGATAATAAGAATGAGATTAAGGAAGAAGTTATTTTTGATGAAATTTCCGAAAGGGTGAGAAGTATCAAAATGGCTCCTGACGGAAGTTTACTTTTACTTACTGATGGGCCTAATGGTAAGGTTATACGAATCGAGAAAGATTAGAAAATTTGTAGAATTTTAACTAATTTTTTAGGAAACTATTATAAATGATAATCCAATGCCCTGCTTGTAATACCAGTTTTTCAGTTAAACCCGAAAGTTTTGGAGCGAGGAGTAGGAAAGTTAAATGTTCCCGATGTTCATTTATATGGACTTCCAATCCGAGCGGGAAAGCCATAAACATTCCACCTCTTTTTGAGCCAGCAACCTCCCAAGGAATTCCCAATGACAACCAATCGGAAAGGATAATTCCTAATAAAGAACCTGATCATCCCTTGCCAGTTCCCGTTAAAAAACAAGATAAAGAAAAACCTAATATTTTCCTTTGGCTATTTATTGTGTTTGCGTTTTTGCTTATTTCTTCAATCTGGATCAAAAGAGATGATATTGTTAATGAGTTCCCAAATGCGGCTAAAATTTTGAAAGTTCTAGACCCTTCCATTAACATAAAGGGCATAGAAATTTCTGATCTTAAAAGTAAAATTGACTACGCAAAGGGTAACGCATCTTTAGTGGTGACAGGAACATTAGTTAATCAAAATACAACCAAAAGAGATGTTCCCAATATAGTTATCGTTATTGAAGATAGTAAAGAAATAGTACTGGAACAAAAAATTTTAAATTTTGGAAACCAAACCTTTGATTATCTCGAGAGAAAAGATTTTAAATTGAGATTTAATAATTATCCGAAAGAGGCTTCAAACATTGTAGTTGAGCTTAGACCATAATTATAACCAGTCTGGAATTATATCTCTTTTAATAATTTCATCTACTTCAATCCTTTTTCTAATAATTTCCCACTGATTATCTTTAACTAATACTTCTGGAATTGTTGGTCTACTGTTGTAATTAGAAGATAAAACTGATCCATATGCACCAACTGATAATATTGCTAGTAGATCTCCCTTTTGAGGGTTTTTGAGATGAAGATCTTTTGCAAAAAAATCTCCAGTTTCACAAATTGGACCTACAACATCATATTTCCCTCCTTCCTCATCTTGTTCATTATCTACTAAGGGAACAACCTTATGGTAAGCGCCATAAAAAGACGGACGGATGAAGTCATTCATTGCAGCATCTACTATAACAAAATTTTTAGAAGATGATTTTTTTATATAAATAATTTCCGTTATCAATACTGCAGAATGTGCAGTTAGAAATCTTCCTGGTTCAACTATGATGGTCTTAGCTAGATTTCCTAATTTTTTTGAAACGAGGTCAAAATATTTTTCGATTTCGAGATTTTTTCCTTTTTCTTTGTAATCGACTCCGATACCACCCCCTATATCAATAATATCAATATCAAAATTTTTGGATTTAAGTTCTTTAATAATTTCGGAAAGACAATCGAAGCTCCTTGAGAATGGCTCAAGCTCATTAATTTGACTTCCTATATGAATATCAATGCCCTTAATTTCTATTCCTTCCAAAGAAGATGCGATGTTATACACTTCAATAGCGTCTTTCCAACTTATCCCAAATTTATCCTGCGATTTACCAGTAGAAATCTTTTCATTTTCTCCGGCAGAAATATCAGGATTGATTCTAATAGCAACAGGCGCTACTTTTCCATGATTTTTTGCCAGGGAAGAAAGGTGTTGTAACTCATCTAAGGATTCCACATTAAAAAGTAAAATATCATTTTCGAGAGCATAATTAATCTCATTTGTATTCTTTCC
Source organism: uncultured Rhodobiaceae bacterium (assembly GCA_913047775.1). Lineage (GTDB taxonomy): Bacteria > Pseudomonadota > Alphaproteobacteria > MED-G09 > MED-G09. The sequence continues at coordinate 6,905 of CAJWUE010000008.1, forward strand.
TACTCCGCTAAAGACTATTTTATTTCCTGGAATATTTTCTTTTATTGCTCTTTTTAATTCACCAAGTGAAACCACATCAGCTCCACATCCTAAATTTGAAAATGTCTTAATTATTGATTGATTGGAATTCGCTTTTATTGAATAGCAAATTAATAAATTGTTACTCTTGTAGGATTCATTAATTTTGTGAAAGCTTTCCTCCAGAGAGTTTAAAGAATAACAGTAAAATGGCGTTCCTACGTATTTTGATAAATCTGTTAAATCAATATTTTCCACCACCATCCTAGTTTTTTTATAAGGAAAATGTTTCATTTTATTACAAACCAGGTTGTTTTGTTTAAAGTAATATTTAAACTGCTGTCAGGAGGTGGCATAAGATCGCCTTTTCTTCCGCAACCAGATAGTGATAAAATTAATATAAAAAAAATAATATTACAAATTTTCATGAGCTAATTTCTTCTTCCATTTTTTTGCGCTCTTCTTCACGTTATTTGGAGAAGTTCCTCCCTCTGAAGTTTTGTTTTTAACAGATGATTCAGGATCTAAAACTTTAAAAATATCACTAGTTATCCGCTTATCATATGATTGCAGCGTGTCTAAGTCTATTTCATGTAATTTTAAGTTGTTATCTTCACAATGTTTCACTATCTCCCCGGTTATTTTATGAGAAACTCTAAAAGGTATTTTTAGTGAGAAAGTTAGCCAATCGGCTAAATCTGTTGCCGTTGAAAATTTTCTACTAGCCGCTACTGCTAGAGATTTTTTGTTCGGTTTTAAAGAATGAATAATTGTGATCATCGATTTTATAGAAATAACGAAATTGTCTAACGCATCGAAAGTTAGTTCTTTATCCTCTTGAAGATCTTTTGAATATGCTAAGGGTAATGCCTTCATAATTACAAAAATAGACATTAGAGCGCCTATAATTCTTCCTGTTTTACCTCTTATTAATTCAGCTATGTCAGGATTCTTTTTTTGTGGCATAATTGAGGATCCAGTAGACAGTTTATCTGGTAATTCTATAAAGTTATAACCATCTGATACCCATATGACTATTTCTTCCGAAAGCCGTGATAAATGGGATGCAGAAATGGCTACAAAGGATAATGTTTCCATAACAAAGTCTCTAGAGGAGACCGCATCAATAGAATTACCCATTGGTTTGGAAAAATTTAATTCCTTGGTTGTAATCTTTCGATCAATGGGAAAAGAAGTTCCGGCAAGAGCCCCAGCACCTAAAGGATTTTCGTTGAGTCTCTTTACACAATCCTTGAATCTCGACTTATCTCTTTCCAACATTTCAACATATGCCAGTAAATGATGACCAAGAGTAATTGGTTGAGCAATCTGCATATGCGTAAATCCAGGCATAATTGTGTCGAAATGTTTTTCTGCTTGAGTCACAAGATGTTCTTGCAGAGTTTTTAGAAGTTCAAAAATAAGATAACATTGCTTTCTTAAATACATTCTAAAATCTGTTGCGACTTGATCGTTTCTCGATCTTGCGGTATGGAGCTTATTTGCAGTTTTTCCAATTTTGTTTTCTAGTTTTTTCTCGATATTCATGTGAATATCTTCTAGAGACTTATCCAGAGAGAAATTACCATTATCGAATTCTTTTTTTATCTTTCTCAGCCCTGATATAATAAGGTTTGCTTCTTTCGTAGATATTATTTTCTGTTTCCCTAGCATTCTTGCATGGACGATAGAAACCTCAATATCTTCTTCATAGAGTCTGTAGTCAAAATGCACAGAAGCATTCATCTCTTCTGCTAGAGATGATGGTCCTGAGACAAAACGTCCTCCCCAAATTTTGTTTTTTTTGGTTTTTTTTACCATATTTTCTTTTATCTTATAAAAATACTCCAGGAATAAAAATGAATAAATCAAAAATCATATTAATTTTTCTTATTCCATTATTATTAGTCTGCATATACATGATATTGCCTTATTTTATCAACTTATCTTTTCAAGAAAAATCTAAGGTAATTTTTTCTTCCCCTACAGAAGGCTCAAAATTAGCCGAAATTACTTTTATTAATAGGGAAAATAAGGAATTCATGTTTTCAGATTTTTCCGGAAAAATTTTGTTGGTTAATTTTTGGGCAACTTGGTGCTTACCATGTCGAGTAGAGATGCCTTCGCTAGATAGACTGCAGAGTGATATTGGTGATGAGGAGTTCCAAGTTATTATTGTGGCTGTTGAGAGGACTTCATTTGATAAGATTGATAATTTTGTAAATAGTATAAATGTAAAATATTTAGAAAGTTTCCATGATCCAAAAACCATATCGGGCTTTTTATTAAAAGCAAAAGGTCTCCCGACCACTCTATTGCTTGATAGAAATGGAAACGAGATAGGAAGAGTAGAGGGTCCTTTAGAATGGGATTCTCAATCAGTTAAAAACACAATTACTAAATTGAAGAATGTAGATGACTAGTCTAAGGCTTTTTCCAGCTCTGGAAGGGCTTTGAACAAATCGGCAACCAAACCATAGTCAGCAACTTGAAATATCGGTGCCTCTTCATCCTTGTTAATGGCCACAATAACCTTAGAGTCTTTCATCCCAGCCAGATGTTGAATAGCTCCAGAAATTCCTACAGCGATATATAATTCTGGTGCAACAACTTTACCGGTTTGACCAACTTGATAATCATTAGGGACAAAACCAGCATCTACAGCTGCCCGTGAAGCCCCAACAGCAGCGCCAAGCTTGTCTGCAATTGCTTCCAGCATTGGAAAATTATCACCTGATTGCATACCTCTTCCGCCAGAAATAATAATTTTTGCTGATGTAAGTTCTGGTCTATCCGATTTGGTTAATTCTTCTCCAACATATTCTGAAAGGGATGGATCTTCAGCAGAAACTGCTAATTCTGTTGGGCAAGGCTCTTGGCTCCCAACCGCCTGGAAAGTAGTTGATCTAACTGTAATTACCCTTTTTTCAGATGAAATCTTTATTGTTTCAATTGCATTTCCAGCATAAATAGGTCTTTCAAATGTGTCAGTATCTATAACGGAAATAATATCTGAAAGCATAGGTACATCCAATAAAGCAGCAACTCGTGGCATAAAGTTTTTACTAGTTGTTGAGGATGCAGCCACAATAGTCTTATAATCATCAGCTATTGAACTTACTAGTTCTGAATATGATTCAGCTAAGTTTCTTTCATATTTATCGTCATTACAGAGCAGAACTTTTGATACTCCTTCTATTTTTGAGCTTTCTTCCGCAACATTTTCACAGTCCTTTCCTGCTACTAGGATATGTACATCTTCACCTATGAGTTGTGCGGCATTCATTGCCTTATGTATCGCATCGCTTAGGGTATCGTTATCATGTTCAGCTACAAGTAATGTTGTCATGAAAGAACTCCCACTTCATTTTTAAGCTTATCGACCAATTCCTCAACTGTTTCAACTATAACACCAGACTCTCTTTTACCTGGTTCACTTACCTTCAAAATCTCTATTTGAGTGTCAAGCGACACGTCATAATCCTTTGGTTCCTTTACATCAATAACTTTTTTCTTAGCCTTCATTATATTAGGCAAAGAAGCATATCGAGGTTCGTTAAGCCTGAGGTCAGTAGTTATAACAGCTGGTAACTTAATTCTTATGGTTTGTAATCCACCATCAATTTCTCTAGTTACATTAATATTGCCTTCTGCAATTTTAATTTCGGAAGCGAAGGTTCCTTGAGACCAACCTAGAAGTGCAGCAAGCATTTGTCCTGTCTGATTAGAATCATCATCAATCGCCTGTTTACCAAGAATAATTAAGCTTGGATTTTCTTCTTCTACGACTTTTTGAATTATTTTTGCTACATTTAACGGATTAACTAACTCTTCTGTTTTTATTAAAATTCCTCTATCTGCTCCCATTGCCAGAGCTGTACGTATCGTTTCTTGAGCTTGTTGTGGGCCGATGGATAAAGCAACAATTTCATCAACTGTTCCTGCTTCTTGTAGCCTAATCGCTTCTTCCACAGCAATTTCGTCAAATGGATTCATAGACATCTTAACGTTGTCTAGCTCCACTCCGGATTGGTCTGACTTGACTCTTATCTTTACGTTGTAGTCAACAACCCTTTTGATTGGCACAAGTACCTTCATAAAATTCTCCAAAAATTGATACCAAAATTAAAGAAAACTAAAACTCCTTATGTGTTGTGTCAACAACACTCTTAAAAAGAATCTAAATAAAATTATTGCATACCGCTAATAGCATACAGCTAATATTATGTATAATATCCTTGTGATATTAACCTCTTGTATTTCCTGGTTGCCACAAAACATCGCCAATACCACCTATATCGCTTTGGTTAGCATATCTTGCTGCAACAAACATCAGATCTGATAAACGGTTTACATATTTTAAAGCGGTTTCTGAAATTGAATTCTTTTTTTGTTTATTCATTCTTACCATCAATCTTTCAGCCCTTCTTGTCACTGTTCGAGCTAAATGAAGATGAGCTGAGGCTTTGGAGCCACCCGGAAGCACGAATGAGTCTAAATCCTTCAAACTAAAGTTTAACTGGTCAATTTCTTCCTCAATTCTTAGAATTTGTTCGTCCAGAATTTTAGTTTTTTCAATAATCTCAATATTATTCTTTGTTAGAGGGATAGAAATTTCTGCTCCTAAGTCAAAAAGTTCATTTTGAACTGCTGCTAATATGTTATCTAGAATTATTAATTCAGAATCTTTTGTCTGTGTTCTTACCAAACCTATAATGGTATTCACTTCATCTATTGTTCCATAAGTTTCTACTCTTAATTCTTCTTTAGAAACTCTTGTACCATCTCCTAAACTTGTTTCTCCATTATCACCAGTTCGGGTATAAATTTTGGTTAGCCTAACCATTAGTCTATTTTCCATGCAAATCTAATGCCGACAGTTGTTAGGCCTTGATTGGGATCACAAAGGCTTCCATTTGACATATGTTGTGCACTAAATTGTATCTTTTGTTTATCATTAATATCATAACCAAAAGCTATCAATTCTCTAAAATTGGCTTTGCATCCATAACCCAATTCACCATTTTTTATTTCTTCATTTCCTGTGTGAATCGCACCACCAAAAGCAAGTTCTCCAGAAAACTTTCCTTTTTGAAAAAGATTCCACGTCGATCCAAAGTAAAAAAGATGAGTGTTGTTAGCTAGGCTAATTTGTGTACCAAGATGGGGGCGTCCAGCATATTCATGCCACCATGTTGGTCGATCGAATATTTTTTCAATGGAAAGAGCAGCACCTCCTTCAATTCTTCTTTCCATGTCATGCATTGATAATCCAACACGATATTCTGACGCAAAAATTGGAGAATTAAAGAATCCTAAATTAAGTAAAATAAGAGCTGAAATTATATTTTTTACCAATGGAGATCCTTTTAGCAATATGAACGCTTTATTATTACATAGAAATAAAAATTTTGGATATATAAAAACTATCTGTTATCGGTTTCAATCAACCTTTTGGCAATTACTTGCGCTTGAATCTCTGCCGTACCTTCAAAAATGTTAAGAATTCGTGCGTCAGCTAGTATTCTGCTAATCGGCGTTTCGGTTGCAAAACCTATTCCACCATGAATTTGCAAAGCATTATCAGCCGCAGACCAAGCAATTCTCGAAGCTAGAAGTTTTGCCATTCCTGCTTCCATATCACACCTTTGACCGGTATCTTTTATTCTTGCAGCATACAGAGTCAATTGTCTTGCCATCATGGTTTCACAAAACATCATCGTGATTTTTTCGTTTATTCTCGAGAATTCTATAAGTTTTTTTCCAAATTGAGTTCTTTCTAAAGAATAGTTTAAAGCTAAATCACATGCACTTTGAGAGACTCCCACTGCCCTTGCTGCTGTTTGAATTCTTGCAGATTCAAAGGTTGTCATTAATTGTTTAAAACCTAAACCTTCTTTTTCACCTAGAAGATTATCTTTGGTTACTTCAAAACCTTCAAAAGCAATGTCGTATTCTTTCATTCCTCTGTAACCAATTACATTAATCTCACTACCTGTAATATTGGAATCCGGGAAAGGGTCTCTATCACTACCCCTAGTTTTTTCTGCTAAGAGCATAGACAAACCATTGTGATCTTTTATAGTTTGATTAGTTCGAACCAGGAGAGTCATTAAATCAGCACGAGCTCCATGGGTTATCCAGGTTTTATTTCCAAATATTTTATATATCTTCCCATCAAGTTTGGCGCGAGTTTTTAAGTGAGCTAGGTCTGACCCTATATCTGGTTCTGTAAAGACAGCAGTTGGTAATATTTCTCCTTTAGCTATTGCGCTAAGATATTTTTCTTTCTGTTTATTGGTGCCCGCATTCAAAATTAGTTCTGCTGCGATTTCTGATCTTGTGCCCAATGAGCCTGTTCCAATCCAACCACGAGATAATTCTTCCGAAACTATACACATTGCCTTCTTATCCAAACCAAGACCTTCATATTTTTTTGGAATAGTTAAAGCAAATACGCCTAAATCCGCCATTTCTTTAATTATTTCTAGAGGTATTAGTTCATTGTTAAGATGCCAACGATGGGCATGAGGTATTATTCTCTCGTTAGTAAAACGAGAAAATTGTTCTTTAATATTATTGTAAGTTTCATCAAGTCCAATGTTAGCAGAAATTCCATCCTCTTTTTTCTTCCAAATTAACTTGGATAATTTTTGTCGGTTTTCGGAAGAAGAGGCATTAGTAATTTCTTTACATATATCCTTAAAATCTTTTAGTAATTTTTTTTGAACTCCAATTTCATGGGGTCTAATTATTTCCGATTGGCTCATGGGTATCCCATGCATCACTTGTAGGCAATATTCGCCAACGCCAATTTTTGCAATTCCCATTTCATAATCGGTTAATGTGTTTTTTTCATTTAACTCTTTTATCCAATTAACAGTTTGTGTAATGGTTTCAGCATAAGTCGCATACCATGCAAAACCGTGTGTGAGTTGTTGATTATATTCAATACCCTTTTCTTTTACTAGTGAAGCATTTACCTTACGCGCTGAACGCGCAATTTCTTGAACGCTTTGTGCAATCAGTTCCAGTTTATTAATTGTCGCTTGGTTTTCCATAATAATTATTCAGTTACTATGTTTGCTTAGTAGCATAAACTTCATTTAAAGGAAAAGGCTCTATTTCTTTGATAAGCTTACTTATTTCTTCCCTAGTAGTTCCTTTGTTTCTAAAAAACCTTAGGGATGTTGAATTTGTTGATTTCGACAATTTTTGGCCTTTCTTATCTCTTAAAAGATTATGATGAAACCACTTTGGTTCGGGTAAGTCTAAGATAATTTGTAATAACCTATGTATTGAAGTTGAGGGATACAAATCCAATCCGCGTGTCACTAAATTAATATTCTGGATGGAATCATCAACGGTGACGGACAGGTGATAAGATGTGGGTATGTCTTTTCGCGCTATAATTAAGTCTCCATAAAGTTTTGGTTCAGCAGGTCTTATTCCTTTTGGTTCTAGACCAATCTCATCAAAACTAATTTTTGATTTAATTTTTGATTCAGCAAAAGATATGGCTTTTTTTATGTCGATTCTCCATGAAAAATCTTTTCCGCTCAACATTAATCCTGATTTACGAGAGGCTGAAATACCTTTGTATATTTCGGGATATATATATTGACCATCAGGATCAAGAGGCCAAGAGGATGCTTTTTTCCCGCCGGATAAGATTATTTTCTTTATTTCTGATCTTGTAGCCCAACACGGGTATATTAGGTTGTAATCTCTTAGTTTTTTTAAATATTCTTCGTAGGTTTTAAAATGTTCTGATTGTCGTCTTACTTGGCTTTCATATTCTAATCCTAACCATTCTAAATCTTCGTAAATTGTTTCTTCATAATTTATTTTACTTCTGCCAAGATCAATGTCTTCAATTCTCAAATAAAAATTCCCAGAACTTTTTTCTGCCAATTCTGAAGCTATTATAGCTGAAAAGGCATGCCCTAAATGCAAGTAACCTGTCGGACTTGGAGCAAATCTTGTATTATAATTTTTCATTATTTGTTTACATATTTTTAGTTTAAATATTGTAAACTTTTGATAGAATCAAAACTACTAAAATGAGAGAAAAGAAGTTTGAGATTTTGAAACATGTCTGTAGCTACCACAACACATCCGGATGCTTGTCCCGCTCTAGTTTTAAACGCCGACTATCGGCCTTTGTCATATTACCCCTTATCCTTATGGTCTTGGCAAGATTCAGTTAAGGCAGTTTTTCTTGATAGAGTAAATATTGTTTCTTCGTATGGTGTTACGGTTAGATCTCCAAGTATTGAGTTAGAATTACCATCAGTTGTTTCTTTGAAAGATTATATTAAATCACCAGAGTGGCCTGCTTTCACACGTTTTAACCTTTTTTTAAGAGATCGATTTAGTTGTCAATATTGTGGTTCTAAAGAGAATCTTACTTTTGATCATCTTGTTCCTAAATCTCTTGGTGGTAAGACAACTTGGAGGAATGTGATAACGGCATGCTCATCTTGTAATTTAAAAAAATCTAATAGATTGTTTAATGAGGCCGGGATGCACCCCCATCAATGGCCTTATAAACCAAATGTAAATGAATTGCACAAGAATGGAAAACTTTTTCCACCTAACTATCTTCATGAAAGTTGGTTGGATTTTCTTTATTGGGATGTTGAATTAGAAGCTTAAATTTTCTCAGAAATTTTTATTGCCCCCTTACAACCAATCCTGACTATTTCTTTAAAAGAATTTATTAGGACTGAATTTTTTCCGGATTCATCTTCAGCTGTTGTTTTGTGCCCAACTTCGTCGGAGTGAAATTTTTTTAAAGTAAATAGAAATTCTCTTTCAATTTTAGATTCTTCTATTTCTTTAATCTGATCAGAATAATGTTTATCAATAACTTCTTCGACAGCTTCTGTGCAGGCCATAATCGCATCCTTACCTGCAAGGGCGGTAATTGCTCCGAGGGAATACCCTGTCAATTTCCAAAAGGGCAAAAACGCCGTAGGTCTAATGGATTTTTTTCTAATTAAATTATCAAATTCTTTTACATGAGCAATTTCTCCTTCAGCCATCTCAGAGATAATTTTTTTTGTTTTTTCATCTCCAAGTATATTAAGCACATCAATTGTCCCTTTATAGATTGAGGTTGCACCATGTTCTCCTGCATGATCCACACGAATAATTTCTTCTAATCTTTTATTTTCCATTGTTCTTCTTAATACCCTGTAATGCTAATGAAGCTATTAATATCGACGCTATCGCATTATAAGCCGCAAGAGATAAACCAAATACTCTTATTGGTGTCTCATTGCAAGGAACAAACTTATCGTTTGACTTAAGATCATTAAGAAAATCATCCCCCAAAGAAGATGATTGTATGTTGCAAGTTTGGGGTCCTTCCCAAAAATTCCATTCAATTCCAGCATGCCAGATTGCAAAAACTGCATTTGCATAGAGAACCAAAGAAATAACATAAAATACTAACTTGGTTTTACTATTATCAAAACCGGATGAGATAGTGCTTATTATTAAAACAAAATACCATGCCCAACGTTGTTTCAAACAAAGGTCACAAGGGGCAAAACCAACCCATTCTAAAATATGAACTGATAAAAGTATTAGGAAGGCTAATAGAGCTATTTTAGTGCTAGTTTTCATATAAAATTTGACCCAAGAAAAATAGTATTGCCATAACTACAACCAATATCAAAGAAACAAATAAGAAATATCTTTTTATAAAATTTTCAGCCCTTTGGCCTATCTTCATACAAATTAACGAAACTAAATAAAATCTTAAACCACGAGAAAAAATACTGGCTATAAGGAAGATATGTATGGGTATTCCTAAGAAACCTGAAGATATTGTGGCAATCTTGTAGGGAACAGGTGTTATTCCTGAGACAAAAATAAACAAATATCCGTATTGTTCTAAAATTTCTTTAAATAAAGTAAATTGTTCACTCAAACCAAGAGAAATAATTAATCTAAATCCAATTTCTTCGAAAAAAAATAAACCTATTAAGTACCCAATTATACCTCCAAAAACAGAAAAAATAGTTGCTAAAAAAGCTATTTTGAATACTCTTTTTTGGTTGGCTAACACCATTGGTATAATCAATGTGTCGGGAGGTATAGGAAAAAAAATACTTTCTGAAAAGGATACAATAGCTAAAGCCCATTCAGCACTTCTACTTTTCGCTAATTTTAGAATTTTTCCGTGTAAATCTAACATTAATTTATATTTTTATTGGTGCGGGTGGGGAGACTCGAACTCCCACTCCGTTGCCGGAACCAGATTTTGAGTCTGGCGCGTCTACCGGTTCCGCCACACCCGCTTTGATTTTAATCATTTAAGTATCTTCTACAGTAATAGAAAATTGAAATAATTCCTAATATTTGCTAATTTCCTTTATATTGTATTTAATTTTTATAATATAAGGTAAAACATATGTTTAATGAGTTCTTAAACTTCTTTAAATACACATGGGAAAAAAGGATTAAACCTTTTAAAGCTTTTAAGGCTTTGAGGGCTTTAAGTGCCAACAAAGAAGATACTGTTCAGGTTTTTCATATTATTGAGGCACTCAAAGGTCCAAAAAATAGATATTTTAAAGATTTTAAGAAATCTAATGTAGGAAAAAGAATCTTAAAAGATCGGATTCATCTCATAGATATTTTAAAAAACAGAGACTATCTTGAAAAACTTCCCAAGGATACTTTAGGATATAAATATTTCCAATTCGTATATGATGAAAATCTGACAGCAGATGAATTGGCGGAAGCTAGTGAGATATACCCAAGGGATAAGAATACTAGTGATGAAGAACACCTGTTTAATAAGAGATTGAGGGACATGCATGATCTTTGGCACGTTACAACAGGATATGGACGAGACGCCTTAGGTGAATTGAGCCTTTTAGCTTTTACTTATGCACAAGGAAAGAATCGTGGCATCGGCGCCATTACTTTATACGGATATTGGCAAGTAGGAAGATTTTCGAAAAACAAAATGGATTTAAGAAAAGTCATTCGACAAGGGTATAGACTTGGTAAAGATGCTACATTTTGGGCTTTTGAGGATTGGGAAAAACTCCTTGAATTGCCTCTTTTAGAAGTTAGAGAGCAACTAAACAGCAAAAAGCCTTCCTTATATCAAGAAATTCTAAGAAAATATATTGCTTTAGAAGAAGATACAACGGAAGAACAAACCGTAGCAGTTTAGTCTAAATATTATGATCAATGTATATGGCCTAAAAAATTGTGACCGTTGTCGAAAAACCCTTAATTGGCTTCTTTCCCAGAATATAGAAAATAATTTTTTTGATCTTAATGAATTTCAATTAAAAAAAGATATAATAAAAAATTGGATTAATTGTCACGGTCCAGAAAAATTAGTCAACAAAAAGAGCAAGACTTGGCGCGAGATTAAGAATGAATTAAGTGATAATTTTGAGGTTGAAACCATTGAAATAATAATTAAATTTCCAAAAATTTTAAAGCGACCATTGTGGGAACTTAATGGGAGGTCGGATGATAGTTTGCCTCCCGGTTTTGAGAAAACGCATCAAGAATTTCTTCTTGGTTAAAAAAGGTTTTTTATGCTAAAAAAATTAAGAAGCGAAATAATATATTTATTAGCCCTAAGAAAAATTATACCCCGATTAAAGAGAGTTAACGAAGTTGAGGACGAAATCTTTCCTAAACAAATTGCTGAGCATGCAAAAAAAACCCCTAAGCATATTGCGGTTTACTTTGAAGATGAAGAAGTCACTTATCAGCAATTGATTTCTAGAGCCAATCAATACTCTCATTGGTTTCTTGAAAATGGTCTAAAACGAGGTGATGTTGTTGCTCTTTTGATGGAGAATAGACCAGAATTTTTAATTGTCTGGATAGGGATTACACAAATAGGTGGAACTGTAGCTTTAATTAACACAAACTTAAAAGGACATCCGCTAGACCATTCCTTAAGTATTTCTTCAGCTAAACATATTATTATTGGCGAGGAAATGGTTAACAATTTTCATTCGGCTAGTGATGTTATAAGAGAAAATCTTCAAGTTTGGGTAGAGGGTAAAAAAGTTTTTTCGGATTATAATAACCTTAAAGATACAGTTTTGAATAATCCTAAAAATTTTCCCAATCTTGATTATGAGGTGACAAATAATGATGTAGCGCTTTATATTTATACCTCTGGAACAACGGGTGATCCCAAGGCAGCTTCAATCTCACATAAAAGACTCCGCCTAATGCCTATGACCTTCATTGCAGCAATATCACCAAAAAAAAGCGACAAGATTTATAACGTATTACCTCTTTATCACTCAGCAGGAGGGGTAGTCGCTGTGGGCATGGCCCTAACAACTGGGGCATCTTTGGTTTTACGTAGAAAATTTTCAGTGAAAGAGTTTTGGGAGGATGTTAACCGTTACAAAGTGACTATATTTCAATATATAGGTGAATTATGTAGGTATCTTCTAAATGCACCCCACAATGAATATGAAAAATCTCATAATTTGAGAATGGCGGCAGGAAACGGTTTGCGGCCAGATATTTGGGATTCATTTAAAAAGAGATTCGGAATAAAAAAAATCGTGGAATTTTATGGGGCCACGGAAGGAACCTTTTCATTGATTAATTTTGATGGAAAGACAGGCGCTATTGGAAGAATACCTAATTATATGAAGTCTACAATGAACGTAGAAATAGTAAAATTTGATATTGAGAGAGGAGAGCCAATAAGGAACAAGCATGGCTATTGCATTCTCTGTGAATATGGCGAGCCTGGTGAAGCCCTTGGCAAAATTGATTTGGATGCAGGAGGATTCGATGGTTATGTTGATAAGCAAGCTACAGAAAAGAAGATCCTGCGAAATGTTTTTGAGGAAGGTGATCAGTGGTTTCAATCTGGAGATTTACTTAGCACTGATAAAGACGGTTATTTTTACTTTGTAGATAGAATTGGCGATACATTCAGGTGGAAAGGAGAAAATGTTGCCACTTCAGAAGTAGCTTTTGCCTTTTCAGATATTAAAGGCATAAAAGAGGCGAATGTTTACGGCGTCTCAATTCCTGGAAACGATGGCAAAGCAGGAATGGCAGCATTGGTTATAGATGAAGATATTGATTTGAAAGATCTATATTTTGATTTAAGCAAATCATTACCTTCTTACGCTGTACCATTAATGTTAAGAATTAAAAAGGAAATCGAGATAACTGGAACCTTTAAGCACAGGAAAGTGGAGCTTGTAAGAGAGGGTTACGACCCATCTAAAGTTTCTGACCGTATTTATATTATCGATAATCAAAATAAAACATATACAGATTTGAACGATGAGATCTTTGAAAAGATAAAAAGTGAAAAAGTTAAGTTTTAGCTTTGTTGACCTATTTAATTGAGTGTTTATGATTTAACTGTAAATTTTTTTCAGGAGAGAATAATGAGCAGATTACCTTCGAAAGAATCATTGGTTGATATCTTTAGGTTGCGGGCAAAAGAAACACCTGACCTAGTGGTTAGTAAATTTCAAGGTCGTGAGTTTACCTATAGGGAATATGATCAGAATGCTAATAAGGTTGCAATGGGCATAATTAAAGAAGGATGTATGCCAAATTCTAGAGTTGCTTTCCTTGCAAAGAACTCAGATTATTTCTTTGAATTCTTATACGGAACGATGAAATCGAGAACAGTTACAGTGGGTGTAAACTGGAGGTTAGCTCCACCAGAGGTTTCTTATGTACTCAATGACTCTAAAAGCGAAATTTTATTCGTGGGTCCAGAATTTTATGATTTGGTAGAACAAATAAAAGATGAAATACCCACTCTCAAAAAAATTATCACTATGGGAGAATCCAAAAATTCCTGGATAGATTATATCTCCTGGAGGGATAGTCAAAAGGCTGAAGATCCAGAAATGGAATCTCACCTTCAAGACGATGTAATACAATTATACACCTCAGGTACGACAGGCCATCCCAAGGGAGTTCAAATTACAAACGAAAATTATATTGATGCAATTTCCATTATTGATGAGACATGGGGTAAAGAGTGGCATGAAGGTTCAGTCAATTTAGTCTGTTCACCTGTTTTTCATATAGCTGGAGCTAATATGGGCGTTATGGGTATCGTATTTGGATGCAAAAACATAATAATTCCAGAGGTTGATCCAGAGCTTATCCTTAGTCTAATAGAAACAGAAAAAATTGAACTTGCTTTGCTGGTTCCCGCTATTATTTTATTTCTTCTTCAGCACCCGAATTGCGATAAGACGGATTTTTCTTCTATGCGACAAGTTATATATGGAGCATCCCCTATTGCTGAAGATACCCTTGTCAAGGCTATAGATGTTATGGGATGTGATTTTTGGCAAGTTTATGGCCTTACTGAGACGACAGGTTTGGGTACAACAATGGATCCTAAAGATCACGCTCCTGAAAAGGGAAAACTACGTTCATGTGGAAAGCCTTACCCGCGAGTTGAGGTAAAAGTCGTAGATCAAGATAATAATGAGCTTCCCGTTGGTGAGGTCGGGGAAATTATTATAAAGGGTAAATGTATAATGAAAGGCTATTGGAATAATCCCGAAGCGAATGCAGAATCTATTGTAAATGATTGGTTTTATACGGGAGATGCTGGTTATTTTGACGAAGAAGGTTTCCTCTATATTCATGATAGAGTTAAGGATATGATTGTTTCAGGCGGTGAAAATATTTATCCGGCGGAGGTGGAGAACGCTCTTATGGCCCATCCTGAAATATCTGATGCAGCAGTAATAGGTGTTCCTGACGAAAAATGGGGAGAAGCTGTAAAAGGTGTAATTGTTCTTGATGTAAGTTCAAATCTTTCTGATGAAGATATTATTGGTTTCACTAGAACCAAGATTGCAGGGTATAAGTGCCCAAAATCTATAGACTTTATTGAAGAATTACCGAGAAATCCTGGGGGAAAGATTCTAAGAAGAGAGTTACGCGATCCTTATTGGACAGGAAAAGATAGAAACGTTTCTTAATTAAATTATGAGAATCATTGCAAATAGCATTGAGATTGAAGTTGAGGATTTCGGACCGAAAAATGGCATCCCTTTGCTCATGATAAACGGATTCGGATCTCAATTAATCAATTGGTCACTTGAATTTATAGACAAATTTTTGGAAAAAGACATAAGAGTAATAATTTTTGATAATCGAGATGTAGGTTTAAGTCATAAATTCTCTGGCCATAAGATTTCTAATATGAGGGATATATGGAAATATTCATTTTCAAGTAATACAGATTCAAAAATCACAAAGAAACCAACCGTTCCTTACACGCTTAATGATATGGCAGCGGATGCAGAAAGTGTCTTGAAAGTTCTAGATATTCGAAGTGCCCATGTTTTGGGAACATCGATGGGAGGTATGATAGCACAATTGTTTGCATATAATTATCCGGAGATTTGCCGTAGTCTTACTTCTATGATGTCTACAAGTAATAATCCAGATCTCCCAAGAATATCAAAGAAGGTAAGAGAGGGATTAACAGGTTCTCCAAAGAATAATGATATTTCATCAATCATAAACTATAATATGGAAACTAGAAAATTATGGTCTTCTCCTAAATTTTCGACACCTGAAAAAAAACTTCTAGAAAATTATACCGCATCTTATGAAAGAATGTTTTATCCCGAGGGACAAACAAGACAATACGCAGCTATTGGTCATGACGGAAGCCGAGTTGAAAGACTTAAAAAAATCATTTCGCCTACTCTTGTATTGCATGGTGACTCGGATAATCTTGTTCCTGTCGAAGGCGGAATTGATACTGCAAAATTGATCCCAAATGCAAGACTCGAGATTCTTGAAGGTTGGGGGCACGATTTACCCCCAGGTGTGTTTGATTGGGTTTCTTCAAAAATTTGTGAACATATTTTTTCTAATGAATGATAATTTAATTTTTTTTAAAGAGTACAAATATTCTCTTCCATCGGAAGTACGATAAGATGCCAGCTGTAATTAAACCTGAAAAGGCGCCGGTAAAATGCCTTCTTATTATATAGTATTTAAAAAAAGCGAAGGGTAACTCGGTAAACAATCTAATAAAAAGAAGAAATTTATTTTTTCCCTTAAGAGTTAAGGATTGAAGCATAATATAATTATTTTCCTTTTCAATAAGATGTTTGATGGACCTTACCGAATTATGAAAAACAGGTTTTTTTAAATTTTTAACTTGATGTTGTGCAACTTGGACGGAATCATGCACTGGCGAGTCTGAGAAACGACCGTAATTCTTATTATACAATCTTACACATTTATGATGTGCTGATAATAATCTTGGTCGTGACCAATTGGGATAAATGGGTACAACCTTTAAAGAATAAAAGTGAAATTTTGGTTGGTAGTCTTGAAAAATTTCATATATTTCATTTTTAATGTCATCTGATAAATGCTCGTCTGCGTCCAGATTTAAAATCCAATTGTTATTGCAACATTCTTCCCCAAACCTTTTCTGCGGACCATAACCCTTCCAATCATTGAAGAAAACTTTTGCCCCTAATTCTTCGGCAATTTTTGGAGTTCCATCAGATGATCCTGAATCCACTACTATAATCTCTTCAACGAGATCTGAAACGGACCTAATGGTTTTTCCTATCCTATCCGACTCATTTTCAGCAATAATAAAACACGATATTGGCAATGGCTTATTCATTGTTATTACTATAAATTAAATTCTCTAATATAACATATAACAATTATTTGGGAGACAATCCCTTTTGACAGGACCTTTGGACGGGATAAAGATAGTTGATTTAACCAGTATGATCTCTGGTCCGGTTGCAACTATGCTTTTGGCTGATCAAGGAGCTGAGGTTATAAAAGTCGAACCAAAGAATGGAGACATAGTTAGACATGTTGGTTTTGGTGATAAAGGATTGACTGGAACGTTTCTAACAGTAAATCGAGGAAAAAAATCAATTAATCTGGATCTTAAGAGCGAAAGCGGAAAAGAGGTGTTGAAAAAAATAATAATTACTGCGGATTGCTTTATTCAAAATTTTAGACCAGGGGCCATTGAAAGAATGGGTTTCGGTGAAGAAGAAGTAAGGAAGATTAAAGAAGATATAGTCTATGTTTCAATATCAGGATTTGGGGAGGAAGGTCCGTACTCAAAAAAAAGAGTATATGATCCAGTTATACAGGCCTTGTCTGGATTAGCGTCTATTCAATCGGATCGCGAGACTGGCCGACCTAGGATGGTTAGGACGATTGTACCTGATAAAGTTACGGCCCTTACTGCCGCACAGGCTATAACAGCTGCGCTTTTAGCTAAAGAAAGAAAAGGAATAGGTCAACATGTCCGCCTTTCAATGTTGGATTCAATGATTAATTTTCTATGGCCGGAGGGATTGGTACATTTGACATTCAATAGAGAGGAAAAATTTTCTCCAGATAAGAAATTATCCCAAGATTTGGTTTATGAAACAAAAGATAACTACATAACTGTTGGTGCAGTAGCGGATTCAGAGTGGGAAGGTTTATGTATTTCGCTAGATAAAGAAGAGTGGATAAGTGACGAAAGATTTGATACACCAACAAAAAGAGTGGTTAATGCACCAGAAAGATTTCATGAAACTCAAAAAGTTCTGAGAAATAAGTCGGCAGAAGAATGGCTTGAGATTTTTGATCTTCATGATGTGCCATGCGCACCTGTTTTAGAAAGGTCAGCCCTTCTGGAACACGAACAAATAATTGTGAATGAAATAATTGAAGAATACAATCACCCAACTTCCGGCATAATACGACAGGCCAGACCTGCCGCAAAATTTTCTAAAACGGAAGCTAAAATACAATCTCCCGCACCTCTTTTAGGTGAGCATAAGAGAGAAATTCTATTGGATATAGGTATGAGCGAGAAGGAAATCTCAGAGTTATGATAATGTATATGAATTATTCTTATTATTTATATGGATTTTATTATTTCTTTACATTTAAATAAATTAACTAATGTTTTAATTTGCTTTTCGTTGGGGGATTTGATTATGAAAGAAACTTTGATTTTTCTTCTTATAACATTTTTTTCTATTTCTATTCATGCTGAACAAAATTATACTATTGATGAAAATGCTACCTTCAGAGAGTCTACTGATGAATTAGTAAATGCTAGAGAAATTACTATAAACACTGAAACCCACCCTGGAATCGCTTTATATAGAGATAATTGTGCTATTTGCCATGATGGAACTGTTAAGAAAGCGCCCGCATTAAATTGGATTGAATTGTTAACGCCTCCAGCCCTATTGAGAGCCATGAATCAAGGAATTATGTCTGAGCAAGCTTCTCATCTTTCAGAAGAGGAAAGAATTCTAATTGTTGAATATTTAATGAAACAAAAAAGAGAATATTTTCCAAAGGATGCAGAATTAAATTATTGTAAAGCAGAAAATAGATCTTTTGATATAACTCAATCTCCAGAACCTTATAACTGGGGTTATGATACATCTAGATTTATTCCTAAAGAATCAGGTGGTATTGATTCGAAGAATATAAGTAAACTCAAATTAAAGTGGGCTTTTGGATTTCCGTATGCACATAGGGCTAGATCCCAACCTCTTTTTGCTATGGATTCAATATTTGTTGGGAGTCAATCGGGAGATGTTTTTGCGTTAGATATTGAATCAGGATGCATAAAATGGAATTTTTCTGCATCAGGAGAAGTGCGTACGGGCATTGTTATGGATGAATGGGATAATGGTAAAAATCCTGATAAAAGGCCTTATATTTATTTTGGTGATATTTTAGCCAATACTTATGCATTAGATGCCCAGACTGGTGAATTAATTTGGAAAATAAAAGTTGATGATCATTCAAATGCAACACAAACAGGCACACCTGCAAGGTTTGAAAATATTCTTTTTATTCCTATTTCTGGCTTAGAGGTTATACCAGCATTTAATGTTGAATATGAATGCTGTACCTTTAGAGGAGGTCTTTTAGCAGTTGAAGCAAGAACAGGAAAAACATTGTGGAAACAATATTCTATACCTCTACCAGGAAAATATTCTGGTATGACATCTATAGGAACAAGAATGTTTGGACCTTCTGGTGCTCCTATTTGGAATTCCCCAAATATAGATAAGAAAAGACGATATGTTTATGTTGGAACAGGTGAAAATTATTCAACACCAGCAGATGATTCATCAGATGCTATTATAGCTTTTAATATTGATACAGGTAAGGAAGTTTGGAGAAAACAGACTCTAGCAGGAGACGCTTGGAATTTAGCATGTATGGCTAAAAATAATCCAAATTGTCCTAAAGAAAATGGTCCAGATTTAGATTATTCGGCAAGCTCTATTTCAGTTAATTTAGGCGATAAAGATATCCTTATTGCCGGTCAAAAATCGGGATCTGTATATGGTTTAGATCCTGATACAGGTAAAATTTTATGGTCTAATGCTCTTTCAAATGGAGGAACACAAGGAGGAGTGCATTTTGGTATGGCTGCTGAAGGAAAAACTTTATATGTACCAATAAATGATATGGCCAATACATATGATGGAAAGGTTTATAAGGATCTTAAACCTGGCGTTCACTCACTAGATGCGGAAACAGGAAAAATCTTATGGTCGAAAATAAATCCTAATAGTTGTGGTGGAATTAAATCTTGTGATCCAGGAGTTTCTGCGGCTGTTACAGCTATTCCCGGAGCCGTGATCGCGGGTCATCTTGATGGAGTTATTAGGGCTTATGATAAAGATAACGGAAATATAATTTGGTCATATAATGCTCTAAAAGACTTTGAAAGTGTATCTGGTGTTCCAGCCTCTGGAGGTGGTTTTAGTGGCTCAGGGCCGGCTATTAGAAACGGATATATGGCGGTTAATTCTGGATATGGAATTTATGACCACATGCCAGGCAATGTTTTGCTGTTATTTTCAATCGAATAATTTTTAGTTTGCTTTATTGCCATGAAGTTGGAAAGCATTATCAATTTCTTTTTCAATCTCTTCTGTTAAGTCCACTTCAACAGAGGTAACTGCTAACTTAAGCTGATCCATAGTTGTTGCCCCTATTATGTTAGATGTAACAAAAGGCCTAGTAGTTACAAATTGGTTAGCCAATTGAGATGGATCAATGTTATTTTTTTCTGCGATTTTAAGGTATGAATCTATTGCCTTTTCTGAATCAACGCTTTCGTATCTTTGTAATCTGTCAAAAAGTTGTTTTCTAGATCCTTTTGGAAGGGCTCCATTTTGATATTTTCCTGTAAGGTATCCTTGCGCCAACGGTGAGTAAGCTAAAAGCCCAACATTTTCGCGAAAAGCAATTTCTGAGCCACCTGATTCAAAGTTTCTATTAAGAAGATTATATGCATTTTGGATAGATTGAACTCTAGGTAAATTGTTCTTTCCAGATTGAATCAGAAATTCCATAGTTCCCCAAGGTGTTTCATTTGACAAACCAATATACCTAATTTTTCCTTGTTTAACCAATTCGCCGAGAGCATCCAATATACTTTCAATACTATTTGTTGGTCCGTCTATATGTTTGTAAGAGCCAAAAATATTCATTGGTCGATCTGGCCAATGAAGTTGATACAAATCAATATAATCTGTTTGAAGACGTGAAAGACTTTTCTCTACAGCTTCAAAGATCTGTTTTTTGTTTTGTTCAGTTGGACTTTCATCATCTCTTAACCATGTAAATGGAGCCCGCCCACATATTTTTGTTGCGAGTATTATATTTTCTCTATTTTTCTTTTTACTGAACCAATTTCCTATTATTTTTTCAGTTGTGCCTTGTGTTTCTTTTCGAGGTGGTACGGCATACATTTCTGCAGTGTCAAAAAAGTTGATCCCCATATCTACAGCATAATTCATTTGTTCGTGACCAACTGTTTCGTTGACCTGTTCTCCAAAGATCATGGTACCAAGACAAATTTTACTTACCATAAGATCGGTGTTTCCTAATTTTCTTTTTTCCATAATATTCCTCTTATTAATTCGGTTAGGGATAATGCATCAAAAGCTTTTAGTTTGCAATCTTTAGTGGCGACCCCGACAGGATTCGAACCTGTGACCTTCAGATTAGGAATCTGACGCTCTATCCTGCTGAGCTACGGGGTCTTCATGAGATTTTACTGAAGATTGCTAATAAAAAAATCGAAATTGTTATAAGAATGTTTTAACTTCAGATTATTTATCCTAATAACCCACAAAATTATTTAGAAGTCTTGATTACAAAGTTTTTCTATCCATTTGTGATAATGTTGTTGAAGAGGTTCATTCTTTCCAAACAAAAACTCTTTATTTCCTTTTGATTTTACTCCTGCTTGAATTGAAAAATTCATTTTATAATCTTCATCTCTAACAGCCGAAAGCGCTAAATCATCGAATTCTTCGGCTGCAATTTTTTCTTCCGTTGAATTAGGTTCATTCATACATAAAATATTTTGAATCGTTACTGTTTTATTAAGATCTTCACACGGATAAACCATGCTGACTAAGCAATACTGGTTTAAAATAACCGAAATAGAAAGGTTAGGAAAACCGGAATGTATAAGTCTAATATGTTCTTCTGGCTCCCATTCTTTCTCATCTAAATCTTTCAGTTGACTAAGAGTTTTCTTGCCAAAAGCAAACCTTTGATGGGGTCCATAACTATCGTGAGCGATAAGATTAACTATGGTATTTTTTCCTACAGTTTCCGGATGAACAACGTGGTGGTGATAACCGTCTAAATATCCATCCCAACAAATTTTCCAACTAGGACCAGGCAACTCCCTTTGTTTATATAAATGCCATTTATCAAGTCCAATATCGTTTAGTTCTAGATCAAAATCACAAAGCCAAGAATCAAGATCCATTTTAGATTCAGGATTAATGCAAACCCAGATAAATCCCGATCTTTCTTCGCAATTTAATTCTTTCAACTTAATTTTTGATCTATCAATATCTCCAAAGGTATCAGCCTTAAAAATGTTAATCAAATTTCCCTCATTATTATAGGTCCAAGTGTGATAAGGGCAGGAAAACTGAGATCTTTCTCCACTTCCTAGCTCACAAATTGGTGACCCTCTATGTTGGCATGCATTTATAAATGATCTGACTTTTCCTTGAGAATCACGTGTAAGTAAAATTGGTGTTTCGAGAACATTCAAAGCTTTGTAAGTATTTTCTTTAGGAAGCTCTAAACTCAATGCCAATGCTAAGGGGTAGTTATGAAATATTGTATTAATTTCAAGTTTAAGCCGTTTTTCATTAGTATATGCATCCAGTGATACTCTCATAATGTCTTCAGCGTGGTCTGTTGTACCTTTTAAATGATGGTTTAATAACCTTGTGGTAAGACCAACCATTTTTTTTCTAGAATGTGACATGAAATATCTCTTTAAAAAAGTTACTCCTCAATACTTTCTTTAATAGATGATTTCTGAGTTGCCTCAGATAGTATTAATTCTATTTTTTCTACTGCCTTTTCATCGTCTGTATTTTCAACTACAGCAACTTCTTTTGCCAAACGGTCTCTTGCAGCTTCATACAACTGCCTTTCAGAATAAGATTGTTCTGGTTGGTTAGCATGATTTCTAAAGAGATCTCTAACAACTTCTGTTAGCTCACTCAAATGTCCAGAGTTAATTTTGGCTTCGTATTCTTGAGCTCTCCTACTCCACATGGTTCTTCTTATTCGGGCTTTTCCTGACAATATCACTAAATTTTTTTTCAATTTAGCTTTTGATGAAACTTTTCTTATACCTATTTCTTTAGCTTTTTCTATAGGTACTTTTAAAATCATTTTTTCTTTTTCAAAATTAACAACATACATTTTCAGCAATTGTTCCGCTATCGACTGTTTTTCTATAGAAATGACTTTACCAACACCATGTGATGGGTAGACGACATGATCATCTACTGAATATTCTATTACTTCTTTTTTCTGAGTTTTGGTTTTTGTCACGTCTTTTTTTCTAGGAGTTAATTTTATCTTAGTGGTTTTAGATTTTTTTGAAGTTTTTCTTATTGTTTTCTTTTTAGTCGTAGATTTAGTCATTTTTGTTTTAGGCTTAGAAATTTTTTTCTTAACAACTTTACCTTTGTTTTTATTTCTAGATACAGATCGTGATTTTCTTGCAACAGCCATTTTAATAAAAATATTTTATCGTGGAGGATGCCCTTTAGCAAGAAAACTTAGTTTTTGCAAGGATTTATATTTAGCTATCAATCTCCTTCACCCGATTTTTTACTAAAGAATTTTTTGTATTTTTCTTCTATCCCTACGAATTCTTCCGCATCTTCCTTGTGTTCCCTCACTTCTGTAATATTAGGCCATATTTCAGAATATTTTTTATTAAGTGGAAGCCATTCCTCCATTCCGTCTTTAGTATCAGGATATATAGCGTCAGCAGGGCACTCTGGTTCACATACCCCACAATCAATACATTCTTCAGGATGAATTACTAACATATTTTCACCCTCATAAAAGCAATCTACAGGACAAACATCAACACAATCCATAAATTTGCATTTTATACAATTCTCAGTAACTACGTACGTCATTTTCTTTATTAGATTACCTATATTTTTTTAGGATTTCACCAGCCATTTTATCTGTTATATAAAGCAACCCCGATAGTCTTCTTATCAGATTAGATTCGAAAGGATCAATAATTCCATCCGATACAATTGTCTGACATACCATTGAAAACAATTCTAATTTTTTCTGTTCTTCATAATTTTCATTGATAATCTTTGTCCATTTAAATAAGTCGGTTGAATCTTCTTCAGCTTTAATAGCCTTTCTTATTAATTCATCAATCTCATTATCATCGATTTTAAGGTTTTCTAGAGCTATTTTCTTTATTGTAGTTATTTCAACTTCTTCTTTTGATCCGTCGATTATTGCTGCCCTGATAAGTATGACCAAGACCGCAAAATCAGCTTCACTATGTGATTTTTCTTTTTCGTCTTTAATCTTTTTTCCAAAAATTCTTGTTAATATATTTTTCATAATTGAGCTTACAATATCCTTTCATAAAGACTTATAGCATTTTTAAAACCTAACCGCTTGTCAGATAACTCACTAACACGAACTACAAAAGTATTTTCCCTTTTTCTAATTGTAATAATACCATCCTGATTGAACCTATCTGAAGGTTTAAGAGTTTTAACTTTATTAATACGGACACAGTCGTCTAAAATTATTTCTTTTTCTTGGCTCCTAGTTTTTACCAATCTCACCCTATATAACCAGTTAGCTAATCTTTGTTTTTTCGTTAGATATGATTTCTTGTTACTATTATTTTTGTTCAACATTAATCTTTCTTTGAGTTTAATTAGATCGTCTTTATTAAAACATTTGTTACCATCTTTTTTGCTTAAATTCTTCTTACTTTTTATTCTTAAAGTTAATTTTTTTGTTTTACGAAATTTATTCATTAATACAAGTCATATAATTCTACGTAGTTATACTATATATAGTGTTTCTAAGATTAGGTTATTATGAAAATCTATGGAACATATCGTGACCGAATCACTGACATAGTTTTTTTCTTGGTATGTTCTATACCACATCTAGTAGTAAAATTTTTATTTATAACTACAATATTTATGTTCACATTTGGTGTATTTTTATTGTACTATTTTCTTGATTATGGGAGTTTTCATTGGATTTTAATATACCAGCAGAAATTGAAGATTATTTAAAAGTTTTAGATAATTTTATAGAAAAAGAAATTAAACCTCTAGAAAAGCAAGAAGATAATATTAGATTTTTTGATCATCGAAGAGAGCACGCGAGAACGGATTGGGACAGAGATGGTCTTCCATCTGAAGAGTGGGAGGCATTACTTGGTGAGATGAGAAAAAGAGCTGATAAAGCTGGCCATTTAAGATTTGGCTTACCGAAGGAGTTTGGTGGTCAGAACGGATCTAATTTAGCTATGGCGATTATTAGAGAGCGCCTGGCTGCAAAGGGTTTGGGGTTGCATAATGATTTACAAAATGAAAGCTCAATAGTAGGTAATTTCCCTCAAGTTTTGATGTTTAGAGATTTTGGCACTGAGGAACAAAAAAAAGAATTTATAAATGGTATGCTTTCTGGCACCCATAGAATAGCTTTTGGTTTAACCGAACCGGAACATGGTTCGGATGCTACTTGGATGGAGACTAAGGCAATACCTGAAAAAAGAAACGGCAATGATGGGTGGTTAATTAATGGATCAAAAATATGGAACACAGGTCTCCACAAGGCTAATTATGATATGATTTTTGCAAGGACTAATGGAGAAGACGGGTCCGCAATTGGCATAACATGTTTTTTAGTTCCTACTTCTTCTGATGGTTTCGAAATTAAAGAATTTTTATGGACATTTAACATGCCTACAGATCATGCTCTAATAGAGATGAAGAATGTTTGGGTGCCTGAAAATTTAGTCTTTGGTAGAGTTGATAGGGGCCTCGAATTGGCCCAACATTTTGTACATGAAAATAGGATAAGGCAGGCTGCTTCGGGCGTAGGTGCAGCACAATTCTGTATAAATGAGAGTGTACAATATGCTAAAAATAGGAAACCCTTTGGGAGGCCTCTTTCTACAAATCAAGCAATTCAGTTCCCCTTAGCAGAACTAAATACAGAATGTGAAATGATTAGGAACCTTGTTTATAAAACAGCTTGGCAAATGGATCAAATGTCTAAACCTGAAGTTGCAAAAAATCTTTCTGATAAAGTTTCAATGTGTAATTATAGGGCAAATAGACTCGTTTGTCAGGCTGCTGATCAAGCAATCCAAACCCACGGAGGGATGGGGTACTCTCGTCATAAACCGTTTGAGCATATTTATCGTCACCACAGAAGGTATAGGATCACTGAGGGTTCTGAGGAGATTCAAATTAGGAAAGTTGCAGGACATCTTTTTCGATTTATCAAATAAATAAAATTTTTAGGATATTTGAAATGAAAAAAATTATTTACTTATTGTTATTTTTGTCAAGTCCGGTATTTGCTCAGCTCTCAATTAATTCAGATATTTCAATCCTTCAAGCTCAATCAGATGAAGGAAATCCAGAAGCAAAATTTTTCCTCGGGGCTTTGTATTATAGTGGAAGTGGAGTCGATCAGAGTTTTGAGAAGGCTATTAAGTTATTTGAAGAGGCTTCAAAAGCAGGATGGATCAGCGCTACTTATAATCTTGGGGTGATCTATTCTAAAGGTAGAGGAACGGATGTCGATACCACAAAAGCCTTAAGCTATTATAAAAAAGCAGCTTTAGGAGGGCTTGATAGGGCGCAACATGTATATGCTTCATGGTTACGAGATGGAAAGGAAATAGAGGCCAATCCCCTTGAGTCGATGGAATGGTTTAAAAGAGCAGCGGTCCAAAATTATGGGCCGGCATTAATTGAAGTTGCCTTAGGATATGAGAATGGTCTTTCTGGAAGGAGAGATTACAGAGAAGCAGTAAAATTATATAGACAAGCTAGGTCACACGATGATGGAAGTGATAATTTGACCTTTTATACTGCTACTTATAGATTGGGAGTTCTATATCTGAAGGGTTTGGGGGTAGAACAAAACAAACGAAAGGGTTTAAAATTCATTAAGGATGCTGCTGGCAATGGCATTCAAGAAGCAAAAAAAGAACTAGCCAAGGTTTCCCAAAAATAATTTTAAATACTTTCTTATGCTTGACGATAGTTCAACATAGTTATAGAACCCTTTTTAGTTTTAATTATAGGTTTTTTCATGTCCAGAGTTTGTGAATTGAGTGGTAAGAGGGTGATGAGCGGTAACAATGTTAGCCATGCTCATAATAAAACCAGAAGAAAATTTTTACCAAACTTATGTCAAGTTACGCTTGTTAGTGACAAGCTTAATTTATCTATAAAACTCCGTATCAGTGCAGATGCTCTAAGATCTGTCGAACATTCAGGTGGTTTGGACAATTTTCTTATAAAATCGAATGATAGAAATCTCTCTATTAAAGCAAGACGCTTAAAGAAAAAAATCAAAAATTTTCAAGAAGCAAACTGAAATTTCTTTTTCGAGGAAATATTGTTTTCTTCATCGAAGAGATCAGCCAATTGTTCTGTAATTGCTCCCCCTAACTGCTCAGCGTCAACAATAGTTACAGCTCTTTTGTAATACCTATTTACATCATGACCTATTCCAATTGCCACTAACTCGATTGATGAATCTTTTTCTATATCGGCTATTACCTTTTTAAGGTGCCTCTCTAAATAATTACCCGCATTTACTGACAAAGTAGAATCATCGACCGGCGCACCATCGGAAATCACCATGAGAATTTTTCTCTGTTCTGATCGCCTTTGTAATCTTTCATAAGCCCAATCAAGGGCTTCACCATCAATATTTTCTTTTAATAATCCTTCTCGCAGCATTAAACCTAGATTTCTCTTAGATCTTCTCCAAGGTTCATCAGCAGTTTTATAAATAATGTGTCTTAGATCATTAAGACGACCTGGTGCTGGTATTTTTCCTTCCTCTAACCAAACTTCCCTTGATCTTCCGCCTTTCCAAGCTTTGGTTGTAAAACCTAAAACCTCAGTTTTGACACCACATCTTTCCAAGGTTCTTGCTAAAATATCACCGCACATAGCTGCTATTGTTATAGGTCTACCCCTCATGGATCCGGAATTATCTATCAAAAGGGAAACTATAGTATCTCTAAATTCAATATCTTTTTCCATTTTGTATGATAAGGGGGAAGTTGGGTCAATTATAACTCTTGTAAGTTTGGAAACATCAAGTAGACCTTCTTCAAGATCAAATTCCCAACTACGGTTTTGTTTAGCAAGTAATTTTCTTTGCAATTTGTTTGCTAGACGAGTAATGGCTCCTTGCAAATGTTGCAATTGTTGATCCAAATACTCTCTTAATCTGTCTAATTCATCAAGTTCACATAAATCAAGAGCCTTGATTTCCTCGTCAAATTTTGAAGTGAATATTTTGTAGGGTAGCTCTCTTCGTTTAATATTATCTTCACTTCTGTTTCTCGCTGCTTGAGTAAGATTATCGTCTTCAATATCAGATTCATCACCAATTTCTGTCATGTCGCTTTGAACGGAATCTTCGTCCTCATCCATTTCAGCATCAGAAAAGTCTGTCTCCTGTGCATCTGACTGATCTATATCTTGATCCTCATCCGATCCATTGAATTCAGCATCTGAATCAAGACCGTCACCCTCTTCATTGTCTGGATCTTCTCCTAATTCATTCCCCAATTCGAGTTCACCAATGAGCTTACGTATGATTTTGGCATATTCTCTTTGATCCAATATTGATTTAGATAGGTTTTCAATTGTTTTGCTTGAACGTTCTTCGATCCATTTTTTCCACGAACTAATAGTGTCTTCTGAGCCTTGGATTTTGTGACCCGTTAATTCTTCTCTTACCATATATGTTAAAGCTTCCAAAAGACTGTGCTCTTCATTTTCTTTTAGCTGACCTATATTTTTCTTTTTCAGCCTATCCTTTTGCATGAGATTGAGGTTTCCAGCTACTCCTGCCATCGATTGTGAACCTATGGTTTCACAGCGTATTTTTTCTAAAGAGTTAAATATACCTTTAGCATTTTGACCTTCTGGCAAATACCTCTTATCAATTTCTTCTTGATGATGGGCTAGATATAAAGCTATTGAGTCAGCTTCACCCCTTAAAGAATCTATCTGTTCATTCGCCATATTCTTGTTTGGTAAAGGTAATCTGGCTTTTAGACCATTAAGGCTTCCGGATTCTGCGCCAAAACTAACAGTGAGCTCGTCTTCTTTCGATATAGACCGCATAGCCATGGTCAGGGCTCTTTTGAATTCATCTATATTATGTAGATTATTCTTCACCATTAGTTTCAACTATTGGGGCCAATGGATTTTCAATCAATTCTTCACCAAAACATCTTTGATAAAACTCGGCTACTGTAGGTCTTTCTAGCTCATCGCATTTATTCAAAAATGTTAATTTAAAGCTTAGCCCTAAATCCATTAAAATTTCACAATTCTGTGCCCATGTTAACACTGTACGCGGACTCATGACTGTAGAAATATCACCATTAATAAAACTATTTCTAGTTAAATCGGCTACCTTGATCATTTTAGAAATAGTCTCCTTGCCTTTTTTGTTATTATAAGATTTAGCCTTTGAAGCCACTATATTGAGCTCGTCGTTATGTGGAAGATAATTTAATGCGCTGACGATTGACCATCTATCCATCTGCCCCTGATTAATTTGTTGCGTTCCATGATAGAGACCAGAAGTATCACCTAGACCGATTGTATTGGTAGTAGAAAAAAGACGAAAAAATGGATGAGGTTTAATGATTTTATTTTGGTCCAAAAGTGTTAATTTACCAGATATTTCCAAAATTCTTTGGATAACAAACATGACATCGGGTCGCCCTGCATCATATTCATCAAATACTAGTGCCACCGGATTCTGAATAGCCCAAGGGAGTAGGCCTTCTCTAAATTCTGTGATTTGCTTACCATCACGTAATACAATCATATCTTTTCCAATCAAATCTATTCGACTGATATGACTATCAAGATTAATTCTAAGGCACGGCCAATTTAATCTAGCGGAAACTTGTTCGATATGAGTTGATTTACCTGTTCCATGATATCCTTGAATCATCACTCGTCGATTGTGTTTAAAGCCGGCGAGAATAGCCAAGGTTGTATCTTGGTTAAAAACATAATCTTTATCAAGATCAGGTACATAATCATTTGTTTTGGAAAATGCAGGTACCATCATATTGGCATCTATACCAAAGATTTTTTTGGCTGATAGTTCTTTATCAGGCTTTCCAATGTCGATTGTAGTACTTGTGTCTGTGCTCATAAAAATCTTCCTTTAAATTAGATTAATAGATGTTTTATCAGAAAAAGAAATAAAGTTAACAGAAACCTGAAGATTTTAATTCATTATAAGCATTTATAATATCTTTTAGTTTTTCTTCATTAGTAGCATTCTGACCATTAATGTCTGGATGAAATTTCTTTACCAGTTCCTTATATTTGTTTCTAATCTCTCTTTTTGAGGTTTTACTATTAATTTCTAATACATCAAAAGCTTTAGAAATTGAGGATTTCTTTGAATTTCTTTTGTTGTTTCTCTTTGATGAAAATCTGTCTTGACTCACAAAGT
Source organism: uncultured Rhodobiaceae bacterium (assembly GCA_913047775.1). Taxonomy (GTDB): domain Bacteria; phylum Pseudomonadota; class Alphaproteobacteria; order MED-G09; family MED-G09. The sequence continues at coordinate 37,031 of CAJWUE010000008.1, forward strand.
CAAAAGGATCATTGATCTTTCTATCAAAATAGGAAGAACCATCAGTTTTAGCGTTTGAACTCATTTTCCAAGTAGGTCTAAAGCCAGTTATTGATGATTCTTGATAATTTAGAATTTCTTTTTCAGACATTCCTGAAAAAAAGTCATAATTTTTATTAAAAGCTCTTATGTGTTCTAAACAATAATATTTAGTTCTATTTTTATTAATTTTTGCAACAAATTCACCTTCAGCAGTACAGCCAGGATCATCACAAGCCCTTAAGCCTTTTGGCTTAGCTTGTGAGGTTCTGATGTTATCAAAATATTTTGAATCTAATTTCATATATCTTAACTCTATTATTGTTGAGCCTATAATACAGTATTTTACTTTTAATAAAAACCATGTAGCTTTTATTAATGGGTAGACGCGAAAGAATTATATCTCTTTTGGAAAAAAAATTTTCTGATTCCTTTATAGAAGTTTCTGATGATTCGCATTTACATGCTGACCACAATCCCAGTGCAAAATCGGGAGGCACTCATTTCGCCATAAAGATTGTTTCAAAAGTATTTAAAGGAAAATCTAGAATAGAAAAACACAGAATGGTTAATAATATCTTAAATAGTGAGTTTAAAAATGGTTTACACGCTTTGTCTCTATCCTTAAGTGATAAAGAATAAATGAGAAATACTTTTCATAAATACTTATCGTTTTTATTTTATCAGTTACATTTCTTTCTGGATTCTAATCGCAGTGATTTGGTTTCTTTTTCTGTCAAGTATTTCAAATTTAAATCCATAAAAGCTATAAATATTGCCTTTTTTGGGAATTGTTTGTAAATATTCAGCTCGCCAAGTCCACTTTCCCTTTCTTTATGCTTAAGGTGCGACACGCGGGGCTGAACGGGTTTACCGGAATTTTCCCGATGCCGAGCGTAAATTCGCAGAGAACCTCCATGGGTTTCTAATTCTTCGACGTCAAACAGAGTTAAATTATGATGGGCGAATACTTTTTCCACTGTTAAACACGAGAAATAGGAAAAATGTTCGTGATATATGGTATCAAATTCA
>CAJWUE010000009.1:0-37966 GCA_913047775.1 uncultured Rhodobiaceae bacterium
AATAGAAATGGGAGTTTTGTGGGATAAGGACGACAGATTAGCTAAAATATTCTTAAAATATTATGAAAATATTTTTATAGGGGACAACAATCCATATAGTGGCCGTTTAAAAAATGATACCCTTTATAAGCATGGAACTAGAAACGGATTACCGCACGTGCTAATAGAATTACGTCAAGATTTGATAAATTCCAAAAATAATCAAAAATTATGGGTGGATAATATATACAAAACTTTAATTGATAACGCTGATAAGATTGGATTGTTTAAGAGAAAAAAATATGGATCTTTTGTAGATTAATATTTTAGGAGAAAAAATGGACATAAACAAGAAAACAGAAATAGAGGCTGCAACCTTTAGACGGGTTTTGAAACATTTCCAAAAAAGGACAGATGTACAAAATATTGATGTAATGAATGTAGCTGGGTTTTGTAGAAACTGTCTTTCCAGATGGTATAGAGAAGAAGCTATCGCTCTTAATGAAGAAGTATCTCTAGAGCAAGCAAGAGAGATTGTTTACGATATGAGTTACAAAGACTGGAAAGAAAAATTTCAAAAATAACTAGAAAACTTAAATTTTATATCGTAACACAGTGTTCTTGTTTTTTGTTTTAGATAGGGTTTATGAAAATATCAGTATTAAAAGAAAGAGATCCTCTCGAAAAAAGAGTTGCATTGGTCCCAGACACTGCTAAGAAACTTATATCGAAAGGACATGAGGTTTATATTGAGACCAAAGCGGGTAGCACAAGTCTTTTTTCAGACAAAGCTTATGAAGATGTAGGAGCTAAAATCTCTAACTTAGATCAAATTCTTGATAATAGCGGTATACTCTTGTCAGTTAATATGCCCAGTGAAGAGATTCTCTCTGATTTAAAACCACATACAAATTTAGTAGGGTTATTAAGTCCTTATAGAAATAAAGATATTTTAAAATTGTTAGCTAGAAAATCTATAAACGCTTTTTCTATGGAATTAGTTCCTAGAATTTCTAGAGCTCAACAAATTGATGCTTTGTCCTCACAATCAAATTTGGCTGGTTATCGTGCAATAATTCTTTCGAGTTTTCTTTATTCTAAATCTATGCCGATGATGATGACTGCCGCTGGAACTGTGGCTCCTGCAAAAGTCTTTATTATGGGAGTTGGTGTTGCGGGACTTCAAGCTATAGCTACAGCAAAAAGGCTAGGAGCTGTAGTTTCAGCAACTGATGTTAGGAAAGCAGCAGCAGAACAATGTGAAAGCTTGGGAGCATCTTTTATAATGGTAGACACAGATGAGGATGCAGAGGATGATTCAGGATATGCTAAAGAAATGTCCGAAGAGCATCTAAAGGAACAAAGAAAATTAGTTGCTGAACATATTAAAAATCAAGACATAATAGTTTGCTCTGCACTTGTACCTGGGAAAAAGGCTCCTATTTTGATAAGTGAACAAGAAGCTTTGTCAATGAAAGCAGGCTCGATTATTGTGGATATGGCAATAGAATATGGAGGAAATTGTGAGTTATCCAAATCAGGAGAAATTGTAGAGGTGAATGATATAAAAATTGTTGGAGATTTATCATTAATAGGTGGTATTGCGCCCGATGCTTCAAACCTTTATTCAAGAAATTTATTCTCATTTTTAGAACTTCTTGTAGATCCTAAAAATAAAGACAAGATTTGTTTAGATGATGAAGTGGTATCCACTACGTCCATAGTAAAAGATAGTAAAATTCGTGAAGATTTTAATAATTAAAATAGGATAAGGTTATGGACATAAGTCCGATAGTTTTTTACGGAAGTATTTTTATTTTGGCAATTTTTATTGGCTATTATGTAGTATGGTCAGTAACATCTGCACTTCACACCCCTCTTATGTCTGTTACGAATGCAATTTCTGCAGTAATTATTGTTGGAGCTATAATTGCCATAGGCGCAGATATTGAGGGTCCTTTAGGCTTAATATCTAGAATTGTTTCCTTTTTTGCTCTCATATTTGCATCAATTAACATCTTTGGAGGTTTTCTTGTGACCCAAAGAATGCTCGGAATGTATAAGAAAAAGGTTAGAAAAGATGAGTAATGACCTAACATCCATTCTATATCTTACATCAGGTATCTTATTTGTTTTGGCTATAAGGAGCCTTTCATCACCAGAGACTGCGCGTGTAGGTAATTATCTAGGCATGTTTGGAATGTTTTTGGCTTTTCTTGTTACAATTGTAAATCTTGATAATCACCATTTGATTAACTGGATTCTTATCGTTTCAGGAATAACTATAGGTGCAACAATAGGTGGAATCTTATCAAAGAAAGTCGCGATGACGGACATGCCTCAGATGGTAGCCGCGTTAAACTCTATGGGAGGTTTATCCGCAGTATTTGTAGCCTGGGCAGCATTTTTATCTCCTGAATCATTTGGCCTAATGTACGAGGGAAATATTAAAACTCTCAGCTTAATAGAAATGCTATTAGGCATTTTAATTGGATCAATAACTTTTTCTGGCTCAGTGATAGCTTTTTTGAAACTTCAAGGGACAATGACTGGTGCTCCCATTATTTTACCATTTAGACATCTATTAAATATCTTACTTTTAGGTTTTTTTCTTATTGGCGCTTTTTCTATGTTTCTCGAGATTCAATTAAATCAAACTAAATTATTTTTAATTATAACAATTTTAGCTTTGTCTCTCGGTCTATTATTGATCATTCCAATTGGCGGAGCAGATATGCCTGTTGTAATTTCAATGTTAAACTCTTATTCAGGTTTTGCTGCAGCAATTATAGGTTTCACCTTAGGAAATCTTGCATTAGTTATAACTGGTGCATTGGTAGGCTCTTCAGGAGCAATTCTATCCTACATTATGTGTAAAGCGATGAACCGTTCCTTTATAGCTGTGATTATGGGTGGTTTCGGGGAAGAATCGATCGGAATATCTAGCAATGAAAATAAACCTGTTAAGATAGGATCGGCAGATGATGCCTCTTTCATATTAAAAAATGCTAGTTCTATAATAATTGTTCCAGGATATGGTATGGCAGTGGCAAGAGCTCAAAATGCTTTAAAAGAAATGACTGATAAACTGAAAAAAATGGGTATTAAGGTTTCTTATGCTATTCATCCAGTCGCTGGAAGAATGCCAGGGCATATGAATGTTTTGTTGGCAGAAGCAGATGTTTCCTATGATGAAATATTTGAACTAAATGAAATAAATTCGGATTTTTCTCAAACAGACGTAGCTTTTGTTCTTGGAGCAAATGATGTTACCAACCCCGCAGCAAAGAATGATCCTCAGAGCCCAATATACGGAATGCCAATATTAGAAGTAGAAAACGCAAAGACAGTTCTTTTTGTTAAAAGGAGTCTAGGTATTGGCTATGCAGGTATTGATAATGATTTGTTTTATCAGGAAAATACTATGATGTTATTGTCAGACGCAAAGAAAATGACAGAAGAAATATCCTCAAATTTATAAAAATTAGAATTCCTTATTATAGGGAGTCTTTTTTGGCATAGGAATTAACCCTTCTCGCATAGCTCTTTTACGTGAAAGTTTTCTAGCCCTACGGATTGCCTCAGATTTTTCTCGAGCTTTCCTTTCAGAAGGTTTTTCGTAGCTATTTCTCAATTTAACTTCTCGAAAAATACCCTCTCTTTGCATCTTCTTTTTTAACACACGAAGTGCTTGCTCTACATTATTATCTCGAACTGAAACTTCCATAAAAGATATAATTCCTTATAACAAGGTTTCTGATTATCAAAAGTTATTAATAATGTCTAGTTTTGAAATAAATATAATGAAATTAAAGGTTTTTGGGTAACTCATCTTTTTCATATATGTATGTAACGTGGCCCATCTTTCTGCCATCTTTAATATTTTTTTTCTTGTATAAGTGAACAAATTCATTAGATTCTTCGCTTTTATTAGTCCAAGCCTTTATTTCATCTCCGATTATATTAATCATGTGAGCATCAAATAAAAAAGATGGATCTTGCACTTCTTCATCTATAACACATCTTAAATGCTGTTCAAATTGACTGACAGAACATCCTTCGATGGTCCAGTGGCCAGAATTATGAACCCTAGGAGCTATTTCATTAACCAAAACCTCATCTTTTGTTACAAAAAATTCAATTGAAAGGACTCCAACATGATTCAACTCTTTAATAATGATCCTAGATATTTCTTGAATCTTAGTTGCTAAATCTTCCTCCAATGCTGCGGGCGCAAAAGTATGCTTAAGAATATGATTTTCATGAATGTTTCTCACAATTGGGTATATTGCAATATTTCCATAAGAGTCTCTCGCTATTATTTGTGAAACCTCAAACTCGAAATCAATTTTTTTTTCTATTATTGATTTAGATTTTACTTTTTTAAAATAGAAAATTGGATCAATTGTTTTTTTTATATTTATCTGACCTTTTCCATCATATCCCAAGGTACGGGTTTTTAGAATGCTTTCTCCAAACTTATCTTGCGCTCTTGAAATATCTTCTGGTGAAGTTACTTGAACATAAGGTGCTATTTTAATATTTAAGTTGTCTAGAAATCTTTTTTCTAACAATCTGTCTTGGCTTTTTTCCAGACTTAATTTTCCAGGCCTTATTTTTGATTTGTTAGTTAGACTATTAATAGTCTCTAAAGGAATGTTCTCGAATTCATATGTTATAAAATCAACGGATTTTTCAAATTGCAAAATATCGTCTTCATTCATGTAATCAGCATTAGTAAAAAAATCTGAATGAAATTGAGCAGGTGCATTTGTATCCGGACAAAAAATATGGGTTCTAACTTTTAATTTTTTTGCGGCTTCGCAAAGCATCATACCTAGTTGACCACCGCCAAAGATTCCAACAATAATGTTTTTACGCATTTTTAGGTCTTAAAGGAACATTTTCAGTTAAATTATCTCTCCAATTTTCGATCTTTGTTTCATAGAATTTGTTAGAAAGAGAAATTATTGATACAGCTAAAATGGCAGCATTCTTCGCACCAGCTTGTCCAATGGCCAATGTTCCCACGGGTACGCCTGCCGGCATTTGAGCTATAGACAAAAGACTGTCTATTCCTTTTAGAGATTTACTTTCTATTGGCACCCCCAAAACAGGCAAAGATGTTAGCGAGGCAACCATTCCAGGAAGGTGAGCAGCACCTCCTGCACCAGCTATTATAACTTTTAAACCAGATTTCTTAGCTTTTTTAGAAAAGCTATAAAGTCTTTTGGGCGTTCTATGTGCTGATATTATCTTCTTTTCATAAGGAATATTCAATTCTTTTAGAAAATCTGCTGCCTCTTTCATCGTTGCCCAATCTGACTGACTTCCCATTACAATAGAGATAAGAGCTTTCTTTTGAGATTGGCTTGCCAAAAATCTTAATCCTTAAAATTTATTCTTCTTTTAATTCTTTTAATTTCGAAAAAACACTATCTGCATCATAATTTTTCTCTTCAATTTTGTTTTCATGGGAAACTTGTTCATTAGATTCTTCTTCTAAAGTCTCAATAACATTCTCTTCTTCTGGGGAGTCTATCTTAGTGGCAGATGATTCTTTTTTTGCTTCCTTTTTTCTCTGATTTTCATTTCTCTTGGATGCCTTTATAACTTCTTTATCCAGGTCAATTTGAGAACATATGCCCAAAGAAACTGGATCAACGGGATTCAAAAAGGAAGAATTCCAATGGGTTCTGTCCCTTATAGATTGAATAGTATTTTTTGTTGTTCCAACAAGACGAGAAATTTGTGCATCCTGCAATTCAGGATGATTTCTTACAAGCCAAAAGATAGCGTCAGGACGTTCTTGTCTTTTTGATAAAGGGGTATATTTAGGGCCAATTCTTCTTTTAACTTTAGGTAGATCTTCTCTTTTTTCTACACCATGTAGTTTGCTTTCAGAATTCTTTTGGCATTCTTCTATTTCTGCCCGCGTTAACTGTCCTGCGGCAATGGGATCAGCACCCTTTATACCGCTTGCCACATCACCGTCAGCTATACCTTGAACTTCAAGAAGATGTAGATCACAAAAAACTGCAATTTGTTCAAAAGTAAGAACTGTATTTTCTATTAGCCAAACCGCCGTTGCTTTAGGCATAAGTGGTTGAGACATCATTTTTCTCCTAATTTAAAAGATAGCTTTATATAGAATAAAACATATTTTGTAAAAGTTCTATAACATAGATAAATCTAAATTTTTCTATATAATTTTAATTTAAAAAATGGTTATTCTTTTTAATATGGAAGGTTATGACAATTATGGACGAAGAGCTAATAGAAAAAAAACCAACATTGTCGGCAATAAATAAGGAAAGTCTGGATGAATTATCTATTGAAGAGTTGGCTTTACGAATTAATATTCTTGAAAGAGAAATAATAAGATGTTCAGAAAAAATAAAATCAAAGGAGAATTCCAAAAGGAGTGCGGAAGATGTTTTTAAATAATTTTTTTATTTATAAAACTCTAATCAATAAAAAACTACTCTTCTTTTGGTTCATCCAAAATGTTTTTACTCCCATCTTCATTTTTCTGAACAGGCTTCTTTGTTTCTCCAAGAAATCCCTCAAATTTTTTATTAAATCTACCTACCCTTCCATCACGATCAACCAGTTTATGACCTCCTCCTATCCAAGCAGGATGAGATATTGGATCAATATCCAACTTTAGGGTTTCGCCTTCTTGACCCCAAGTTGAACGGGTTTCAAAGACAGTACCATCAGTCATTTCAACCTTTATATTATGATAATTGGGATGTGTATCCTTTTTCATCTTAACCTCTAAAATTCAGATTTATATATTGTAACATTGATAAACTTGCAAGGGAATTCTTGTTTAGATATCAGAGATTGTTAATCTTTCTTAATAATAAATCATGGATTCTTTCATTACCAGCAAGAATATTACCTTTTAAAAGATCATCTTTACTGCCATTAATTCCTGTAACTATACCCCCGGCTTCCTTAACGAGTAGAATTCCTGCTGCAATATCCCATTCAGATAGATTTCTTTCCCAAAAACCATCGTATCTACCTGCAGCTAACCAAGCTAAATCTAAAGCAGCAGAGCCAGAACGTCTTATGCCGGCCACTAAGGGCATGAATTCTTCAAGCTCTTTGATAAAAATTAAGGGATCACCTCTTCCAAGATGCGGAATTCCCGTCACTATTACTGACTCAGATAATTCTTTTCTTCCTGCTATTCTTATTCTTTTATCGTTTAAATATGCTCCTTTACCTCTTTCGGCTATAAAAAGTTCATCGGTGATTGGTGAATAAACCATTGCCATCTCTAGCTTCCCCTCTACCTCGGCTGCTATAGAAATGGAGAAGTTAGGATTCCCATGTAAGAAGTTAGTAGTGCCGTCAATAGGGTCGATAATAAATCTATTATTTGAGGCTTTTGATCGGACACTGGCTTTTTCTTCCATGATAAAGGACCAATCAGGTTTTGCTTTATAGAGCTCATTAAAAATGATTTCTTGAGTGCGTATATCTGCTGAAGAGACAAAATTTGCTGGACCCTTAGTACTAACTTGAAGGTTTTCCAATTCGTTAAAGTCCCTTCTTAGTCTCGTAGAAGCTTTTTTGGCTGCTTTTATCATAACATTTAGAAGTGGAGAAGGCATTATTCTGTACGTTTTATATAGGATAAATCTGAAGTGTTAATAATAATATTTTCGCCAATCTCAATGAAAGGAGGAACCATTACTCTTAGTCCATTTTCAAGTTTAGCAGGTTTATAAGATGCTGCTGCTGTCTGTCCTTTGACAGTAGGTTCAGTTTCGGTGACACATAAAGAAACTTGGTCTGGGAATACTATATTTATTGGATCCCCTTCAAAACTTTCTATTTCTAATTCTATTCCTTCTTGAAGAAATGATAACCTTTCCTCCAAAATATCAGTTGAGAGTTGAATTTGTTCAAAAGTTTCGTTGTCCATAAAATGTGCTGTCTTATCTTCAAGAAAAAGAAACTGATATTTTTTACTTTCAAGTCTTAGTCTTTCTACTGTTTCAGATGATCTGAATCGTTCATTTAATTTTGTTCCGTCAGAAGCTTTTTTTAATTCAACTTGAGCGAATGCTCCCCCTTTTCCTGGTTTTACATGAGATATCTTTATAGCAATCCATATAACATCTTTATGCCGAATGACATTGCCGGGTCTTATTTCATTTCCATTAATCTTCATTCAATATTTCTAAACCTCTTTATCTTGACTCCATTGCCCCAACGTTGCGAGAGAATTCATTTTTGCTCTATGAGAGAAAGCTTTGGAAGATAATCTTTCATTACTTTCTTTTCCGCCCCAAGCTTTTAAGGCTGAAGCTTGTAGCGCTCTACCATAAGAGAAGCTTAAATTCCAAGGAAATTCTCCTATTCTGTTCATAGCATTAAGATTTTCAGTGGCTTCAATTTCTGTTTGCCCTCCTGACAAGAAGACAATTCCTGGAACGCTGTCTGGAACAACATCTTGAAAACATTTAGTAGTTTTTGATGCTATTTCTTCTGGTGAAGATTTTATTTTATATAATGATCCATTAATCACCATATTTGGTTTTAAGCATATCCCTTTAAGATCAACTCCATGAGCAACTAATTCTTTAAAAACCCTATCAAGAGTTATTTTTGTTACTTCATAACATCTATTTATATCATGATCTCCGTCCATTAATACTTCTGGTTCAACTATAGGAACAATGTCATTTTCTTGACATAAAGCGGCATATCTAGCTAAGGCATGTGCGTTAGAATGAATGCATAATTCACTTGGGATATCTTTACTAACAGTTATAACCGATCTCCATTTAGCAAATTTAGCCCCCAGCTGATAATATTCCTGGAGTCTTTCACGTAATCCATCTAAGCCCTCAGTAATCTTTTCACTATTATTTAGCGTTAAATCCTTTGCGCCAGTATCAACTTTTATTCCTGGGAGTGATCCAGATTTAGAAATTACCTCCGCTAAGGGAGTTCCATCTTTACTTTTTTGTCTTATGGTTTCATCAAAAAGTATTACTCCAGATATATAGTTTTCCATTGCATCGGTAGATCGAAATAGAGTTTCCCTATAGTTCCTACGATTTTCTTCGTTAGAATCAACATTAATACTATCAAATCTCTTCTTGATTGTCCCTGAACTCTCATCAGCTGCTAGTATACCTTTTCCTCTAACAACCATTTGATTCGCGATTTCTTTTAAGTTACTCATTTTTTCACCTTATTTTATCTCATCAAAATTTCTACACCTGGCAATTTTTTTCCAGCTAACATTTCTAAGAAAGCACCTCCTGCGGTCGAAATATAAGTTAAACCATTTATACATTTTGATTGTCTTAGAGCTGCAATCGTATCACCACCTCCCGCAAAGGAAGTAATTATATTTTTATTTGTTAAGTTAGAAATGTATCTTGCTATTGATGTAGTTCCAATGTCGAATGGTCTATATTCAAAAAGACCAAGAGGCCCACACCAAACTACGTCACTGCAGTTTGATAGACTTTTTTCTATATTTCTTATTGTTTTTTTCCCAATATCTAAAATTAAACCATCATTTGGAACCTTATCTATATTGTATAATTTGTAATCTTTTCCTTTTTTAAAATCATTAGCTACAGCTACATCCACAGGAAGAATAATTTCACAATCTTGTTTTTTGGCCATCCTCATAATTTTTTTTGCTTCTTTAACCATGTTAATTTCGAATATTGACTTACCTATACTATATCCCTTTGCAAGAAGGAAAGTATTTGCCATAGCTCCTCCAATTACAATGACGTCTACTTTTTTCGACAAATGATTAATTAGTGATATTTTTGTTGAAATTTTTGATCCTCCAATAATGGCGACTCTTTTTTTACTTTTAGTATTCAAAAATTTTGAAATCATTGCGATTTCTTTTTCCAGAGATCTCCCTGCGAAGGAAGGTAAAACTTTTGAGATTCCAGTTACTGAAGCATGTGATCTATGAGATACTGAAAAAGCATCATTTATGAAAAAATCAGCATATCTTGCTAATTCTAAACTAAATTTCTTAAAATTCTTTTCTTCACCTCTGTGAAATCTTGTGTTTTCCATAAGAACGATACCTTTATTGGGTATTTTTTCTAATATCCTTTTTGGTTCTTCACCAATACATGATTTAGAAAACCTTACTTCTTTTCTAAGAGATTTCTGAAGGTCAGGAATCAACACCTTTAAACTCATCTTCTTATCTATACTTCCATTTGGCCTACCAAAATGAGACAGTAAAGATATTTTACATTCTTTTTTGATAAGTTCCCTGACGGTTGGTAGGAATCTTTTAATTCTAGTTTTATCTAGGATCTTTCCTTCTTTAATAGGAAGATTGAGGTCTACTCTGATGTGAACAGTTTTACCCTTTAAGTTTTTTTTTAAAAGTTGATCGAGATTCCTGAGAGTTGGCATTATCTATTTTTTTATTAATTTTCCGACAACTGATGCAGTGTCACTCATACGATTTGCAAATCCCCATTCATTATCATACCAACTTAAAACTCTCCCAAGCTTTCCTTTAATAACTTGAGTTTGGGTGAGGTCAAATATAGAGCTGTGAGGGTTATGATTAAAATCAATTGAAACCAAAGGTCTATTCTCTACTGCAAGTACACCCTTGAGTTCTTTTCTCGATGCTCTGATCATTGCGTTGTTTATAGATTCAATGTCAGTTTTCTTTTTTGCGTTAAAAACCAAATCAATCATAGAAACATTAGGTGTAGGTATTCTAACTGCAGTTCCATCTAATCTTCCTTGTAATTCTGGTAAAACAAGACCAACTGCTTTTGCGGCGCCAGTAGAAGCCGGGATTATAGATTGGGAGGCCGCCCTAGCTCTTCTTGGATCGGAATGGAGAACATCCAATATACTTTGATCTCCAGTGAATGCATGAACAGTGGTCATATAACCCTGATTTATACCGCATAGCCTATTTATTACCTTTGCAACTGGAGCAAGACAGTTAGTAGTACAAGAAGCATTAGAAATTATTTTATGGCTTTTCCTTATTTTATTATGATTGACTCCATAAACTACAGTAATGTCTGCATCATTAGAAGGAGCACTTATCAAAACTTTTTTAGCACCTGCATTTAAATGAAGTTGAGATTTTTCCCTTGAAGTAAATATCCCAGTACATTCCATGACTATATCTATATTTAGTTCTTTCCATGGAAGGTCTTCAGGATTCCTTTCAGAAAAGATCTTTATAGGTCCTTTTCCTGCATTGATTGTTGATTTTGTTGCCCGGACTTTCTGAGGAAGAATCCCATGAACAGAGTCATATTGTAGTAGATGAGCATTGGAATCAGGTGTGCCAAGATCGTTAATTGCTATAACCTTAACATCTTTCCTATTGGACTCAATTATCGCTCTTAATACTAATCTTCCGATTCTTCCAAAACCATTTATTGCGAGTTTTATAGCCATATCTTCATCCTAAAATATTATAGATAACTTTTAATCTTTTTTATTACACTTTCTTTATTAATTTCAAAATGATTGAAAAGGTCATTTGAGGGTGCGCTAGCACCGAAACTATTCATTCCAATAAAAACCCCTTTATCTCCTAGGTATTTATTCCATCCCATTCCTATTGAAGCTTCTATCCCTACTCGGATTCCATTTTTTCCCAAAACTAATTCTTTGTATTCATCCTCTTGTTGATCAAAAATTTCAAAGCAAGGCATTGATATTACTCTTGCTGTTATTTTTTCCTTTTCAAGTTCCTCTTTTACTTCTAAGGCTATAGATATTTCGCTTCCTGTAGCAATAATATTAACCTTTGCATCTTCTGTGCTAGGACTAAGCTCATAACCTCCAAAACTGCTCTTGTTATTTTCTTCATATGTATTTCTTACATGAATGCAACTCTGTCGACTGAGTGCAATAATACTAGGTCCAGAATTTTCAATTGCCAATTGCCAACATTCTGCTGTCTCGGTTGCATCAGCAGGCCGAAATACCTTCAAATTTGGTATCGCTCTTAGGCTTGGAAGATGTTCGATAGGTTGATGTGTAGGACCATCTTCCCCTAAACCTATCGAATCATGAGTCATGACATGTATAACTTTTAATTTCATAAGCGAAGCCAGTCTTATTGCGGGTCTGCAATAATCAGAAAAAACTAAAAAAGTTCCAGAATAAGGTAATATCCCTTTGTGTAACGCCATTCCATTCATCGCTGCCGCCATAGCATGCTCTCTTATCCCGTAATGAATAAACCTACCTTGAAAATTATCCTTGCTTAATACTCCAAGATCTTTTGTTTTTGTATTGTTTGAACCAGTTAAGTCTGCAGAACCACCTATTGTATTTTCAATTATTGGATTGATAGATTCCAACACCTCTTGAGATGATTTTCTTGTAGCCCAATTAGGTTCTTCGTTAGCAAATCTTTTTTTTAGGTCCATAATGACATTGTTTAGGCCGACAGGTATATTTCCTTTAATTGTATTTTTAAACTTTATTCCTTTTTTTTCATCCATCTTGTTAAGTCGATTTTCCCAATCTTTTCTTGTTGAAGTGTTTTTCAATCCTACTAGACGCCACGCATCTTTAATTTCAGGAGGAATTTCAAAAGGTTCATAATTCCAATTAAGAGACTTTCTCATTTCTGCTATTTCTTCCTTACCTAATGGGGAACCATGAGTAGATGATTGTCCTGATTTGGTTGGTGCTCCCAAACCAATTGTAGTTTTACATGCTATAAGTGAGGGTAGGTTAGATACCAATGCCATTTTGATAGCTTTTTCAATTTCCTTAAAATTGTGGCCATTAATCCTTTCAACACTCCAACCTGACGCTTCAAATCTTTTAAGTTGATCAGTGGAATCTGACAAATCAACGCTTCCGTCTATTGAAATATTATTATCATCAAAAAGAACAATTAACTTGTTTAAACAAAGATGCCCTGCCAAACTTATGGCTTCATGACTAATACCCTCCATTAAATCACCGTCAGAAGCAATCACATAAGTATTATGATTAACTAATTCATCACCAAAACGATTATTTAAAACTTTCTCTGCTATAGCCATTCCAACTGCTGTTGAAATTCCTTGCCCTAAAGGTCCTGTCGTAGTTTCTACACCTAGCGTATGCCCATACTCAGGATGACCAGGAGTAATTGAACCGAGTTGTCTAAAATTCTTTAGTTGTTCTATAGTCATATCTTCGTAACCTATTAAATGATTTACGGCGTAGAGAAGCATAGAACCATGACCTGCAGAAAGGATTAAACGATCTCTATCAGGCCAATTTGGTTTTTTTGGATCAATCTTAAGAAACTTTGAATATAGAACTGTCGTGAAATCAGAGGCACCCATAGGCATCCCAGGGTGACCAGAATTTGCATTCTCAACTGCATCGGCGGCTAAAAAACGAATGGCATTTGCCATATCGTTTAGACTAACTTCGTTTCGACGTTCTTCTTTTTTATTCTCTTTCAATTTTAGAAACTTATTCTCTTTTTTTTAATTTGAAGAAACAATATTTAAACGTCAACGTGTATTATTTTTATATCTTGATTGATTATCAGTTGAACCTTTTTTCTTTAAATGTATAGTTAAAGAACTATGGTTAAAATATTGAAAGAATTAGCAGAATATATCTCAACAGTAGAAAAAAAATCTTTTAATTTGATAAAAAAGTATGAGAAAACAGTTTTAGATCTGAATAAAGCAAATAGTATAATTGGGGATTTACAGGAAAAACTAGAGACTAGCGAATCATCTAGAATAAGCGCAAAAAAGAATATCGAAGTCTTAATAAAAAAAATAAGAAATAATAAGCTATCTTAGACAATTGAGAACATGAGCAATATTACAATTGAAATAAATAATAGAGAATTTCTAATAGCATGCCCTGATGGTGAAGAGGAAAGGGTGCTTAAATTAGCTGAAAGGTTTTCCGAAAGGGTTTCAAAAATTTCTGAGCGTTTAAATGACCTAGATCACCAGAGATTATTTCTAATAGCAGGCATAGAGGCGGAAGAAGATAATCAAAATATTCTTGAGTCGCAAGGTATTGAACAATCGACAAGGAGATTAAAAAATATTCTAGAAAGACTAGAAAAAGTGGAGTAAACTTTAAGACCAAAGAGCTGCAAGATTTGTTAGGGATTAAATTCGTGCCTTAATTTTCTCTAGGGAGTTGGAAGTATTGTAATCGTGGTTACTTTGCAGAAACGCCCACCTATTTTTTTAGGCTACCGAGGAAAGTTCCAACGGTCATTGTGGCTCATTTTATTAATGAATATAAATTCAGAAAAAAAAGAGGCAAGACAATATTGGAAGGCGAAAAGAAATGATTTTTACCTTGGTCCGAATGATTCTTTAAAGACGGATCTAATCAAAAATTTTTTTGAACTAGTGGGAGAAGTTGAAGATAAAATAATTGGTGGATATTATCCTGTTGATTCAGAAATAGACTGTTTAGAAATATTAAATCTTTGTCAACGATCTGGAGCAATCACATCTATTCCGTATATCAATTCGAAAGGTTTAATAGATTTCAGGAAATGGAGTCATCAAGAACCGTTAGTTAATGGAGCATTCAATATACCTACATCAAAAAATAAAGATTTAGTTATTCCGGATATTATAATTATACCACTTTTATCTTTTGACAAATTAGGTACAAGACTTGGAATGGGATCAGGTATCTATGATAGATCATTGCCTTTTTACAATATTAGTTTAAAAATTGGTTTAGCCTTTTCAGGTCAAATTAGTTCTAAGATCCCAAAGACGGATTACGATCATCCTCTTGATGCGGCTGTTACAGAGAAAAAAATATATAGGTTTAATGAGGTATTGAAGTGAGAATTATTTTTCTAGGCGATATAGTAGGAAGGGCAGCAAGAGAAGAAATACAAAACTCACTTCCTAGGATCAAAGAAGATCATAAAATTGATTTTGCAATAGTTAATGGTGAAAATGCAGCCGGAGGTTTCGGAATCACCGAGGAGATTTGTAATAATCTTTTCGTTTCAGGTGTAGATTGTATTACAACAGGTAATCATTTGTGGGATCAAAGAGAGATCATTAATTATATTGACTGTGAGCAACGTCTTCTTAGACCGGCTAACTTTCCAAATGGTACACCTGGTAAAGGTTTTGGTATTTTTGAAAACGAATTTGGGAATGTACTTGTTATAAATATTATGGGTAGACTATTTATGGATCCTTTGGACGATCCATTTAAGCTAATAGATGAAATATTAGACTCTAACCCTATTGGAAAAAATAATGATGCTATTGTAATAGATTTTCATGGTGAAGCTACTTCAGAAAAGGTCGCGATGGGCCATTTTTGTGATGGTAGGGCAAGTCTAGTAGTAGGGACGCATACCCACATTCCTACTTCTGATTATCAAATACTTCCTTCAGGTACCGCTTACCAATCTGATGCAGGTATGTGTGGAGATTATGATTCAGTTATTGGTATGGAAAAGACAGAACCAATGAGAAGGTTCTTGGAAAAAACGCCGGGTAATAGATTTAATCCTGCGCAGGGAGAACCTACTTTATGTGGAGTTATAATCGAAACAGAGAAGAACGGTTTATCTAAATCAATAGAACCTATAAGATTGGGAGGTGTATTATCATCTACATAATATTGGCTTATCAATTTAAGGAATTTAGATATGGCGGGTCACTCCAAATTCAAGAATATTCAATATAGAAAAGGTTCTCAGGATAAAAAACGGTCAAAGTTATTTGCAAAAATTACCAAAGAAATTACCGTTGCTGCAAAACTTGGAATGCTTGACCCAGAGTCCAACCCAAGGTTAAGGTCAGCCATCTCTACAGCAAGATCACAAAATATGCCTAAGGATAATATTGAAAGAGCTATCAAGAAAAGCTCTGATGAGAATGCTGAAACTTATGATGAAGTAAGATACGAAGGCTTTGGTCCTTCAGGAGTAGGTGTTATAATTGAAACCTTAACAGACAATAGAAATAGAACCGCTGGAGATATTCGCTCAATTTTTTCTAAATGGGGTGGAAATTTGGGAGAAACGGGATCGGTGAGTTTTATGTTTAATCATTATGGAAAAATTAATGTTCCTTCTGAAGAAATAGATTTTGAGAAAATTTTTGATATCTCTTTGGAAGCAGGTGCAACTGATTGTGACATATCCGAGGATATATATGAAGTGTCTTGTTCATCTGATGATCTTCACAATATAGCGTATATTATTGAGGAGAAAATAAATTTACCTGTTAAAGCCCAATTAAGCTGGAAGCCTTTAAATATTGTTAATGTTGACAAAGAATCAGCCCATAAAGTTATTGATATGGTTAATTCTCTGGATGATCATGATGATGTACAAGAAGTTTTTTCTAATTTTGATATTCCGGAAGAATTGTTTGAAGAATTAAAATGATTTGTTACGTTAAAAATGGCTTCTCCTCAAAAAACTAAAGGTAAATCTTACGAAAACGCCAAAGCTAATTTTTTGACAGAAATTTTTTCTGAAAAGTTTATTCGTGTTCCTACTTCAGGAGCATTTCTTGGTGGAAAAAATTATGATAGACGATTTGACATGACTCAAGGTCAAGTGATGGCTTTTAAGGGAGATATAATACCTCCCGATGATTGGAAATTTTTTAATTGTGAATGTAAATTTTATAAAGATTTCAAATTTCACTTGCTATTTAATGAGTCAAAAGTTCTTGATAGTTGGATAGAGGAAACTTTGAGCACAGCTAACGAAAATGATCTTAATCTTATCTTTATGAAATTCAACAATATTGGTGAATATATAGCCTTCCAATCAAAAGAAAAATTTAGGGTAACAAAACATCTCAAATATAAAAAAGGTTGGTATTTTACTTCACATGAGAGCTTTTGGAATGATTTTAACGTTAATAGAATACGGGAAAGATGCAAAGGTATAGATATAGAGAATTAAATTAGTTTTCTAACAGGATAGGTAAGTATGTCTTCTGATATTTCTGGATATATTAAGAATAAAATACATTATTTAAATGTAAGAATTTATTATGAAGATACAGATTTTTCAGGGGTAGTCTACCACGCGAACTATCTTAAATTTTCTGAAAGAGGTAGATCTGATTTTTTAAGATTAGTAGGAATAAACCATTCGGAACTGATTACTCAAGAGGATGCTAGTTTTTTTGTTGTTCTTAATATGTATTCAGAGTTCCTTCAATCTTCCAAGATAGATGATATTTTAAACGTTAAATCCTCTTTTACGTCTCTTAGTGGAGCTAGGTTAAATATGAGGCAGGACATTCTAAAAGATAATCAGGTGATTTTTAAAACAACTACTGAATTTGCTTTTCTTAAAAAAAATGGTAAACCAAGAAAAGTTCCAGATGATATTATTAAGAAAATAGAGCCTTATATTTTTTAAACTATGATAATTATTTATTATATCTTCTGTGGAAATTAAGAAAAAAATATCATGAATCTATTAAAAAAAGTTGAGGCGATATTGCCAAAATCCAAAGTGGCTGTAGCTGTTTCAGGAGGTGTAGATTCTATTGCATTGATGCATGTGTTGTCTTCATCAAAACTGATTAGTAATAAAAACATTCTCATTTTGACCGTAGATCACGGCCTAAGAGAGGGTTCAAAAAAAGACATCCATTTAGTTGTTGATTCCTCTAAAAAATTAGGACTTAGATCCCAAGCACTAAAATGGAAAGGGTCTAAACCTAAAAATAGGATTCAAGAGATTGCAAGGGATAAACGTTATGAGCTTTTAACTAAAGTTTGTAAACAGGAAGGTATAAAAAATCTTTTTTTGGCTCATCATTTAGACGATCAAATAGAGACCTTTTTTATGAGATTATCTAAGGGTTCAGGATTGCATGGCTTAACATCCTTTAAGGCAATCACGACAAGAGATGGAATAAAACTACACAGACCTTTTATTGATACCCCAAAAAAAGATCTTTTAAGATATGCAAAAGTAAAAAATTTAAACTGGTCTGATGATCCAAGTAATTATGATGATAGATTTACGAGATCTCGATTAAGAAAAGTTCTACCTATTCTATATCAAGAAGGTTTCAATCAGGAACAAATTTTAATTTCATTAAAGAAGATGAAAATTGTGGACGATGCTATCGAAGATGTTACTGAAGAATATATGCGCAAGTACTTAAAGATATACAACAATATTGCTATATTTTTATCTGAAGAACTTTTTTTTACTGCCCCTAAAGAAATACAGATTCGTGTTATTGAAAAATCCATTAAAGTCTTTTCAAGTTCAAGTTATTCTCCAAGGAGACAGAAGATAGAAAACCTAATTGGTTGGATTCAATCCAATAGTCAAGATTCAGCAAAAACATTAGGAGGAACTATTTTTAGAAAAAGAAAAAAAGAACTCCTTCTTTATAAAGAACCAAAATTATTGGATGCTTCTGTTCCTATCAAACCGTCTTTAAATAAGTATAAGAAATGGGATAGTAGATTTTTAGTAAAAATTAACAAACCGTGTGAGGGTATGGTAAGAGAATTAGGTAAAGACGGAATTAAATTCTTAAAAACCAAGAAAATAGTTGGAAAGAATGGTTATGATAATGTACCGATTTCTGCATTTTATAGTGCTCCGAGTTTTTGGAATAAAAAAGGTCTAATTTCTGCCCCATTTCTAGGATATTTGATAAAAGGACAAACGGTGTTGTATATTAGAAATATTGATCTGTTACACTAGTAATTTGAAAAAAAGATATTATTTATATATTAAGGCATAAAAAGGTAAGATTGATAGGAAGGTTAGTAAATTGAATAACGGAAATTTAAGAAGTTTTATTGTCTGGGCGATTTTGGCTTTTGCCCTATTAGGTTTGTACAATTTTGTACAAGGACCAATTATTTCCTCAGATCAAAGTGAGCTCAGTTTTTCTCAATTACTGGCTGAGGTAGATGCTGGCAATATATCTGATGTTGAGATTGCTGGAGATAATATAACTGGCCATTATACTGATGGAAGAGAATTTGAAACATTTGCGCCATCTGATCCAACTCTCGTGCAGCGTCTTTACAATGGTGGAGTCTCTATAACTGCAAAACCGCAGAAAGATGGAGGCCCAACATTAATTGGAGTGCTAATTTCGTGGTTCCCTATGCTATTACTAATAGCAGTATGGATCTTTTTTATGAGACAAATGCAAGGTGGCGGAAGAGCCATGGGGTTTGGAAAATCTAAAGCTAAATTATTAACTGAAAAACAAGGTGTTGTTACTTTTGAGGATGTTGCGGGTGTGGATGAGGCAAAAGATGAGCTGCAAGAAATAGTAGAATTTTTAAAAGAGCCTTCTAAATTTCAAAGATTAGGAGGGAGGATTCCTAAGGGTGCATTATTAGTTGGACCTCCAGGCACAGGCAAAACTTTACTTGCAAGAGCTATAGCTGGAGAAGCTAGTGTTCCTTTCTTTACTATTTCAGGTTCAGATTTTGTTGAAATGTTTGTCGGAGTAGGGGCTAGCCGAGTAAGAGATATGTTTGAACAAGCCAAGAAAAATTCCCCTTGCATAATCTTTATTGACGAAATCGATGCTGTAGGACGTCATAGGGGAGCTGGTTTAGGTGGGGGTAACGATGAAAGAGAACAGACTCTCAATCAATTATTAGTTGAAATGGACGGATTTGAAACTAATGATGGAATAATTTTAATAGCCGCAACAAATAGACCTGATGTTCTTGATCCAGCGTTATTAAGACCAGGCAGGTTTGATAGGCAGGTTGTAGTCCCAAATCCGGATATTATTGGTCGAGAAAAAATATTAAAAGTTCATACTAGAAAGGTCCCGATGGCTCCGGATGTTGACTTACGCGCAGTCGCTAGAGGAACTCCTGGTTTTTCTGGTGCAGATTTAGCTAATATAGTAAATGAAGCAGCTCTTTTAGCGGCAAGAAGGAATAAAAAACTTGTAACAAATTCTGAATTTGATGATGCCAAAGATAAAGTAATGATGGGGCCTGAAAGACGCTCAATGGTGATGACCGACGAAGAGAAGAGATTGACAGCATATCACGAAGCTGGTCATGCATTAGTCTCGCTGAGCATTGATTCTTCTGATCCAATTCATAAGGCAACAATAATTCCAAGAGGAAGAGCATTAGGAATGGTATTGAGATTGCCAGAGAGAGACCAAATATCAATAACGAGAGAAAAAATGTATGGCAATCTTTCAGTTGCTATGGGTGGAAGGATTGCTGAAGAATTGGTTTTTGGATACGATAAAGTCACTTCTGGAGCTTCTTCTGATATTAAACAAGCTACTGAGATAGCTAGAGCAATGGTAATGAAATTTGGTATGTCTGAAAAACTCGGACCTTTAGCATATGGTGATAATGAAGAAGAAGTTTTTCTCGGTCATTCTGTAGCTAGGACACAAAGTATGTCTGAAGAAACTCAAAAATTAGTAGATAATGAAGTTAAAGCGATCATAGATAAATCCTATAAGATTGCAGAAAAAATTATCACTGAAAAAAGAAAATATTTGGACGTAATAGCTAATGGTTTAATCGAATATGAGACCTTAACCGGAGATGAAATTAACAACCTCCTTGAAGGTGTCAAACCAAATCGTGAAGAACCTTCAGAAGATAGTGAATCAAGTGTTACTGGATCAGTTCCTAAAGCAGGAAAAAGAAAGGAACCAAGTTCAAAACCAGGTTTACAAGGCGCCTAAAACCCTCTCGGAATAGTTATGGTTAAGAAATTTTTTGGTACAGATGGAATACGTGGTACTGTAAACAGCGAGACATTAAATTCCGAAATTGCATTAAAATTAGGGCTAGCTGCCGGAAAAGTTTTTACTAGGGGAAATCATAAGCATAGAGTTGTGATTGGAAAGGATACAAGAGTCTCAGGTTATATGCTTGAATCCGCCCTTGAATCAGGATTTACATCTTCAGGTATGGATGTATTTCTTTGTGGCCCTATACCTACTCCTGCAGTCGCTTTTCTTACACAAGCCTTAAGAGCTGATCTTGGGGTTATGATAACCGCCTCTCACAATACTTTTGAAGATAATGGATTTAAGCTATTCGGCCCTGATGGATATAAGTTATCTGATAATAAACAATCAGAAATTGAAGATTTAATGAATTCCATAGAAATCAAAGATTTACCGAAAGCTGGAAATATAGGTATAGCTAAACGAGTAGATGATGCTATTTCAAGATATTTGGAGTTTTCGAAAGCCACTTTTCCTAACACGATGAGATTAGACCATCTTAAAATTGTTATAGATTGCGCTAACGGTGCTGCATATAAAGTTGCTCCAAAAGTTTTCTGGGAACTTGGAGCCGATATCATAGTGATAGGCGACCAACCCAATGGTAGAAATATCAATCTGAATTGTGGAACAACTAATACAGAAACAATAAGAGAAAAAGTTGTTAATGAGAAAGCAGATCTAGGAATATCATTTGATGGAGATGCAGACAGATTGGTGATTATAGACGAAAATGGTCACGAAGTTAATGGAGATCATCTTTTAGCTATGATAGCTAAGAATTTAAAAGATAAGAATATGCTACAGTTAAATACTATTGTAGGGACAATTATGTCTAATAAGGGCCTTGAAGAATATTTATCTGAAATTGGTATAAATTTAATTAGATCTAAAGTCGGCGACAGACATGTTGTGGAGGAAATGAGAAAACAAGGTGTGACTTTAGGGGGAGAGCCATCGGGACATATAATTATCAACAATTTCTGCACAACTGGGGATGCAATTATTGCGTCGTTGCAAGTTCTAGCTTCTATATGTGAAGAAAAGAAATCAATAAGTGAATTAACTAATTTATTTCCCCTTTATCATCAGGCTCATAATAACATTCAGTGTAACTCATCAGATTCATTGGATGATTCTCTAATTAACAAATTGATAGAAGAAAAAAAGGATGAATTGGGTAAAAAAGGCAGGATCATTATAAGGAAAAGCGGAACAGAGCCAATTGTTAGAGTTATGATTGAGAGCGAGGATAGTGATCTAAATTTAGACATTTTAGAAGAAATAAGTTTTAAAATAAAAGAACATTTTTCTAATTACAATTAACCCTAAAAACCAATCATTTTAATATTTCATTGACTATTTAATAGATAAGTTATATCTCAGCGATGGGACACCCCTCCCCAACGAGGGGCAACTATCTGTAAGGATAGAAAATGACAGAAAAACCTAAAAATAAGCCTTTGCGCTTGAATTTCTCATCTGGACCATGTTCAAAGAGACTTGGATGGCAACTTAAAGATTTAAATGGAGCTCTTCTAGGAAGGAGCCATCGATCAAAAGAAGGCAAAGAAAAACTTCAGCAAGCTATTAATAAAACAATATCGCTTCTAGAAATACCTCAAGATTATAAGGTAGCAATTGTTCCTGCCTCAGGTACAGGGGCGATAGAAATGGCCATGTGGAATCTTCTTGGTTCCAGACCTGTTGAAGTTCTGTCTTGGGAAGTATTTGGGAAAGCATGGAAAAAGGACATCCAAGAACAGTTAAAGATTAAAGCTAGTGTCTTTCATGATGCTGATTTCGGACTGTTACCAAATCTAGAAAAAGTGAATTTTGAGAATGATGTTATATTTACTTGGAATGGAACAACTTCTGGTGTGAGAGTCCCCAATGGAGACTGGATACCAGAAAAAAGAAATGGATTAACAATCTGCGATGCCACTTCAGCGATTTTTGCTCAGGACTTAGATTGGGATAAGCTTGATGCAACTACCTTTAGCTGGCAAAAAGTTCTTGGTGGAGAAGCAGCTCATGGAATGCTTATTTTAAGCCCAAGAGCTTTAGGTCGTTTAGAAAATCATGTTCCGTCATGGCCAGTCCCTAAGATTTTTAGATTAACCAAATCTCAAAAAATTATTGAAGGTGTTTTTAGAGGAGAAACCTTAAATACCCCTTCAATGCTTTGCCTAGAAGATTATTTAGATGCACTTAAGTGGGCAGAAGATTTAGGTGGATTTAGAGGTTTAATGAAAAAGGTCAACAATAATGCAGCAGTCATTAATGATTGGGTAAATAGAACATCTTGGATTGATTTTTTGTGTGAGAATCCTGATTTTAGATCTAATACATCTGTGTGCTTAAAATTTTTAGAAGTAAAAAATAAGGAAGAAGATTCGCTAAGAAATCTGGCAAAAGATATAGGCTCTTTACTAGCTAATGAAGAAGTGGCGTACGATATTGTAAGCCATCGAGAAGCCCCTCCAGGATTAAGAATATGGACAGGTGCAACTATAGAATATGAAGATATTGAACTTCTTATGCCATGGCTAGATTGGGCTTATTTGACTTGTTTAGAAAATAACAAATATTAGTAAACGGAGACAATTATGGCAAAGGTTTTGATAGCAGATAAATTGAGCGAAAAAGCTGAGAAAATCTTTATCGATAAAGGTTTAGAGGTTGATGTTATTACCGGATTAGATAAAGAGGAATTAGTAAAGATTATTAACAATTATGACGCAATTGCCGTTAGGTCCACAACAAAAATTTCGCAAAAAGTTCTTAAAGTAGCGGAGAATCTTAAGGTTATAGGGCGTGCAGGAATAGGTGTAGATAATATTGATATTCCCTTTGCTACGGCGAAGGGTATAGTGGTAATGAATACCCCTTTTGGCAATGCTATCACTACTGCAGAACATGCTATAGCGCTTATACTTGCCTTGGTCAGAAATTTACCTGAAGCAAACAAATCTACTCATGAAGGTAACTGGGAAAAGTCTAAATATATAGGTTCAGAAATAACTGGAAAGGCTTTAGGGGTAATTGGTTGCGGAAATATTGGATCAATTGTTGCGGATCGAGCAAAGGGTTTAAAAATGCGTGTGTTGGCTTACGATCCATTTCTTACTGTAGAAAGAGCATACAATTTAGGAATAAGAAAAGTAGAGTTTGAGGAATTGTTGTCACAATCAGATATTATAACTTTGCACGTTCCTTTAACTGAACAGACGAAGAATATTATAAACAGGGAGGCTCTTTTAAAATGTAGAGATGGAGTAAGAATTATTAATTGTGCAAGGGGTGGTCTAATTAATGAACAAGATCTCATAGAAGCCCTGAATTCTGGTAAAGTAGAAGGTGCGGCAATTGACGTTTTTGAAGTAGAGCCAGTAACAGAGAGCGTGTTCTTCGGAAATAAAAAAGTAATATGTACTCCCCATTTGGGTGCTTCTACTTTAGAAGCCCAGGAAAATGTCGCTATTCAAATTGCTGAACAGATGTCAGATTACCTTTTAGAGGGTGCGGTTTCTAATGCTATTAATATGCCTTCGATAAGCGCAGATGAAGCACCGATGCTAAGGCCTTTTGTAAAACTTGCAGAACATTTAGGATCATTTGCTGGGCAATTTATGCTTTCTGCTTTTGATCATATTGGCATTGATTATGTTGGGGATATTTCTAGTTACAATTGTGCACCCATAACTGCTGCTGCTGTCTCAGGTATTCTTAGCCCATCATTACCCGATATCAATATGGTAAGTGCCCCCGCTATTGCTAGGGAAAAGGGAATTGCGATTACCGAAACAAAGAAAGAAGCTTCAAGCGCTTATGAAAGTTATATTCGAATTTTTGTAATGTCAGGAAAAAATAATTTTTCTATAGGTGGAACGGTTTTTTCAGATGATAATCCGAGGATAGTTCAGATTAATGGTATTAATTTAGAATCTGAATTGGTTAAAAATATGCTATATGTTACTAATAAAGATGTTCCTGGTTTAATAGGTCATTTAGGATCAATTCTTGGCGAAGATAATATTAATATTGCTAGTTTTAACTTAGGTAGAAATGCACCTTTGAAAGATGCAATGGCATTAATTGGAGTTGATAGTTCAATAAGTGAAAAAGTTATTAAAAATGTCAAAAAACTTGATTCTATTGTTTCAGTAATAAGTCTAGAGTTTAATATTATATAGGTAGATAGGAAAATTATATGGCTAATGTAGTGGTGATAGGTTCTCAATGGGGCGATGAAGGAAAAGGAAAAATCGTTGATTGGTTGTCAAGTAGAGCTGACGTCATTGTCAGGTTTCAAGGAGGTCACAACGCAGGTCACACCTTAGTTGTAGACGGAAAAACATATAAACTTTCTTTATTCCCATCTGGAGTTGTACGAGAAGGAAAACTTTCAATCATAGGAAATGGGGTTGTTATTGACCCATGGGCGTTTTCTGATGAGTTAAAAAGACTGCGGAAGTTAGATGTTAATATTAATTCAGATAATCTAAAAATCGCCGAAAATGCGGTGCTAATTTTACCGTTACATCGTAATCTAGATGTATTGAGAGAGAATAGAAGTGATAATCATTCAAAGATAGGCACCACAAAAAGAGGTATTGGACCTGCTTACGAAGATAAAATTGGAAGAAGAGCGATAAGAGTTGTTGACTTAGCTAATCCTTCGGGTTTACGAAAAAAATTAGAAAAGTTGGTCGATCATCACAATATTATTTTAAGAGGAATGTACGAACAAGAAATTGATGCTGATGAAATTTATAATGATTTAATTAATATTTCTGAAGTAATCTTGCCTTTTAAAGCTCGCATTCAACAAATTTTGAGTGAGGCGAGAATCAGTGGTAAGAAGATATTATATGAAGGCGCCCAAGGAGTATTATTAGATATTGATCATGGGACTTACCCCTATGTGACTTCATCAAATACAATTGCCGCTGCAGCCGCTGCGGGTTCTGGCCAAGGAATAAAGGCGTTAAATTATGTGCTTGGTATAACGAAAGCATATACAACACGCGTAGGAGAAGGTCCATTCCCATCTGAACAAGATAATGAAATAGGAAATGATCTTGGAGAGAAGGGACATGAATTTGGAACAGTGACAGGAAGAAAGAGACGTTGTGGGTGGTTTGACTCAATAATAGTTAAACATGCTGTCCAAACTGCAGGAATAGATGGTATTGCATTGACAAAGTTAGATGTTTTAGATGGTTTTGAAAAAATTAAAATTTGTGTAGGTTACGAATTATATGGGAAGACAATAGATTATTTTCCTACCTCAACTGATGAACAATTCCTAGTTAAACCGATATTTGAAGAATTAGAGGGTTGGAAGGATTCAACCCAAGGTGCTCGTTTTTGGAATGATTTACCGGCTGAAGCAATTAAGTATGTAAAGAGGTTAGAAGAATTAATAGGAACAACCGTTTCTCTCTTATCTACTAGCCCGGAAAGAGAAGATACTATTTTAGTAAAAGATCCGTTTCAAGATTAATTTTCTTGATATAAAAGCAGTTTTTATCTATACCTACAGAAGTCCGAGGGGTGCCGTATGGCTGAGAGGATAATTCTGACCCTTTGAACCTGATCCGGTTAATGCCGGCGTAGGAATAGGATATTCTTTACTACAGCCCCTCATTAATCAGATCTCCTAAAAATGAGTGCAATGTGTATCAATCTATTAAAAAGACAATTTTTATCTTTTCCGTAATTATCAGTACAGGTCTTTCAGGACTTGAAATTGAGGAAATTGTTGTTAAAGCGAAGTTGATAGAAAGCAGCCTCCTTAAATTGCCTAACAGTATAACTATCATTAGGAATGAAGAAATAAACTATTCCCATGCCAATCATTTGGAAGACATCTTATATTTGGCTCCTAACGTTAATTATTCCAAAGGCGCCTCAAGAGGTAAATTCATTCAGATTCGCGGTATTGGAGAGAGAAGTGAATTCCGAGATCCTGTTAACTACTCGGTTGGTATACTGGTTGATGGTATTGATATGACAGGAATAGGTTTATCAGCTTCAACTTTTGATGTAGGTCAGATAGAAATTTTAAGAGGACCACAAGGGACTTTATACGGGGCAAATGCTTTAGCTGGACTCATTAATGTCTCCAGCAAAATCCCTACTAATGATTTTTCTACGGAAGTTGAATTGGGTTTATCTGAGTATGGGGGAAAGAAAATATCTATTATTGTTAGCGACACTCCTAATCTAAACTTAGGATATCGTGTAGGGTTTAAAAATTATAAATCCGATGGATACATAAATAATACTTATTTAAGAAAAAATAACACTGACAATATAGATGAGACTAATTTTAAGGCTAAATTTAAATGGAAAAAAGAAAGGTTATCTCTAGATTTAACCGCTATTTATAGTGATGCTGATAACGGGTACGATAGTTTTAGCCTCGATAACAACAGAAAAACTTTGTCCGATCAACCCGGCCATGACAGGCAAGAGACTCAAGCTCTATCATTAAATTTTCTTTATGAATTCCATGATACCTCAGTTTTTGAGGGACTTATAAGTTTTGCACAATCCGATTTAGAATATGGCTTTGACGAAGATTGGAGTTATCCTGGTATTTGTGATGGTGCAGTTTGTGATAAGTCGATGTATGGATTTGATTGGTGGTACTCTTCTTTTGATAATTATAGACGGGGTAATAAAAATGTAACTTTAGACATGCGTTATCTCTCAAAAACAAGTCATTTTCCGTGGGTTTTAGGAATTTATAATAGGAAACAAACAATAGATCTTCTAAGAATCTATACATATCAAGCCGATGATTTCAAAAGCAATTTAGATACAACCAATACTGCCATCTATGGGCAAGTCGACTTACCTTTGTTGAAGAAATTTATTTTTTCTTCCGGTTTTAGATTTGAGAGAAGAGAAGCTCATTATATCGACAATAATGCGCCTGCTCCCAATGATTTTGTTTGTATTATGATTTATCCCAAACCAGAGAGTTGTTTATTTTATAATAACTTTAAAACTGCTGAAGATTTATGGGGAGGAAAGATATCTTTATCGTATGCATTGAATGGTGAAACAAATTTCTATGCCTTAATATCGAGAGGATACAAGACCGGAGGAGTTAACACAGATGGCAGTATTAAAGAAGATAATCGTAGGTATGATACTGAAACTATGCTGAATTATGAGCTAGGAATCAAAAAAATAACTGCTAATCAAAAATTTATAATTCATGGCTCAATTTTTTTTCAAAAAAGGGATGATATTCAAACCAAACAATCAATAGTTAACTCTATTAGCGATGGGGTTTTAGGTGGAGTGTGTCCTTGTAGTTTCACTGATTATATTGGCAATGCCGTTTCAGGTAAAAATTATGGAATTGAGATCCAAGCAGATTGGTTTGTTAACAAAGAACTTAGTTTTTCAACAAGCATCGGTTTGCTTGACACAGAGTTTGACAATTATTTAAGTTTCTCGCATAAGGATGCTGATACAAACTTGGCAATTCCTTATAATCTTGAAGGTAGAGATCAATCTCATGCCCCAAGTTACCAATATTCAATTTCTCTTCACTACCAATTTGATCGTAATTTCTTTTTTAAGACTAGCCTTGAAGCAAAAGACTCGTTCTACTTTTCTGACAGGCATAATATTAGTTCTGAAAGCTATACATTGATAAATTTATCTGCAGGTTACCAAAATAATCTCTGGGAGATTATATTGTATAGTAAAAATATTACCGATCAGGATTATCAGGTAAGAGGTTTTGGAAGCTTTGGTAACGATCCAAGAAAATTTTATGCGGTGGAGCCATACTATCAATATGGTCATCCTAAGGTTTTTGGTCTCAATGTTAGGAAATATTTTTGATGCAGTATGATTTCATTAGTATTTTCAATCTAGAGTTAATAGCTGTTTTATTGGCCTTAAGCTATCTGATATTGGCATCTCGTCAAAATATAATATGTTGGTATGCTGCGCTTGTAAGTACTTCCATATATACCTACCTGTATTGGGATGTGTCACTTTATATGGAATCTTTATTGAATGTTTATTATTTCGTAATGGCCATATACGGCTTGTCTCAATGGAAAAAGAAAGAAAAAAGCGAAAATTCGATAGATATATGGTCATTTAAGAAACATTCGATAATCATTAGTCTAATAATTGTTTTAAGTTTTATTTCGGGAATTTTTCTTTCCGAGACGAATGCTGAAAACCCTTTTTTGGACTCCTTTACAACCTGGGGTTCTGTCATAACAACCTATATGGTTGCAAAAAAAATCCTTACAAATTGGATTTTTTGGATCGTTATAAATTCTGTTGGTATATTTCTTAATTTTGATAAGGGTCTTATAATGACTGCCCTATTATTATTTATTTATCAAATTATCTCAGCAATAGGATTTATTTCTTGGAGAAGATCTTACTATGAACAGATTGGTTGATATCAAGAAATTAATGCCTAGATGTCAACAATATTTCTATCTTTCATCCCTTTTTGAACTACGTCTTTAATTTTTTCCAAAGCACGAACTTCAATTTGTCTGACTCTTTCTCTACTTATGTCATATTTTTCACTTAACTCCTCAAGAGTCAAAGTGTCCTCATCCAACCTTCTTGTTTGGATGATATCAAGTTCGCGTTCGTTGAGAATCTCTAAAGCTTCAGTAATTAACTCTTTTCTTAAACTAGCTTCTTCTTTTTCATCATATATTTCTTCTTGAGTTGGATCTTGAGAGACGAGCCAATCTTGCCATTCAGCACTTGATTCACCATCGGATGAAACCTGCGCATTAAGAGAGGGGTCAAAGCCTGCTAATCTTCTGTTCATATTTATTACTTCCTTTTTTGGAGCATTTAATTGTTCGGAAATTTTTTCTAAATTTTCTGGATTTAAATCACCTTCTTCATATGCTTGGATCTGATTTTTAGCGCGCCTTAAATTGAAAAATAATTTTTTTTGAATTGCAGTTGTTCCTATTTTAACTAATGACCAAGATCTCAATATATATTCTTGCATAGCTGCTTTAATCCACCACATTGCATAGGTTGCTAAACGAAAACCTTTTTCTGGATCAAATTTTTGTGCGGCTTGCATCAGCCCAACGTTACCTTCAGAAATTATGTCAGTAATAGGTAGGCCATAACCTTTGTATCCCATAGCAATCTTCGCAACCAACCGGAGGTGGCTTGTCACCAGAGAATGGGCAGCTTGCGTGTCCCCATGGACCTGCCAACTCTTAGCAAGAGTATATTCTTCTTCCGCACTTAACATTGGAAACTTTTTAATTTCCGTCATATAATTGCTTAATCCAATATCCCCTGATAGAACAGGCAAATTAATTTTATTTTTTCCTTTAGCCATAATTATTACTTTTCCTTTATATGGAGATGATTCGTGCCAAAGTAAAGACCTGAGATATTATAACAAATCTATTAGATTTTGCATGTCATATGGTGGTTCTTCTTTGTATTTCAATATTTTACCTGTCCTTGGGTGTTCAAAGCCAAGTAAATATGCATGCAATGCTTGTCTATTCTGGAGGGGTTTAAAGTGCGATTGAACATCTTCGTTCAGTTTATTTATCTTGGATTTATATCCTGATCCATAAAGAGGATCACCAATCACTGGAAGATTGATATGATTTAGATGGACACGGATTTGATGGGTTCTTCCAGTTTCAAGCTTACATTCAATAAGTGAAAAACCTAATTCCTTATTCGACTTTATTTTTTTCCAATACGTTACTGCATTTTTATTGTTTGGTTTTTTGTTTAAAAAGACTGTCATCTTTTTTCTGTTTCTGTGAGATCTACCTATAAAGTTCTTAATTTCCCCTAATTTGTTGTTTGGAACCCCCCAGACCAAAGCCTTATAAGCACGTTGTAGTTTTCCATCTTTTCCATGACTTGCAAATTGTTTCGAAAGATTTTCATGAGATTTATCATTCTTTGCTATAACCATTAACCCACTTGTATCTTTGTCTAGTCTATGAACTATACCAGGTCTTTTTTCTCCTCCTATTCCGGATAAGCTATCCCCGCAATGAGAAATCAATGCATTCACAAGTGTTCTATCATAGTTTCCCGGGGCAGGGTGGACCACCAGACCTACTGGTTTATTTAGAACGATTATATCATCATCCTCATGGACAATATTTAGAGGCATATTCTGTCCCAAGGGTTTAGGATCAATTGCCTCGGGGATATGCAAATAGTAAGCTTCCCCTATCTTTACCTTATACGCAGGATCATCAATTGATATTAATTTTTTGTTCTTTCCTACGAATAAAGCATTACTTAGAATGAGATTTTTTAATCTCGTTCTACTAAGGTCTTCAATCTTTTTGACTAAGAATTGATCTAATCTTATACCTACATCTTCTTTAGAGACTTTATATGTTATAATTTTTTTCTCGGAATTATTCATTATGAAACAAAAACCTCAGCAAGATAACAACTATATCGTTTTAAAAACGATTGTCATTATTTTGGGAATTATTTTAGTTATTGGTTTTGCTATTGTTGTCACAACAATTATTTACAGGTCTGCTCAACTCCTGACTTGATAAAAGGAATACCACATTCTTATTCCGAATAGCAAAGATAGAAGCCACAATATTAGTTCCACCCAATTCGGATTACTGTTGTATCCAAAGAATCCTTTAAGAAAAACACCTACAGAGCCTTTATCATGTAGTATGTGATAGTAATTATTTTTTTTAGTTTTAAACGTGTAAAAAATTTCGTTATCATTTTCTGATAAAGTCTCTTTCGGTTGGAAAATATCCCAAACACGTGCAATTTCA
The DNA here is from genome assembly GCA_913047775.1 of uncultured Rhodobiaceae bacterium. Classification (GTDB taxonomy): domain Bacteria; phylum Pseudomonadota; class Alphaproteobacteria; order MED-G09; family MED-G09. The sequence continues at coordinate 31,538 of CAJWUE010000009.1, forward strand.
TTCTCATTAATATTATTACTTTTAACCAAATATTCTTCTGCTTCATGCGTCCCATAAGCAATCATACCTGCTGCAAAGAACACCAATAAGAGGGTAGTAACTTGAAAAAAGGATCGTAGGTTAACCCTTTTGCCTTGAATGACAACGATGTAACCAACAAAAACCGCGAGAACAATTCCAAGAAGAAATCCTATATATGAAAAAGTACCCGTACTTGTAAAACTCGCTATTAGGAATAGGGCAGTCTCAAAACCTTCTCTGAGTATAGAAAAGAAAACTAATAGAAACAAAGCAAGTCCAGAACCTGTAAGAGAGGACTTAACGGATTCTTCAATTTCATTTCTGTTACCAACATGTTTTGCAAGCCAGAAGATTACATAAAAAAGAATAACAGCAGTTATGTACATAAAGATTGCTTCAAAAAGTTTTTCGTAAGATGTATTTCCTACACTCTCATTAATAGATGTTAATATGTAAGCAACTATCATACTTGCCCCAACGGAAGATAGAACAGCATACCAAAGTAGCATCTTCTCTCGGGTTAAATTATTTTTCTGTAAGACAGTGTAAATAATCCCTACAATTAATGATGCTTCAAGGCACTCTCGGAAAGTAATTATAAATTCATTCATTATTTTGAGCCTATCCTTTTTGTAATTAATAATTATTATCAAATAATGCAATTAAGTAATTTTTTCAATAACAAATTTATTAAATGTTTATAAAAGTCGCAGAAAACTAACAAAAATTAATAAATTTTATAGTTGCAACTAATTCTCAATTACTTTAAATATGCGAATGATTATTAATTGCGAGTATTTTTTATGAATAAAGCTTTTACTTTTTTATTTTTTGCTACCTTAGGATTTAACTTTACTATTCATGCTCAAGATGATCGAAATTCAATTGATCCGATAGATGAGCTACTTGTAGTAAGTTCCAAAGCAGATGTTTTTAAGATTCCAGGTTCAGTAGCTTTTATCAGTGAGGAAGATTTGTTAATTCATAATTATATGGATATTCAAAGAATTCTTCAGCAAATACCAGGAGTAAACATTCAGGAAGAAGATGGAATTGGTTTAAGGCCTAATATAGGATTAAGGGCTGCTCAAACTGAACGTAACGGCAAGATCACCGTCATGGAGGATGGTATACTTATTGCTCCAGCAGCTTATGCGTCTCCTTCAGCTTATTATTTCCCTCGATCTACTAGAATACAATCGGTGGAAGTGGTGAAAGGGCCCGCTGCAATTAAATACGGACCTAGAACTGTGGGAGGATCTATTAATCTCATTTCGACAAGGATACCCGAGGAGTTTTCTGGTAATTTAAAAGCTAGGCTTGGAACAGACAACCAAACTACTATTCATACCTATGTAGGTGGTACTACTGGTAATATTGGTTTTCTTCTTGAAGTCCTTCAAGAGGAAGGTGATGGATTTAAAAGTATTTCCACTGGTAAAGATGTAGGTTATGAAATTGAATCTTATGTTGGCAAGCTTAGATACCAGGATAAAATTTTTGGTGTTGAGCAAGTCTTTCAAGTTAAAGCGGAATGGACTGATGAAAATTCAAACGAAACATATCTAGGCTTGACTGAAGAAGATTATAATTTGAATCCCTATTCAAGATATGCCGCAAGTCAGTTAGATAATATGGACAATGAACATCTTCAGGGCGTGTTTACTCATCAAATTGTATTCAATGCAGATACTACTCTTACAACAGCGTTGTACTATAACGAAACAGCTAGAAATTGGTATAAACTTGACGAAGTTGGAAATGTTAAAATTGGTTCACTTTTAAAAAGCCCTGCTAGTTATATTGGTCAAATGCTTGTTGCAAAAGGTGGTAACAGTTCAGCGGCATGTTTAGCTTCATCAGATTCTACTAATTGTAATACTAGCGATCTAAAAGTAAAAGCCAATAACCGAGAATATTTCTCTAAAGGTTACCAATTTATATTTAAGACTCTTTTTGAAACTGGCTCAGTTTCTCATGAAATTGAAATTGGTTTCAGAGATCATGAAGATGAAATGGATCGTTATGAATTTGCAGATTACTATTATATTCAAGGCGGGACTCCTAAGATTTATAAATCAGGTACACCTGGATCAGATTCTAATCGTCTTGAACAGGCTGAAGCTACTTCTGCATATATTTCTGATTTAATAGCTTTCTCAAATTTCTCTATTCTATTGGCAGCTAGAATGGAAGATATTGATAGCCAAAGAGTTGATTATGGAAAAGAAGACCCTAATAGGGTTGGTGCTCCCAAAATTAACTCAGTTTCATATGATGAAATCATGCCTAGTGTTGGTGTAACATATCAAGTAAATGAGGCCCTTCAATTGCTTGCTGGTGTCTATAGAGGTTTTTCACCAACATCAGTTAAATCTGATAATTTTGAGGAGTCGACTAACTCTGAATTTGGTATCCGTTATATTGGAAACGGATTTAGCTTTTCAGCAATTGCATTCATGAGTGATTATGAAAATCTCACCGGTATATGTACTGCCTCTTCAGGTGGAGATTGTGATATTGGTGATTCATTTTCTGCCGGCGAAGCGGAAGTTTCTGGACTAGAGCTATCTTTCGCATGGTTACCATCCTTAATAGATGGCATAGAAACACCAGTAACATTTGCTTATACTTTTCAAGAAACAGAATTCCAAGATAGTTTCAAAAGCGGATATGGTTTATGGGGCGAGGTGGAAAATGGAGACGAATTCGCTTACATGCCAGAAAATCTTCTAAATCTTATTATCGGTGTGCATTCCGATAGATGGGGTGTTGATGCTACTATCAATTTTAAGGACAAGATGAGAACTTCTGGTGGTTCAGGGTACGATGAATATTCAATTGAAGATCGAACTGTCGTAGATTTAAGTAGTTATTTTTCTCCTGATTTAGACTCAGGGATTCAGATTACTCTAAATATTCAGAATCTTTTTGACGAAGAATATAGTGTTTCATGGCACCCTGCTGGAAAACGACCAGGCAAGCCACAAACTGTCTTAGCGGGAATACGAGCCTCATTTTAATTTATTTTAAGAGGTAGTTGTGGATTAATATATAAGATATCTAAACACAGTTGAGAATCTATTAGTTGCTTTTCAAGTTTTTAAGTGTTTACAGGAAAATATTGATCTTCGACACGATCAAAATCCAGTATTTTCCATGCTCTATCTATAGAATTGACAAAATTATCTATATCTTTTTTTGAATGCTTCGGAGTGATTGTAACTCTAAGGCGTTCATCCCCCTTAGGTACTGTAGGATAAAAAACAGGTTGAATATAGATACCAAATTCATCAAGAAGAAGTTTCGATATTTTTTTGCATTCCACTGGACCTTTAACAAGTATAGGTATGATATGACTATCATTATTTATAAATGGAACATTGATTGATTTGAGACCTTCTCTAATGAGTTTAGAATTCCTTCTAATTCTTACCCTGAGAGTTTCTGCAACTTTTGTAAGTTCTATACTTTTAATTGATGCCGCCGCAACCGAAGGATTAATAGAAGAGGTAAAAATAAAACCTGAGGCAAAGCTTCTAATATAGTCAATTATGTTAGCTTTTGCCGCTACGTAACCTCCCAACTGTCCAAAGGATTTTGAAAGGGTGCCATTAATGATATCAATATCATCACTCAATCCAAGTTCATCAGCTATTCCTCTGCCCTCGTTTCCATAAAGACCCACTGAATGAACCTCATCTAAGTAAGTCATAGCTTTATATTCTTTTGCCAATCTAACTATTTCTTTAAGTGGGGAGCGTATCCCTTCCATTGAATAAATTGATTCACAGATAATTAATTTTGGTGCTTCTATATCAGCTGCTTGTAGAAGACTTTCCAAGTGCTCCATATCATTGTGCTCGAAAATATGGTATTGGGCCTTACTATTTCTAATGCCTTCGATTAAAGATGCATGATTCAGTCTATCTGAAAATATTTCTATACTTTCTATATTTCTACATAAAGTGGCTATAGTAGCTTGATTGGCTGTATAGGCAGAGGGGAAAACTAAGGCAGCTTCTTTGTTATGAAGCTCTGCAAGCGTTTGTTCTAATTTTACATGATAGGTGGAAGTTCCTGATATATTACGAGTCCCGCCCGATCCGGTTCCAAGTTTATTAATAACATTAATGCAAGCGTCCAATACTTCAGGGTTTTGACTCATATTTAAGTAATCGTTTGAGCACCAGATCTCGACTTCTCTGTCATTCCCTTCCACAGTTTCAAGTGCTTTTGGAAACATGTTTTGGACTCTGTCGATTGCGCGAAAAGTTCTATATAGACCCTCATCTTTAAGAGTTTTAATCTCATCGTTAAAAAAATTCTCGTAATCCAAAATTCTTCTCCCGTTACTAAACCTAGCAAAACAATATTTATTCTTTAATCTTAAACTGTTATTAATTATATTAATAAATTCGCTTTAGACATTATGTCGCATAGTACTAGCAAGATAGCTAAAATAAGTCGATATTTTAAATGATAATTAATATTCGGTATTTATGGTTAGAATAATTTCAAGAAAGAGCGATTTAGCGATTATCCAAGCTGAATCTGTAGGAGAACTTTTGAAAGAGAATGTCGAGGGTGAGGATATTACCTATCAGCATAAAGAAACCTTTGGAGATATTGATCAAAAGACTCCCCTAAAAGATCTTCCTGAAATAGGAGTATTTACACAAGATATTAGGAATTCCTTAATTAATGGTGAAGCCGATATAGCAGTCCATTCATGGAAAGACTTACCTATAGAAATTGGTCCAGAAACCCAGATTGCTGCAACTATTGAACGTGCGGATATGAGGGATATTTTTTTTCTTAAGAAGGAAAATGTGGAAAAAATAATTAAGGAAGGAAAATTAAAGGTTTTAACCTCATCACCAAGAAGGTCATATAATCTTGAGCCCTTTCTTAAGAAAGCTCTACCTTATCCCATACAGGAAATTGATTTCGAAGATATTCGTGGCAATATTCCTACACGATTAAAAAAACTTTTGACGGGCAAAGAGGACGGTTTGGTAGTAGCGAAGGCAGCAATTGATAGAATTCTGAGAGGAAAGAATTTGAATCTTGCAAATAAGGTTAAAGAAATATTGGATAATTTTCTCTGGATGATAACGCCCCTTTCATTAAACCCTTGTGCCCCCGGTCAGGGGGCACTGGCCTTAGAGGTCAGCTCTAACAGGAAAGGAATTATAGATATGGTCCAAAAGATAAACGATAACAAAGTATTCCAATCAGTCTCAATGGAAAGAGATACCTTGTCGCAGTATGGAGGAGGATGCCATCAAAAAATTGGGGTGAGTGTTGAAAATATGAAGTTTGGAAATGTTGTTACTCTTAAAGGCCTGACCGACGAAAGAGTTGTCCTAAATGAAAGGAGAATAGAACGGGAAGATCTTCCAGAATGGTATAAAATCAATAAAGATGCATTTTATCCGAATGATCTTGAGAAATATAATCTTTTTCGTCGTCACGTGATAAAAGAAAGTATTGATGAGGTTTCCTCTCTAAAGAAAAAGAATATATGGGTAAGCAGAGCTAATGCAGTTCCCGATCAGACCAAAATTTGTCAATCAAATTTATTATGGGTTAGTGGGCTAAAAACTTGGTTTAAATTATCTGAGAGAGGATTTTGGGTTAATGGTACTGCAGATAGTTTAGGAGAAAATATGAATCCAGGAATTGACCATCTCTCAGAAAATAAAAAATGGGTAAAGCTGACCCACAATGATTCTCCCAAGAATGAATTTGATGAAAAAATAGCCACCTATCAACTCAAACGTTTAGATATAAAGGAAGACCTTTCTCAAAAAACCCATTTCTATTGGATGAGCGGATCGGCATTTGAGTATGCGTTAGAAAGATTTCCAACTATTTCAGATTGTTTTCACGCATGCGGACCGGGGAATACTTATGAAATTATCAAAAAGAAGATTAAAGAAGATAAAATTACAATTTTTCTTTCATATGATGAGGTTGTTAAGAATCTGATTAATAATTAAGGAATAATTTATATGCCTAATCAATTATTTACAAATGCTGTTAATAGGATCCCTCAAAAGACACCTCCTATTTGGTTTATGAGGCAGGCAGGAAGGTATCATTCGCATTACCAGACCCTCAAGAAAAGACATTCTTTTGGAGAACTTTGTAAAACCCCTAAACTTGCTGCACAAACTGCTTTAGGTCCAATTAACGAGTTTGATTTTGATGTGGCTATACTCTTTAGTGATATTCTTTTTCCTTTGGAAGCATTAGGTATGAAATTAGAATTCAATCCTGGTCCAATCTTTAAGAACCTTCTAAAGTCTGACAATTATCACGAGCTAACTTCACCCAAAGAAGCAATAAGGCAGATGGAATTTCAAGGTGAGGCAATACGGCAAACACGCGACCTACTAGATA
>CAJWUE010000010.1:0-37820 GCA_913047775.1 uncultured Rhodobiaceae bacterium
TTTGCATTATGCTTCAATAACAATAAAGGGAGATAGATATGATAGTAGTTAATGCGAAAATGATTACAAATGACCAAAATACTGAACTTTTGAAAAGAGAAGTAAAAAATCTTCAAACAGAGACACGAAAAGAAGAGGGGTGTGTTGATTACGCTTTTAGTGTAGAGATGTTTGACCCGAACGCTGTTCGTATAACTGAGTTATGGGAAGACTTAAAATCCCTTGAGGATCATCTTAAAACGGAACATGTCTTAAATTTTATCAATGCCATGTCTGAAAATCCTACTGAAACTGAAGCTCACTTTTATGAAAGCAATGAGATTCCATACCCTGGACAATAGAGTTTAATCTTTTCAAAGGAAGAAAGTTGATGGCAAATAAAATTAGTACTTGGCAAATAGGAAAGATCAAAATTACCAGAATAATTGAGGGTGAAGGAGCTGGACCTTTATTTGTTCTTCCTGATGCAACTCCAGAAAACATTATAAAAATGCCTTGGCTTCAACCTCATTTCGCCGATAGTGATGGCAATACAATTGCTAGTATCCATGCCCTAATACTAGAAACACCTGACAAATGCATTATGGTGGATACTTGTATAGGCAACGACAAGCAACGACATATTCCGGAGTGGAATATGTTGCATACAAAGTTTTTGGAAAACTTGGAGAGAGCTGGATATTCGACTGAAAAAATTGACACGGTTTTATGCACTCACATGCACACCGATCATGTAGGTTGGAACACAGTTTTGACAAATGATCAATGGGAACCAACATTCAAAAAAGCCGACTACCTGTTTGGGAAAAAGGAATGGGAGCACACTGAAAAACAACTGAAAAATCCCTTATTTGCTGAATTTATAAATGATTCAATAATACCTATCATTGAATCAGGTCTTGTGAAGTTTGTCGAAATGGATGAAGAAATATGCGAAGGAATAACTCTTGAACCTACAACTGGACATACCCCTGGACATGTTAGCATTAGAATTAACTCAGAAGGGCACAAAGCAGCAATTACAGGAGATTTTCTTCACCATCCAAGTCAAATGGAAAAGCTGGAATGGGAATCAATTGCTGATTGGGATAAGGAATTAGCGAAAAAAACAAGGAAAAGCAAATTAAGCGAGTACGCCGATGAGAATATCCTAGTATTTGGAACACATTTTGCGACTCCATCGGCAGGATATGTGAAACGACAAAAAGATCATTTTATATATGAGGTAAAACATCCAGATAACTCATATTAACGTTTTCATTTTACTATTTTGAAATTTTGAGGTTTAGTTAATTTTATAGCGATTGTCGGTTTTAATAAAAAAGGAAATAAATTAATGAGCGATACAACGAATCTGAAACCTGGTGAGGCAAGATGCCCTGATCATCCAACAACGAAACAGTTGGTCATGAGAGACGCAACTGGTGCCCCAGATTCAATTTTGGAAGAATCTTATCAATTCCTTGGAGATGAAGATATTTCTTTTGAGCATTATACATCGGACGAATTTGCTGAAGAAGAAAATAATCATATGTGGTCTAAAGTTTGGCAATGGGCATGTCACGAAGATCACATCCCTGAAGAAGGGGATTACTATGTCTACGATGTTGGACATTTATCAGCATTGATCGTAAGGCTCAAGAATAACAAGATTAAAGCATATTATAATTCTTGCCTTCATAGAGGAACTCAGCTCAAACCATCAAACAGCTCCGGAGTTTGTAAAGAGTTAAGATGTCCTTTTCACGGATGGACTTGGTCAATTGAAGGAAAACTTGAATTTTTACCTTGCGACTGGGATTTCCCTCATGTGAACAAAGAAGAATATAACCTCCCTGAAGTTCAGATTGATACTTGGGGTGGATTTGTGTTTATAAATTTTGATAAACACGCAAAGCCTTTGAAAGATTATTTAGGGGTTCTCCCTGATCATTTTAAAAATTGGAAACTCGAGGACAGGTATATTGAAACACATGTTGTAAAAAAACTTCCGGCCAATTGGAAGGCTTGTGCTGAAGCTTTTTTAGAAGCTTATCATGTCTTGGAAACACACTCTCAAGGTGTTTACACTGCCGGGGATGCCAACGCAGATTATGATATCTTTGGTGATCACGTTTCAAGATTTGTTCACACGATTGGTTATACTAGTCCCCATATAAAAGAAGAAGATAGGCCTGATGAACAAGGCATTCTTGATTTATTACTGGGAAGACGATTAGGCGATAAAACCGGAAAAATTAAAGTCTCTCAAGGAAGAACGGCGAGAGAAGTTTATGCGGAAATCGTACAAAAGGAAATGGCTAAGGAATATAATCAGGATTTTTCTCATCTCACTGTTACTGAAACCATAGATTCCATAGAATATTTTCTTTTTCCTAATGCTTTTTTCTTTCCCGGTCTTCAGCTTCCTATGGTTTACCGATTTAGACCAGATGGTACAGATGGTGCAATATTTGATCTTTTATTTCTTAGGCCAAAGCCACCTGACGGAGAATATCCACCGCCACCAGAGCCTCATCATCTAGAGGTGGATGACAGCTATACCGAAGTCCCAGGAACGGGATTTTTAGGTGCCGTCTATGATCAAGATACTAATAATCTTTTGTCACAAACGCGAGGTTTTAAAACGAGCCCTAAAGGAGCTCAGTCCCTAGGTAATTATCAAGAAGTAAGGTGTAGGCATCTTCATATGATGGTTAATAAATATTTGGAGGAAAAAAATGGGTAGATTAGATAATAAGGTAGCAATTATTACTGGTGGAGCAATGGGTCTTGGGGCGGCCGATTCGACTCTTTTTGCCAAAGAAGGCGCTAAAGTTATTTTAACCGATGTAGCGTCTGATGAAGGACAAAAAATCGCTGATAAAATTGGAGCAACTTTTATGCAACAAGATGTGACTGATGAAGAAAGGTGGAAAGAAATAATAACCGAAACTGTTAATCTTCATGGCAGACTTGATATTCTTGTTAATAATGCTGGGATTGTCGAGGTGGGTGATCCCGAAAATCAAACAACTGCAGAATATAGAAAAACAATGGCTGTTCATATGGATAGTACTTTCTTCGGATGTAAATATTCCATTCCCGTTATGGCCGAAACGGGAGGAGGTTCAATAGTTAATATGTGTTCAATTGCTTCGGTTCAAGGTGAATCCTACGTTGCTGCCTATTGTGCTGCCAAAGGCGCTATTGAGGCTTACACTAGAGCTGTTGCTGTGCACTGTGGACTAAAAAAGAATGGTGTACGATGCAATTCAATACACCCGTCAGGTATTGCTACTCCTATGGTCGCAAGTGTTCCGGATAAAATGAATGCAAAATTTGGCGCAAGTCCGAATCAGGACGCTCCAGTCAGTAAAACAGGAGAACCTATAGACATTGCATACGCAGCATTATATCTTGCATCCGATGAATCAAAATTTATGAACGGAGCACAGTTGCGAGTTGATAATGCTATGTCAGTTGCATCAGGAACTATGCCAGAGTAAATTCTATTTAGGAGATAAAGAATGAGTGAAAAAGTGGATTACTTCGATAATGAAACTCGCTTAGAAGGAATATTTTATCCTGCAGAGAATAAAAATAGCCCAGTAGTATTAGTTGTCCCAACATATGCAGGTCGGGATGAATTCACACTGGGAAAAGCACAAAAACTAAATGATCTTGGTTATTCAGGTTTTGCGGTTGATATGTATGGGGAAGCAAAAACAGGAAGTACCCCGGAAGAAAACCTAGCGCTCATGCAAGCTGTTTTAGGTGATAGAGAGATGTTACAAAGAAGAATGCTTCTTGCCCTTAAGACTGCAACAGAAAAAGCAGGGGTTGAAAATTCAAGATCCGCAGCAATAGGCTTTTGTTTCGGTGGCCTGTGTTGCTTAGATCTAGCTAGAACTGGTTCAGATGTAGGTGGGGTAGTTTCATTCCACGGAATTTTCACTCCTCCGGTAGGATCATCAAATAATACTGACGGAACCATAACCGCAAAAGTTCTTGCGTTACATGGTAACGACGACCCCATGGTACCCCATGAATCAGTCAATTCTTTGGCAAATGAGTTAACCGCAGCAAAAGCTGATTGGCAGATTCATGCATATGGCAACACAACTCATGCGTTTACTAACCCAACAGCTAATTCTCCTAACGATGGAATGGCTTTTAGTGAAAGTGCTGACCGAAGATCTTGGAAAACCATGTCTGATTTTCTTGCAGAGGTGTTTGCTTAATTTTATGTCTGAAAATAATGATAATCGTCCAATAAAAGCAGTAGTGGTTCCTGTCACTCCTTTCCAACAAAACTGCTCTATAATTTGGTGTACCGATTCATCAATTGGCGCAGTTGTGGATCCAGGTGGGGATCCAGAAAAAATTTTAGCAACTATTGAAGAACACAAAGTTGAGGTTGAAAAGATCCTAATCACACATGCTCATCTTGACCATGCAGGAAGTGCAGCAAAATTATCAAGAGAATTACAAGTTCCTATAGAAGGACCACACAAAGAAGACATTTTTTTAATAGAAAGTCTTGAGGAGCAAGGAAAAAGATTTGGCCTTAATGGCGCTGAAATATTCGAAACTTCGCGATATCTTGTTGGGGGAGACGAAGTTACAGTTGGGGATCAAACCTTTGGAGTTCGTCACTGCCCTGGTCACACGCCTGGTCATATTATATTTTTTCATAAAGAGGCTAATCTTGCGGCCGTAGGCGATGTTATTTTTCTTGGATCTATTGGGCGTTCTGATTTACCGAGAGGTAACCATGAGCAATTAGTTCAATCGATTATAAATGAATTATGGCCTTTGGGAGATGAAATGACTTTTATACCCGGACACGGTCAGCTTTCTACTTTCGGACAGGAACGAATGACAAATCCTTACGTCTCTGATTTTGCTCTTGGCGTTGATAGAGAAATAAACGAAAAAATTAAAAATCAAGAAGATTAAGCCATTGAATAATTTTTATTTTTCAAAAAATCGTTTTCAGAGGCGAACGGGGTTATGTGTTCTATACTTTCTTCAGGGAATACCGCAAGGATTAATTTACTTCGCCTTAATCGACTGGTTAGTATCCCTAGGCCTCTCGATAAAAGATATTGCTATTATTACCGCAATTGCATCGATACCCTGGTCACTAAAATTCTTGATAGGGCCATTCGTAGATACATTTTCAAAATCCGCAATGGGAAAAAGGAGACCATGGATAATCTTTTCTATTTTTGCCTTGAGTTTCGTATTTCTTGTTTCCTCCCTAACTATCAGTGAGAACACCTTACCAATTTACATAGGCCTATCCTTTTTTATAGCCATTCTTTTTACTTCTATATTAGATATAGCCACTGATGGTCTGGCTATAGATACCTTGGAGGAAAAGGAAAGAGGACTGGTAAACGGAATGATGTGGGCTTCCCGAACACTAGGAATAAGTTTATCAGCAATCTTCTCGGCATACTGCTTGGCTCAATACGGATTAAATCAGACCATGATATTTGTTGGTTTGGTTGTCCTAACTCTTAGCATATTTCCAATCCTACAATTGGAAAATCCAGAAGATAAAGTTCTTTCTTTTAGAAATCTTTCATCTCAAAATAATATGATTAAGGTAAATATCTTTGAAATAATAATTAAAATGAAAGATGCTATTCTTTCAAAACCAATTATATTTATTCTTATTTTTTGCCTAACTGCAAATTTAGCTTCGGGGATTCATTATACAAGCATATCAAATCTCTATATAAATTTTACCGACTGGGAGCATTCCGATTTAACAAAAATACGTTCTTACGGACTTTTTGGTGGTGTCGTAGCTGCATTATTAGGAGGAATACTATCAGATAAACATACCCCCTATCCCATTATTATAACTTCTCAGATAGTTATATCGGTCTTAGCTCTGTTTGTGTCATTTTTTGCAGAATTAAATTCTATAAACATGGTTGGAATATTACTACTTTTGGCTTTTTCTTTTTTTGGATCTTTTGGAATGTCCGCGGCGTTATCCTTATGCATGCAATTTTCTCTTCCATCTGCTTCTGCATCTATGTTTGCTGTATTTATGAGCGCAAGGCATTTTTCAAGAATTATAGGTGAATCTATAGCAGGCACGATGGATAGTTTTGGTTTAGATATTAAGGATATTTATTTAATGATGGCAATTCTATCGATCCTACCCTTATTATTCTTAATAAGAGTTAAAAAATTAACATAATAGAGAGCTTTTTCTTCAGGATTAATAAGCTTGACACATATTGTTGCAAGGTTATAGTCGCGCCCACTAGTTTTTTGTAATCGTCAAAAAAATTAAAGAGATTAAAATGTACGCTGTAATTAAAAGTGGTGGAAAACAGTACAAAGTCGCGAAAGATGATGTAATTGCTGTAGAAAAACTTCCTTTGGAAAAAGGAAAGAAGGTTAACATTACTGAAGTTCTTTTAATTTCTGAAAATGGTAAACCTGTAGTTGGGAATCCTTTAGTAGATGGTGCAAGCGTAGATGCTGAAGTAGTTGATCAGATTAGAGCGAAGAAAATTATTGTCTTTAAAAAGAAGCGTCGCAAAAATTATAGACGGAAAATTGGGCATAAACAAAATCTAACAAGTATTAAAATCACAGCAATTAATACTAAAAAAACAAAGACTGCAGAAAAAAAAGTTACTAAAAGCACTAGCAAAACTGGAACAAAGACTAGTACCAAAGCGAAGGCATCTCCAGTAAAAAAGAAGACTGCAGAAAAAAAAGTTGAAGACAAAATGAAAACTGCTACTACTAAGAAAAAAACTAGTGTAAAAGCTACCTCTAAGGGTAAAAAGGAGTAAGAAATGGCTCACAAAAAGGCTGGTGGATCATCAAGAAATGGGAGAGATTCGGAGGGGAGAAGACTAGGCTTAAAAAAATTTGGAGGCGAAAGCGTTATTCCTGGAAATATAATTGTAAGACAAAGAGGAACAAAGTGGAAGCCAGGTGAGAACGTAGGCCTAGGTAAAGATCACACTATTTTTGCTCTTATTGAAGGTACTGTTGATTTTAGAAAAGCTAGAAATGGAAGACCGATTGTCTCTGTAAAACCGGCTACAGGAACTACAAATTAATTATCACTTCCTTCTTTTATTAATATTATTATTAACAAAGACTAAAATTAAAGAGTCAGGTTATGAAATTCCTTGATCAAGCTAAAATATATACTCGCTCCGGAGATGGCGGAAATGGTTGCATCAGTTTTCGAAGAGAAAAATATGTCGAATTTGGAGGGCCAAATGGAGGAGATGGTGGAAAAGGTGGAGACGTTATTATTAGATGCGTTGAGGGCCTTAATACGCTTATTGATTACAGATTTAAGCAACATTTCAATGCAAGAAGTGGTTCCCCAGGAGCAGGAAGTAATAAAACTGGGAAATCAGGTGAAAATTTAGTTTTAGAGGTCCCGACGGGAACAACGGTTCTTGAAGAAGATAATGAGAATATTATTTCTGATTTAACAACGGTAGGACAGGAAATAGTTCTTCTTAATGGAGGTAATGGCGGATTTGGTAATAATCATTTTAAAACTGCAGAAAATCAATCGCCTAGACATGCAAATGATGGGCAAGCAGGAAAAGAACAATGGATATGGTTTAGACTAAAATTAATTGCTGATCTGGGTCTATTGGGTCTCCCCAATGCAGGAAAATCAACTTTTTTATCAACTATTACCAGCGCTGAACCTAAAATTGCTGACTATCCTTTTACTACAATCCATCCTGTTTTAGGCATTGCAAATCATAAATCTAATGAAATCACGATAGCTGACATACCAGGTCTTATTGAGGGTGCTCATGGTGGAAAAGGTCTAGGAGATAGATTTCTCGGGCATATTGAAAGATGCAACACACTCTTACACCTTATAGATTCCTCAAATCAAAATCCGATCAAAGATTGGGATACAGTCCGCAATGAGGTTATTTCATATTCTATAGAACTTGCGGATAAGGAAGAAATAATTGCATTATCAAAAACAGACACAATAAGTGAAGAGGAATTGAAGGAAAAAACAGAATTGTTAAAGAAGCATACTGGGAAAAAAGTTATTTCTATATCTTCAATAACAAAAGAAGGGATAGAGGAGGCGCTTGATTATATTATTGCAAATCTTATGAACGTCGAAGAAAATGACGAGGACCAAAAATGGACACCATAAAAAATATAAAAGATTGTGCAAGAATAGTAGTAAAAATTGGATCCTCTTTAGTTGTTAAAGGAAATAAAGACATTAATGAAGAATTTTTGAAAAATATTTCAGAAGATCTTCTAGAACTGAACAAGCTCGGCAAGGAAATAGTTATAGTTTCATCAGGCGCCATAGCTTTAGGAAGAAAACATCAGAAAGACAAAAAGTTGACTTTGGCAGAAAGTCAGGCTGCCTCAGCAATAGGACAAATAGAGTTAATAAATGGATGGAAAAAAGTACTTGAAAAGAAAGGTTTAAAAACAGCACAAATCTTGATAACTGCCAACGATACCGAGAACAGAAAGAGATATCTTAATGCCCGAGCAACATTTGATGAGCTTTTAAAGGAAGAGTACATCCCCATTGTTAATGAAAACGATACGGTTGCAACTTCAGAGATAAAATACGGAGACAATGATAGATTGGCAGCAAGGATTTCGGGAATGATTTCAGCGGATAGTTTGGTTTTACTTTCAAATGTTGAAGGTTTGTATTCTAAAGACCCCTCAAAGGAAAAAGCCGAAATAATAAGAGAAGTTAACAATATCGACAAAAATATTATTTCTATGGCTGGAGGAGCAAGTGATATGGGCCAAGGCGGGATGGTAACAAAGATTGAAGCTGCTAAGATCTCAACCAAATCTGGTTGTTATATGATTATATCATCTGGAAAAAAAATTAACCCTCTAATTTCACTAGAAAAGGGAAAATTTGGAACATGGTTTCTACCGCAACCAGGGAATAAGAATTCTTTAAAGAAGTGGATCTCTGGAAGTATAAATCCATCGGGAACATTATATATTGATAATGGTGCACATAAGGCTTTAATGAATGGAAAAAGCCTACTGCCTGCGGGAATTTTTAATTTCGAAGGAACTTTTGAAAAAGGTGACACCATAATTATTGAGTTGGAAAATAATAATGAAGTTGCAAGAGGCTTGATAAGTTTTAATTCAGCCGATCTTGAAAAGATTATTGGTAAGAAATCAGAAGAAATTGAGAACATATTGGGTTATCTTGAAAGGCCTGAAGTAGTACACAGAAATAATCTAGTTTATTCTGGAGATAAAATAAAAGGCAATGACTGAAAAAATAAAAAAAATACTTTTAGAAATAGGTAAGGAAGCGAGAAAAGCTTCTCAGCAACTAGCCATGGCCGATAGTAAAATTAAAGACAATGCCTTAGCTTTAATGGGAAGATCTATAATCGAAGATAAAAAAATAATTATTCAGGAAAATCAAATTGATATTGAGAAAGCTAAGGAAAATAATATTTCTAATGCCTTTCTGGATCGCCTTACATTAAATGAAGAAAGAATAGAATCTATTGCTATAGGTTTAAAAGAAATTTCAAATTTAAATGATCCTGTTGGCGAACAGATCGGAAGGTGGAAACGGCCTAATGGTCTAGACATTGCAAGGGTTAGAACCCCATTAGGAGTCATAGGTGTAATTTATGAAAGCAGGCCTAATGTTACTGCTGACGCTGGCGCCTTATGCCTTAAGGCGGGAAATGCCGTAATACTTAGAGGCGGATCAGAAAGTTATAATTCCTCAAAAGCTATACATAGATGTCTAGTGAAAGGACTTGAGGCAGCAGGTTTGTCTGGAACATCTATACAAATAGTTCCTACTACTGATCGAGAAGCGGTAGGATATTTACTTTCTGGACTAGATGGAAGTCTGGATGTAATAGTCCCGAGAGGTGGAAAAAGCTTAGTAGCTAGGGTTCAAAAAGAAGCAAGGATTCCCGTCTTCGGACATCTTGAGGGAATTTGTCATCTTTATGTGGATAAGGATGCAGATGTTGAAAAAGCTGAAAAAATTGTAGTTAATGCAAAAATGAGAAGACCAGGAATATGCGGCGCTGCGGAAACCTTACTTATTGATGAAGCCAAAGCCAATACTATGTTACCAATTTTAGCTAATGCTTTAGAAGAATCAGGTTGCGAGTTAAGAGGGTGTAATAGAACAAGAAATATCATTAACAGTCTAATTCCGGCTGAAGAAAAGGACTGGACTACAGAATATCTCGATTCTGTAATAAGCATTAGAATTGTTGATGGTATTAGAGGGGCAATTGATCATATAAATTCATATTCTACCAACCACACTGATTCCATAATCACAGAGAATAAATCAACTGCTGAAGTCTTTCTTAAAGAAATTGATAGCGCTATAGTCATGCACAACACCTCAACTCAGTTCGCAGATGGTGGAGAATTTGGAATGGGTGCAGAAATTGGTATAGCTACAGGAAGATTCCATGCACGAGGTCCTGTTGGAGTTGAGCAGCTTACAAGCTTCAAATATGTGGTTCGTGGAACGGGGCAAACTAGACCTTAAGATAAAAAAGTGGAAGAAAATCTTTTACCCATATTTGAAGGATCCAGAGTTGGCCTCTTTGGCGGCTCTTTTAATCCAGCGCATGAATGGCATTATCAAGTGTCAAATAGGGCACTAACCAAATTTAAATTAGACAAAGTCATATGGCTTGTTTCTCCAAATAATCCATTGAAAGAAATTCATAATCTGATGGGATATGATGAAAGATTAAAAAGTGCTCAAAAGCAGGCAAGATCTTTGGATTTCTTCGTTAGCGATTTCGAGAAAAAAATTCAATCGGAATATTCAATTGACACCGTAAGAAAAATAATGGAATTGCATCCAAAGACAAAATTTATTTGGATAATGGGATCAGACTGTGCTGCTGAGATTGAGAAATGGAGAGAATGGAAGAATTTTCTAGAAACCCTGCCAATAGCAATTTACCCAAGACCCTCCTTTACGGCTGATTCCGGAAAATTAAGAATTATAAAGGAGTTTTGTAAGAATATAGATGATCTTGAGAATTTCGACATAATACAAGAAAAACCGCCATGTATAACTTTTATTCCTGGTCCAATGAGCGATATTTCTTCTACGACAATCAGGGAAAGTAAAATTGACTAATATAATCGAAAAAATTCTGTTTAAGCTCGAAGATGATAAAGCATTAAATATTGTAAAGCTCAACCTTAAAGGAAAAACAGATGTAGCGGATTTTCTTGTTATTGCAACTGGAACATCAAGCCGTCACGTTAGTTCCATTTCTGAACATTTAATAGATGAATTCAAAAAATTAGGAGTTATTGGAATTAAACCTGAAGGTTTGACTAGGGGAGATTGGGTCTTAATCGACGGAGGAGACATAATTGTCCATATTTTCCGGAAAGAAGTTAGACAATTTTAT
The DNA here is from genome assembly GCA_913047775.1 of uncultured Rhodobiaceae bacterium. GTDB lineage: Bacteria > Pseudomonadota > Alphaproteobacteria > MED-G09 > MED-G09. The sequence goes on from CAJWUE010000010.1 coordinate 11,430, forward strand.
AACTTGGAAAAGTTATGGGATTCTTCTGTTAATCAGAATAACAAAAGCTTTTAGTTATATGATTATCACTATCCAATCGATTGGAATTATAAAAAACAGTCCTATTTTCGAACTCCAAGAAGATTACAAAAATAGAATTACCAATCAAGGAAAATTAATTGGTATAAAGGATGTAATAATTAACGAAAATCGATCCTCAAAGAAAAAAGATTTAAAAGCGCGTATACAAGAGGAATTTTCCAGACTAACAAAGGATAAAGATAAAAATTCCTTCAAAATCTTACTGGATAAGAAGGGTAAGAGAGTGGATTCTAAAAATATATCTCAGTTGATTAAGGATATTATGAAAAATGGACAAAACATAAATTTTTATATAGGCGGATCCGACGGAATACCTAATAAGAATTATAACGACTTTGATAAAATAATTTCTTTTGGAGAGTTAACTTGGCCCCATAGAATGTTTAGAATAATGCTTATGGAACAAATTTACAGAGCTCTTACTATTATTAATAATCATCCTTATCATAAATGAAAATGGTCATTCACACACATAGACTGATTAAAAAAACCATTTTTGCCTTTCTTATTGGCGCAATAGTGCTGGCAAGCGAAAATTTGTTGGCGAAAGAATCTATTTCTGAAGAAAATAAAATACTAATAGAAAAGGTATTTGATTTGGTGGATGAAGAGTATATAGATTCTACTGATGAAAATGATCTAGTCGAATCTGCAATTAATGGTATGTTGCAATCCTTAGACCCTCATTCAATATATTTATCTCCTCGCGATTTTAACGACCTGCAGAATGATACCAAAGGTGAATTTGGAGGCCTTGGTATTGAAGTCACTATGGAAAATGGTGTTATTAAGGTTATTGCTCCAATTGATGATACTCCTGCTCAAATTGCTGGAGTACTCGAAGGTGATTATATTACACATATAGATAATGAGCCTATTCTAGGAAAAAGCCTCAATGAATCCGTAAAACTTATGAGAGGAAAACCAAACAGTGAAATCAGAATAACCTTAGTAAGGGAAAATGTTGATGAAGCATTTGATCTTAAAATTGTAAGAGCAATTATTAAAATACCAGGTGTATCCGTTAAGACTATTGGAAACAAACAAACAATTGGATATATAAGGATTTCTGCCTTTAATGAAAAAACCTCGGAAAAACTTTTTCAGGAACTAAGTATGCCACAAAATAATGATTATTCTATAGTTAAAGGCTACATTCTTGATCTCAGACGAAACCCAGGAGGTCTATTAAGACAGGCAATAGAGGTGACTAATATGTTTCTTGAGAAAGGTGAGATCGTATCGACAAAGAGACCAAGATTTCAGAACACGACACGATCTTTTAATGCCAAACCTGGAGATATTATCCATGGAATGCCTCTAATTATCCTTGTAAACGGCGGATCTGCTTCTGCTTCAGAGATTGTCGCTGGCGCACTTCAAGATAATCATAGAGCCATTTTAATAGGCACTAAAACTTTTGGAAAGGGTTCGGTTCAAACACTTTATCCAATCGGAAAAAATAGTTTTTTCTTCCAGAGCTCAGAAAATCTAGGTGCTGTAAAGTTAACCACAGCTGAATATTTCACCCCATCAGGAAAATCCATTCAGGCGAAAGGGATTATTCCAGATATAGTCGTTGAACAAAAAATAAATAAAGATATTAACCCAGAGAATTATGTTGTTGGAGAGACACACCTAAAAAAATATATTAAAAATTCTAAAAAAGAAGAAAAAATGTCTGGATCTTCATCTTACATACCTGGAAATAAAATAGAAGATACACAGCTTAATCTAGCTATAAACTTACTTAATCAACTTTCAATATCTAAAGATAAATCATAAAAATTTGTGAAGGTTACAAAAGTTGGAAAAGAAAATTATAAAACTTAGGGATTGTGTCGGAATTATTTTAGCCAGAAAAGATGGTAAAATATGGACAGGTAAAAGAAAGTTAGGCATAGGCGTAAGAATCGGAGAGAAAAATCTCTGGCAAATGCCTCAAGGGGGTATTGATGAAGGAGAGACCCCTGAAGAAGCGGCCTTTCGGGAATTAAAGGAAGAAACTGGAAGCGATTCAGCTATTATAATTTTGGAGATAAAAGAATGGCTAGAATATTATTTACCTAAAGGATTAATAGGGAAAGCTCTGGGTGGAAAATACGAAGGACAGAGACAAAAATGGTTCTTAATGTTTTTTACTGGTGATGATGGAGAATTTAATCTTAATACTCATAAACCGGAATTTGAAGAGTGGGCGTGGCGCGATCTTGAATCGATGCCTGAATTGGTAGTTGATTTTAAAAAGGACGTTTATCAAGAAATTGTTAAGAAACTTTCACCAGTGAAGGAAAAATTAAATACTTAATCCTTATTCACTAAAAGTATTTCTTTTTTTGTATTTAAATCTTCTTTTTCCTTATCAGATTCTGCTTTATCTAGATCCTTGTCCACTTCATCCAATAGTTGACTATGTTCATCAGAAGAAGATTCCGTTAAATTAAAGGATCTTTCGGCTAAAAGAGTGATACCTTCTGAGGAAACATCGGCAAAACCACCATCCACGAGATATTTCTTAACGTTACTATTTATAGTAACTTCTACTACCCCAACCCTTAATGAGGTCATAAAGGGGGCATGATTAGGAAGTATTCCGGCATCGCCTTCTTTACCCGGTAAGATGATCATATCCACCTCACCAGAAAAGATTAACGATTCTGGAGAAACAAAATCAAAATTGATCTTTGTGGCCATAATGATTATTCGTCCTCAGAAATTTTTTTAGCTTTAGCGATAGCGTCATCGATATTCCCAATCATAAAAAATGCCGATTCTGGTAGATCATCATATTCACCTTCACACAGACCTTTGAAGCCCTTAATAGTGTCTTCAAGATCAACTAACAAACCTGGTGCTCCAGTAAATACTTCAGCCACATGGAAAGGTTGAGAAAAAAATCTTTCAATTTTTCTTGCTCTTGTAACTATTAACTTGTCATCTTCGCTTAACTCATCCATTCCTAGAATGGCAATAATATCTTGAAGAGATTTATATTTTTGTAGGATTGCTTGAACAGCCCTCGCAACATTATAATGTTCTTCACCGACAATATCTGCTTCCATAATCGTACTTGTTGAATCAAGCGGATCAACAGCAGGATAAATACCTTTTTCCGAAATTGCCCTTGATAAGGTTGTGGTGGCATCCAAATGGGAGAAGGATGTTGCGGGAGCGGGATCAGTCAGATCATCAGCAGGAACATAAATTGCCTGAACGGATGTAATGGAACCTTTATTCGTGGATGTGATTCTTTCTTGAAGATTACCCATATCTATTGCAAGAGTAGGTTGGTATCCAACTGCTGATGGAATCCGACCTAAAAGGGCAGAAACCTCGGAACCAGCTTGAGTGAAACGGAAAATATTGTCAACGAAGAATAAAACGTCTTGACCTTGATCACGAAAATGTTCGGCAACCGTAAGTCCTGATAAACCAACTCTGGCTCTTGCTCCTGGAGGTTCATTCATCTGTCCGTATACCAATGAACATTTCGAACCTTTTCCTCCGCCCTCTTTGTTAACACCGGATTCTATCATTTCCCAATATAAGTCATTTCCTTCGCGGGTTCTTTCACCAACTCCTGCAAAAACTGAATATCCGCCATGAGATTTTGCGACATTATTTATAAGCTCCATAATTAAAATTGTTTTTCCTACACCCGCTCCACCAAAAAGTCCTATCTTGCCGCCTTTAGCATAGGGACATAAGAGGTCGACGACCTTAATTCCCGTAACAAGCACTTCTCTTTCTGTAGATTGTTCAATAAATTCTGGGGCAGACTGATGAATAGATTTTTTCTCTTTTGCCTTGATATCTCCAAGTTCATCAACCGGCTCTCCAACAACATTAATGATACGTCCAAGAGTACCCTCACCAACTGGCACCGAAATAGGTTCTCCTGTGCTTATTACATCCTGTCCCCTTTTCAGTCCTTCCGTTTTATCCATAGCTATAGTCCTAACGGTGTTTTCCCCTAGATGTTGTGCTACCTCCAAAACTAGCTTACTTCCATTTTGCTCTATCTCGAGGGCTTCAAGTATTGCCGGCAAATGGTTTTCAAATTTGACATCGACGACAGCTCCCATAATTTGAACTACTTTTCCTTGATTGATTTCACTCATAATATTCCTCTTTTAGTTTATAGGGCCTCAGCTCCCGAAATTATTTCAATAAGTTCAGATGTTATAGTTGCCTGTCTGGATCGATTGTAAGTAATAGTTAATTGATCAATCATTTCGTCAGCATTTCTTGTTGCATTATTCATGGCTGTTAATCTTGCCCCCTGTTCACTTGCAACATTCTCTAATAAAGCTCTAAATATTTGCACTGATAGATTTCTGGGTAATAAATCGTTTAAAATCTCTTCTTCATCAGGTTCATATTCGTAACAATCGTTGTTATCTCCAATATTTTCAGAACTATCAACATCTAAAGGAATTAGACCTAATGCAGTCGGAACTTGGCTTAAAACTGATGCAAATTTTGCATAATAAATTCGGCACTTATCAAATTCTTTATTCTTAAAAAGTTCAAGGACCTTTAGTGCTACTTCATCGGCTTGGTTGAATCCAACTGTTTTAATATCGGAAAAAATGTAAGACATTATAATTTTATCTCCAAACTCCCTATTTAAGATTTCCTTTCCTTTTTTTCCAACTGTAATAAACTTTACTTCTTTACCCTTCCCTATTAATTCCAGAGCATCATTTTTTGCTAACTTTACAATAGAAGAATTAAAGCCACCACATAAACCTCTTTCTGACGAAGCAATTATAAAAAGATGAGTATCATCCTTCCCTGTACCCACCAATAAGGGTGGTGCATTATCTTGCCCAAAAAATGACTTAGATAAATTTCTGAGAATGTCAGCTAATTTATCAGAAAATGGTCGTGCAGACTCAGCGCCTTCTTTTGCTTTTCTTAATTTTGTCGCAGCAATCATCTGCATTGCTCGAGTAATCTTCTGGGTTGAAGAAACACTCGTAATTCTATTTCTAAGTTCTTTTAATCCTGACAAAATATTCTCTTTATTTTTTAAAATTTGAAGAATGAGACTGAATAGCAGCCTTAATTACTTCTTCGTTATCCACGTTTAATGATTTTGATGTGCGAATATCATCAAGAACATGAGAGTAATCTTTTCTAATTAAATCCAATAATCCATCTTCAAAGGCTCCAATCTGATTCACATCAATTTCATCCATAAAACCGTTTACACCTGCATATATTAGAACTACCTGCTCCTCTGTAGGAATCGGGGAAAATTGTTTTTGCTTTAGCAATTCAGTAAAGCGTTCACCACGAGCTAATAATTTTTGTGTTGATACATCGAGATCAGAACCAAATTGTGCAAATGCTGCTAATTCTCTATACTGTGCTAATTCGCCTTTTATAGAACCCGCAACCTGTTTCATAGCCTTCATTTGTGCTGAGGAGCCAACGCGAGAAACAGACAATCCAATATTAACTGCTGGTCTTATGCCTTGGTAAAAAAGATCAGTCTCTAGGAAAATCTGCCCATCAGTAATTGAGATAACATTAGTGGGAATATAAGCAGAAAGATCATTAGCTTGCGTTTCGATGATTGGTAAAGCGGTTAAAGATCCACCACCATTGTCATCATTTAATTTTGCAGCTCTTTCAAGTAACCGAGAGTGAAGATAAAAAACATCTCCTGGATATGCTTCTCTCCCAGGTGGGCGCCTTAATAGAAGCGACATTTGTCTATATGCCACAGCCTGTTTTGATAGATCATCATAGACAACCAGAGCATGCATAGCATTATCTCTAAAATATTCTCCCATGGTGCAGCCTGTAAAAGGAGCAAGATACTGTAAGGGCGCTGGCTCTGAAGCAGTGGCAGATACAACTATCGAATATTCCATCGCTCCATTTTCCTCTAAAGTTTTTACAATCTGTGCTACTGAGGATCTTTTCTGACCAATGGCTACATAAATACAATATAGCTTTTCATTTTCATTTTCCGACTCATTAACCTGTTTTTGATTCAATATAGTGTCGATAGCAATAGCTGTTTTACCTGTTTGACGGTCTCCAATAATTAATTCTCTTTGACCTCTTCCAATCGGTATCAATGAATCTATAGCCTTTAAGCCTGTCTGCATTGGCTCATACACCGATTGACGCGGAATTATACCTGGCGCTTTAACATCAACTCTCCGGCTATCGGCGGTGTTAATGGGACCTTTTCCATCGATAGGATTTCCCAATGAATCAACAACTCTGCCTAGTAATTCTTTTCCTACTGGCACTTGAACAATCTCGCCAGTACGCTTCACAGTGTCGCCTTCTTTTATGCCTGTGTCATCTCCAAAAATCACGACCCCAACATTATCTTCCTCGAGATTTAGGGCCATACCTTTTAAGTCACCAGAAAATTCGACCATTTCACCTGCTTCAACATTATCAAGTCCATAAACTCTAGCTATGCCATCTCCTACGGAAAGCACTTGACCAATTTCGGAAACTTCAGCCTCCTTCCCAAAATCCTTTATTTTCTTTTTTAATATTGCCGATATTTCTGCAGGTTGTATTTCCATAACTAAACCTCATTCATCATTGATTGCATGGATTTAAGGCGGCTAAGCAAAGAAGCGTCGATCATTTTGCTCCCAATTTTAATAATAAGACCACCTAAAATATCTTTATCTATTTCTATGTCCATCTCAACGTCTTTTGAGTAACGACTCTGCAAAATAGATTTTATTTCTCTTTCTTGTTCTGCAGTAAGTTTGGAGCTAGATATTACTTTCGCGTTAACTTGTCCTTTGAGTTGATTCAGATAGGTTTTATACGCATCTATTACATCTGGAAGAACAAAAAGCCTTTTATTTGTACAAAGTACACCGATAAAGTTTTCAACAATCTCTGAAATTTCAAATATTTTTAAAACCGATTGCATAGCTGAAAATTTCTCTGAAGAACTAAAAATTGGACTTTCTATCAGTCTCTGCATTTCCTCACTTGATCTTATTGCGTCACCAATCATTGAAAGTTGCTCATTTATCTTAACAAGATTTTCTTCATTTCCTTCCTCTTGAACTAACTCAAAAAGCGCAAAAGCATATCTTCCTGACAAACCGACTGTATGATCTACTTCTGAATGATTCATTAATGATAACCCAATTTAATTAAGTAATTGAATAATATAGATAATTTTATTACATATCTCCCATTGGAATTCTGAAACTTTTATATGTTCGTGGTAACATAAGCTACTATTCCATGCAATATCTGATAGCAGATTCTTTATAAAAAGTCATAGGGGTCAACATCAATGATTACGCGCATAGAATTAGGAATTTTAATCTTTCCTATCCACTCTTTGATAAATCTTTGTATGTTAGAATTCTTAGCAGCCTTAATTAAAAAACGATATCTGACTCTATTACGTATCCTTATAATTGGAGATGGAGCCGGACCAAGAACTCTTATATTTTTTGAAGAAGGTATAAACGATTTTAGCTTATCACAAAATTCTTGTACCTTTCCCTCATCTTTGCTTGATACTATTATGCTTGCCAATCTTCCGTAAGGAGGTAGCAATGACCTTTTTCTTATTTTAAGTTCTACTTCTGTAAAACCTTTCCTATCATTTTTGCATAGTGATTTGATAACAGGATGATCATGAAAGTAGGTCTGTATCATGGCGCTCCCTAATTTTTCTTCTCTTCCTGACCTTCCTGATACTTGATGCAAAAGTTGAAATGTTCTCTCAGAAGCTCGGAGATCGCTACTTAAGAAACCTAAATCAGCATCTAAAATGCCAACAAGGGTAAGATTGGGAAAATGATGGCCTTTCGATATAATTTGGGTCCCAATTATAATATCGATACTTCCTTTATCTACCTGTTCAAGAATAACATTTGACTCTTTAACATTATCTGATGAAAGCAGGGCGACATTAGCTTCGGGAAAAATATCTTTTACCTCCTCATTTATTCTCTCTATTCCAGGACCGTAAGGTATAAAAGAATTTTTCGCCTTACAAGAGTTACAAAAATCTTTATAAAAATCAGAAAATCCACATTGATGACACAACAAGGTGTTCTTTTCTTTATGATGCACCAAAAAAGAATCACATTTTCTACAATCAATCCTGTGACCACACTTCCTACACAAAGTTAAAGGCGCGTATCCTCTTCTATTCAGAAACAATAGGACTTGCTCTTCTTTTTCCAATGTTTGAATAATTTTTTTTTGAAGGGTAGGTGAAATCCACCGCCCCTTGTCAATATTCTCTTGTCTCATGTCAATAGTGCTAACTTCCGGAAGAATAGCCGGGCCTACTCGTTCCTTAATCCTTAATCGTCTATACTTTCCTTCTTTGGCATTTAACAAAGTTTCTAAAGAAGGTGTTGCAGAAGCCAAAATAACTGTGATCTTTTCAAATGATGCTCTGGATATAGCCATATCTCTGGCATTATAAATAACTTTCTCGGTTTGTTTATAAGAAGCATCATGCTCTTCATCAACAATGATGAGTCCTAAATCTTTAAAAGGAAGAAAAAGAGCGGAACGAGCACCAACTACTAGTTTGGCATTACCGTTTACAATCTCTTTCCAAACATTTGACCTTTCCGAAGCCTTCATCGAAGAATGCCATATTGCTGGTTTACTACCAAAGCGATCTTCAATTCTACTAACTAAAACATTAGTTAAAGCAATTTCTGGGAGTAATACTAAAGATTGTTTTCCTTGTTTTAAAACTTCATTAATGGCTTCAAAATAAATCTCTGTTTTGCCAGAGCCTGTGACACCATCTATGAGAAATCTAGAAAATTTACCTTCTTTTATCGACTTAATAATACTTGACGCACTCTTCTTTTGGTCCGAAGTTAAATCTAAATGAGTATCTTTGGATTTAATATTATTAACCGTTTGAAATCTTTTTACGCTTCTTTTTGGTAACTGCAAAAGATAATCTTGGGGCAACACTAATCTCAATATCTTTCCTATTGCAACAATATTATATCGGTGAAAAAAATTTAAAAAATCTACTAGATTCTTATTTAAACCTTCAATAGGTAAAATTTCTATCACTTCTTTTATTTTTTTTGGATCAACTTTATCATCGCCATCATACCAGACTACCCCAAGCATAATTTTATTTCTAAAAGGCACCTTTACGAAAGTGCCTAGACTCACCTGAATGTCTTTAGATACGAAATAATAATAGGTATCATCGTTATTAGTTGGTAAAAGGACAGAAATTTTTTGCATCTTAAATCATTAGCATTATATCAAAGATGATAATATTGTATTAAAAGAAGTTAATAAAAAGAAATTAAAGGAATTATTACATGAAATTTTTTATTGATAGTGTTGATATTGATGCAATTAAAGAATTTAACAAATCGGGAATGGTTGATGGAGTAACAACAAATCCCTCAATAATAGCAAAATCAGGAAGAGACTTTAAAGAGGTTATCGAAGAAATATGTTCAATTGTTTCTGGTCCTGTAAGTGCAGAGGTAACCGCGATAGAATCATCTGGAATGATTGAGGAGGGTTTGTTACTAAATAGAATCGCAAGGAATGTAGCTATAAAGGTTCCATTAACATGGGAAGGCCTTGAGGCCTGTAAAAATCTTTCAGACCAAGATATCATGGTTAATGTAACCCTTTGCTTTTCTGCACAACAAGCACTTTTAGCCGGAAAGGCTGGTGCCACTTTTATTTCCCCTTTTATAGGGAGATTAGATGATATTGGGGAAGAGGGCATGAACCTAATCAGGGATATTAAAACCATTTACAATAATTATCCTGAAATTAATACTGAGATTTTGGCCGCTTCCATACGAAATATTGAACACGTTAAAAAAGCTGCGATTTTCGGTGCAGATATAGTAACTCTTCCACCACAAGTTGTAAGAGATTTGGCTCTACATCCTTTAACAGATAAAGGGTTAGAAGCTTTTCTCAACGACTGGAAAAACAGTGGTCAAAAAATCATCTGACAAATGCAAGAGGGATACGAAAATTTACCTAAATCAGCTGATTTCTCCTCAACGTCTCTAAATCTTAAAAATCTTTCAATAAAATTTATCAAGAATTTAATTATTATGGGCCGCAGCAAACATACGATAAATGAATATGCAAGAACAACTTCTGATTTTTTAAGATTCATAAACATCTACAAAGGGGAAATTGTTACTGAGGATTTATTAAAAAAAATAAGCACAGAAGATGTACAAGCTTATTTAGCTGATTATAAAGGTGATGAACCCCTAGAAGAAAAGAAGGCTTATCTCAGGAAAAATTTTAATTTTGAAACTAAGCCACCAAAGCACTTAAACAAAGAAAACAAAGGATGGATTTCAAAAAATAAAAAACTTGTTGGAGAGTTTGAGAATTTCTTCGAAGGTGGCATCCGTTCAGGACTTGAAATTAAGAATAAGTTTAACAAACACACCAATATGGAAACAAAAATAAAGAAAATGCAAAGAATAGGTTTCATAAAAACGAATGAAATAAAGAATAAAAGCAATAGAAGTGTTGCTAGGTGTCAGTCAGTGATTAAGACCTATTTTAAATTTTTATCATCAACAAATAATTGGAGAAAGAATCCTATCCAAGATTTAGCCACCTCAAAATACTCAATTAAAATTGATCAAAGAATCTTTAAAGAAGAAGAAATAATTAATTTTTTAAATTTTATAGATCCAGATAAAAATAAAACAAATGCAAAAAATTGGAATGGTTGGGAGCACAGGAGAGATCTAGCTATATTGTATCTAATATATTCTTCCGGCCTAAGGGTCTCAGAGGTTTTGCAATTTAAAATCGCTGATCATCCCTTTAAAGAGCAACAAATTATAAGAGGTAAAAGAGATAAGGAAAGATATATAGTAGTTCTTGATATTGTTAAAAATAAGATAGGAAAGTATTTAAATAAATTATCTGAAACCAATAAAGATTTAATTATAAGGCCCTCGGACCCGCTTTTTGTGAAAATAAGATCAAAAAAAATTAAAACTGTTACCAGTAGAGACATACAAAGAAGTATGAGAAATCTGGTACAGTTATACCCCAATAATCTTCCATCCTTTGCAACGCCCCACTCGCTTAGACATAGCTTTGCTACTCATCTTTTAAAAAGTGGAATAGACATAAGGAAAATTCAGGAATTACTGGGACACAAAAATTTATCAACTACCCAATCTTATACCAAACTTGAGAATGATTATTTGAAAAAAGAATTTGATAAACTGCATCCTCACTCATAGTAATAAATTATATATGTATTGCACGATCCTCGACCGACAAAGCGGCTTCTTTTATAGCTTCTGATAAAGTAGGATGAGCATGGCATATCCTGGCAAGGTCTTCAGATGTAGCTTCAAATTCCATTGCTACAGCAGCCTCGCCTATCATAGTTCCAGCTTGTTCACCAATAATATGAACTCCAAGTATCCGATCAGTTTCACTTGAGGATAAAACTTTTACAAACCCCTCAGTTGTTTTATTAACTTTTGCTCTACCATTCGCTAGAAAAGGAAACTTCCCAACTTTATAATCGACAGAATCAGATTGTAATTGTTCTTCTGACATACCGACTGATGCTACTTCAGGATTAGTATAAATAACACTTGGTATAATATTGTAATTAACATGTCCTGGTTTACCGGCTATCAATTCTGCAACTGCTATACCTTCTTCTTCTGCTTTATGGGCAAGCATAGGTCCTTCGACCACATCTCCTATAGCCCAAATTCCTTCAACAGAAGTTCTGAAATGCTTGTCTATATCAATGAAACCATTGTCTTTGATGTTGATGATGGGGTCTTCAGAAAATAATCCATCCACATAAGGTTTCCTACCAGTAGAAACTAAAGCAATATCGGACTGAAGACTGTCTTCTTCTCCACTCTTATGATCTTTCATTAAAATGTCCAAATCACCAGAATTCCTAGATATACTCAAAACCTCAGAATTCAAAATGAATTTTAAGCCCTGTTTCTGAAGGATTTTTTGAAACTGTAAACTTACCTCAACATCAATACCTGGAGCAATTCTGTCCAAATATTCAATTACTGTTACTTCGGAGCCCAACCTACTCCAAACTGATCCAAGTTCTAAGCCAATGTAACCTCCACCAATCACTGCTAATCTTGAAGGAACTTCATTCAGTGACAAGGTTTCTGTTGAAGATAGAATTTTTTTACCATCAATTTCAACCCCTGGAATTGACGTTGAAACTGAACCTGTTGCTATAACAATATTTGAGGCAGTAATTTTTTCTTCACTTCCCTCCAAAGATGTCAAAAGTAACTCGTTTGGTGATATGATTCTAGCTTCAGCAAATATCCCTGTTATATCATTTTTTTTGAATAAAAACTCTATACCCTTAACATTACCATCAATACCTTCATTTTTATATTCCATCATTTCAGCAAGATTAAGAGAAACTTTTTCAGATTTTATCCCCATGGAAGAAATATTTTTTGCATCTGAATACAGTTCTGAGGCATGCAAGAGGGCCTTGGAAGGAATACATCCTATATTCAAGCAAGTACCTCCATGCTTTCCTCTTTTATCTATACAAACAACTTTTAACCCGAGTTGCGCCGCTCTAATAGCACACACATAACCGCCAGGCCCGGACCCAATTATAGCAACATCATATTCGTTAGACATACTCTACCTTCCTAAGACCTCTAATAAGGTTTTCCCTAAAGTAGCAGGAGAATTTGAAATAGTTACACCAGCACTCTTTAATGCTTCTATTTTATCATCTGCCCCGCCTTTTCCACCAGAAATAATTGCTCCAGCATGACCCATTCTTCGTCCTGGTGGAGCAGTTAAACCTGCAATAAAACCTACTACAGGTTTTTTAATCTTAGAAGATTTAATAAAATCAGCAGCTTCTTCCTCAGCTGTTCCACCAATCTCACCTATCATTACAATTGATTCCGTTTCATTATCAGATAAAAATAGATCTAAACAGTCAATAAAATTTGTACCATTTACAGGGTCACCTCCAATCCCAATGCACGTGGACTGACCGAGCCCACAAGCAGTTGTTTGACCAACCGCTTCATAAGTAAGAGTTCCAGATCTCGAAACTATTCCAACAGACCCGGATCGATGAATATGCCCAGGCATTATACCAATCTTACACTTTTCTGGGGTTATGACCCCTGGACAATTTGGACCTATTAAACGTGTGTTTGATTTTGTTAAAGCATCTTTAACTTTGACCATATCAACTACTGGTATGCCTTCAGTAATACAGACTGCCAATTCTATTCCTGATTCAATTGCTTCTAGTATAGCCACACCGGCAAAAGGCGGAGGAACATATATAACCGTTGCATTGGCTCCAGTTCTATCAATTGCTTCGGAAACGCTATCAAATACGGGTAGACCAAGATGTGTATTGCCCCCTTTTCCAGGAGTCACACCTCCTAGTATGTTAGTTCCATATTCTATAGCCTGTTGTGTATGGAAAGTCCCCTGAGAACCGGTGATACCTTGGCAAATAACTTTAGTGTTTTCATTAATTAAGACTGACATATCTTATCCTGATATAGCCTCGGTAATTTTTTTAGCCGCATCATCTAAGTCTGAACCACTAATTATTGTTAGGCCTGAATCCTCAATAATTTTCTTTCCTATCTCAACATTTGTTCCCTCTAATCTTACAACTAATGGGACAGAAATATTTATTTCTCTAGCGGCGTTAACTATCCCCTCAGCAACTACATCGCATCGCATAATTCCTCCAAAAATATTTACCAATATTCCCTTTACATTCTCGTCCGATAAAATAATTTTGAAAGCTTCGGTAACTTTTTCCTTTGTAGCCGACCCCCCTACATCCAAAAAATTTGCAGGTTCTTCACCATAAAGTTTAATTATGTCCATTGTTGCCATGGCGAGACCAGCTCCATTTACGAGGCAACCAATATTCCCATCAAGCTTAATATAACTAAGATCAAACTCTGAAGCTTTAAGTTCTGAAGGATCCTCTTCGTGAGGATCAAGAAGTTCACGAAAATTTGGATGTCTAAACAATGCATTATCATCAAAATTAACCTTAGCATCAAGACATATAATTTTCCTATCACTTGTAATGACCAAAGGATTTATTTCCAATAAACTCATATCGCTCTCAATAAAAGCTGAATATAAATTGTTACAAAGATCTTCTGCTTGACTAGCTAAGTCTCCTTCCAATCCCAATGATTTACATATTAAATTGGTTTCTTTATTGGTGACACCAGCAGAGGGCTCAATATTAACTGTAATAATCTTTTCAGGAGTTTTTTCTGCTACCTCTTCAATATCAACTCCTCCTTCTGTTGAAGCAATGAAGCTTATTTTAGAGGTTTGGCGGTCAACAACCATTGAAATATAAAATTCTTCAGCAATATCTGTTCCAGCTTCAATATATATTTTCCTAACTCTTTTACCGTCTTTTCCGGTTTGATGTGTTACGAGATTCATTCCAATTATTTCCGAACTGAGGCTTTTTACCTCTTCAAGAGATTTTGCAATTTTTACTCCTCCACCTTTTCCCCTTCCACCTGCATGAATTTGTGCTTTCACGACCCATAAATTATCTGAAACAGTTTTTGCTGCCTCAATAGCGTCCTCTGGATCTTCTACTAGAGCCCCTTTTACGATCGGAACATTAAAGATTTTTAGCAATTCTTTAGCTTGATATTCATGAATATTCATTTTTTTACTCTAACCAAAATCTTATTATTAACGACTCTTTAAGATTCTTTTTTTACTTAATCGTTTATCTATTTTTGTGCAAGCCTTGGTTAAAGATTTTACTGCAGAAACCGACTTCTTGAGCATTTCCTTTTCTCTTGAATTTAAGGAAATCTCTATAACTTTCTCAACGCCCTTTGCTCCTATTATCACAGGAACACCAACATACAAATCCTTGATTCTATATTCACCTGATAAAGAAGCTGCACAGGGTAAAACTCTTTTTTTATCTTTTAAGTATGACTCCGCCATTTCTATTGCCGAGGCAGCTGGAGCATAAAACGCAGATCCTGTTTTGAGCAATCCGACAATTTCAGCCCCTCCATCTCTGGTTCTTTGGATAATTTCATTAATTCTTTTTTGTGAAGTCCAACCCATCTTCACTAAATCAGGCAGGGGAATGCCGGCGACTGTAGAATATCTAGGTAATGGCACCATGGAATCACCATGGCCACCCAATACAAAAGCTGTAACATCTTCAACTGAAACATTAAATTCTTCGGATAAAAAGTATCTAAATCTAGCGCTATCAAGAACACCTGCCATTCCGACAACTTTTTTGGGTGATAAACCTGAAAATTTTTGGAGAGCCCAAACCATTGCATCCAAAGGATTCGTAATGCAAATAACAAAAGCCTTGGGGGCATATTGTTTTATGCCAGCACCAACTTCTGACATTACTTTTAAATTTATTGATAATAAGTCATCTCTGCTCATACCTGGTTTTCGAGGAATGCCGGCGGTAACTATAACTACATCTGCGCCTTTAATTGCGGAGTAGCTATTGGTACCTTTAAAATTCGCATTATATGAACTAATTGGTGCAGTTTCAGCTAAATCTAAGGCTTTCCCCTGAGGTATTCCCTTTATAATGTCAAATATAACAACATCGCCTAATTCCTTTAATCCTGATAAGTGAGCAAGAGTACCACCTATTTGGCCACCACCTATGAGTGCAATTTTGTTTCTTCCCATTTTTCCCTCTTTTTAAAGAAGTCTTATAATTGTATTAACTATCGTTTTTTTAAAAGATCAATAAATTCTTGAAGAATCTATATATTCATTCGATCTCATCTCATGTAAACGAGATGCACATCTTTTAAATTCAAATGCTGAATCACCTTTCTTATATATTTCTTCAGGCTCTCCATCTGCCGAAATTACAACCCTTCTATTGCTGTCATACAAAGCATCAATCAAAGAAATAAACCTTTTTATTTCGTTTCTTTTTTCGGAGCCTATTTTTGGTATATTTTCTATAAAAATAATATCGAATTCTCTGGCTATGGTTAAAAAATCTTCTGGTCCAAGTGGTTGGCAACATAAATCTTCATAGTTAAATCTTGCACATCCCATAGCATGATTTTTTACTATCAAATCTCTCCCCTTAATTAATAATTTTCTATCTGATAATTTTGCGCCACCTGTTAAATTATAAAATATTTCATTTATGGATACTTCTGTTTCATTCCCTAAAATTGAAAAATAGGTTTTTAAATCTTGAAGTCGGTTCTTTCTATAGTCTTTTTTTGTAGTTAAATTAATATTCATGCAACTTGTTTCTATTAATTCAATAAAGGGTAAAAATCTTTCACGATGCAATCCGTCTTTATATAGTGCCGTTGGGGCAAAATTGGATGTCGAAAAAATAAAAGTGCCACCCTCAAACATAAGTTCAAACAACTTTGTAAGGATAGACGCATCAGCAATGTCATTAACTTGAAATTCATCAAAACATAAAAATTTAACTTCGTCAGAAATTTCTTTTGCAATAAAGTTTAAGGGATCGTTTATTCCCTTCTCATTTCTGCATTTGTGAAGCCTCTGGTGAACATCCACCATGAATTCCTGAAAATGTATCCTTTTCTTTAAATTTATGGTTGAGGTTTGAAAACACATATCCATTAACATCGTTTTTCCTGAACCTGCATCTCCCCACATATAAACTCCAGAAAAGTCCATGCTTTTTGGTGAGTTTATTCCTTTAAATCTATTAATTAAATTTTTTTTGAGTGGAATTACTGGATCTAGCAATTCAACTACGTCTTTTTGGAAGGAATCTTCCTCGATGAGTCCTTTGTCTAAATATTCCTTATAAGTTTTTATAATAGTCTTCATAGAGATACTCTAAAGACACATAATATAATTATTTTCTTGTGGCCAACTCTTTTTTTATTCCTGCAATTGCTTTTGCGGGAGAAAGGCCTTTAGGACAAGCTTTTGTACAATTCATTATGGTTCTACAACTATGAACTTTGAAAGCATCATCTAAGTCATCTAAACGTTCTTTTTTTTCTTCATCACGGCTATCTACAATCCACCGATATGCCTGTAAAAGAGCTGCCGGACCGAGATATTTATCCGAATTCCACCAATAACTTGGGCAAGCTGTCGAACAACATGCACACATTATACATTCATAAAGACCGTCAATTTTTTCTCTATCTTCTTTGGTTTGATTCCGCTCTTTTTCCGGTGAATCGCTTTTTGTTCTTAACCATGGTTTGATATTTTTGTGTTGTTCATAAAAATTTTTAAGATCAGGGACTAAATCTTTAATAACTGGTTCATGAGGAAGAGGGTTAATTTTTACTTCACCTTTAACTTCAGCTATAGGTTTTGTACATGCCAGAGTATTAACTCCATCTATATTCATAGCGCAGGAGCCACATATTCCTTCTCTACAGGATCTTCTGAAGGTTAAAGTAGAATCAATTTCATTCTTTATTTTTATTAAAGCATCTAAAACCATCGGACCACACTCATTCAAATCTACCGAGTAAATATCATGACGTGGATTACTGTCGTTTTCGGGATCCCATCTATAAACAGAAAATTCTTTAGAGTTACGTACACTATTTTTTAAAGGGTAGTATTTACCTTTTTTAATTTTAGAATTCTTTGGTAAAGTAAATACTGCCATAAGTTCTCCTAATAAACTCTTTCCTTGGGCGGAATATAAGATACGTCGTTAGTTAAAGTATATTCGTGGACCCGTCTATAACCAACACTTATTTCACCCTCTTCATTTATCCAGGCTAATGTGTGTTTCATCCAATCCTTATCGTCTCTTTCGGGAAAATCTTCTCTTGAATGACTGCCTCTACTTTCTTTTCTTTCCGCCGCTCCTTCTATAGTAACCATTGCTAGTATAATCATATTTTCAAACTCTAGGGCTTCAATTAAATCAGAATTCCATATCAGTGATCTATCTTTGATTCCTATATCCTTTAAATCAGAAAATACTCCAGCAATAAGTTTTCTTCCTTCTTCAAGTGTTTTGGCAGTTCGATATACAGCGCAGTTTTCCTGCATTGTTTTTTGCATATTCAATCTCAGTTCAGAAGTAGGAATCGGGCCATTAGCATTTCTAAATTTTTCTAGTCTTTCATATGCTTGGCCTCCGGCATCCATAGGAAATATAGCCTTTGACACACCTGGCTTTACCACTTCCGAACATCGCAACGCTGCTGCCTTGCCCAAAACAACCAGATCTATTAACGAATTAGAACCAAGTCTATTAGCTCCATGCACTGATGCACATGCAGCTTCACCGACTGCCATAAGTCCGGGCACTATATTATCCTCGTCTTGATCTGTTGGGTTTAAAACTTCACCCTTATAATTTGTCGGGATTCCTCCCATGTTGTAATGAACAGTAGGTAAAACGGGAATTGGTTCTCTTGTAACATCAACTCCGGCAAAGATCTTAGCTGACTCGGAAATTCCTGGTAATCTTTCAGCCAAAACATTAGCATCAATGTGGTCCAGATGAAGATAAATATGGTCTTTATCTTTTCCCACACCACGTCCTTCTTGAATTTCTACAGTCATGGCTCTCGAGACAACGTCTCTAGAAGCTAAATCTTTAGCTTTAGGCGCATATCTTTCCATAAAACGTTCACCTTCAGAATTAACTAGATATCCACCCTCTCCTCTACATCCTTCAGTTATTAAGCACCCTGCTCCATATATTCCAGTAGGATGAAATTGGACAA
This sequence comes from uncultured Rhodobiaceae bacterium, assembly GCA_913047775.1. Classification (GTDB taxonomy): domain Bacteria; phylum Pseudomonadota; class Alphaproteobacteria; order MED-G09; family MED-G09. Next base: position 30,254 of record CAJWUE010000010.1, read on the forward strand.
ACTCCATATCCTGAAGAGGTAAACCGGCTCTTAAGACCATGGCTGTACCGTCTCCAGTACAAGTATGAGCTGAAGTGGCCGAAAAATATGTTCTACCATATCCTCCTGTAGCCAAAATTGTTTGGGTAGATTGGAAACGGTGAATTTTTCCATCTTCCATTGATAGGGCAATTACACCAACACATTCTTTGTCATCTGACATGATTAAATCAATTACAAAATATTCAATAAAAAAGTCGGCGGATTCACTGATAGATTTTCCATATAGGGTGTGAAGTATTGCGTGTCCTGTTCTATCAGCCGCTGCACATGTTCTTTGTGCAGCAGGACCTTCTCCATAATTAGTAGTCATACCACCAAAGGGTCTTTGATAAATTTTTCCATCTTCAGTTCTTGAGAAGGGAACACCAAAATGTTCTAATTCGTATACAGCCTCGGATGAATTCTTGCATAAATATTCGATGGCATCCTGATCTCCCAACCAATCGGCCCCCTTAACAGTATCATACATGTGCCATCGCCAATCATCTTCACCCATATTTCCGAGGGCAGCAGATATCCCGCCTTGGGCAGCAACCGTATGACTTCTTGTGGGAAAAACCTTAGAAATACATGCAGTTTTTAATCCACTTTCTGCACACCCTAGAGTAGCTCTAAGTCCAGCACCTCCAGCGCCAACTATTATTACATCATATTTGTGATCTATAAATTGATTATCGGACATAACTATCCTGCATTACAGTATACCCAATTTAATTATTACAAAACATGAAAGCAATGCGACAATGCATACATACGAAGAATTTAAGAAACGAAGGAAATTATGTAGCCTTGGGGCATCAATATAATCATCAAGTATATGATTAATGCCTATCCACATATGATATGAGATTGAAAACATTAAAAAAAGGAGTGGCAGCCATATAAATAATTGTCTAAATAATTGTTTTACTTGAAAGTAGGGTTCTCCGATATTTGCTAGAAAAAAAAGTAATATGGGAACTCCTATGAGGATATTTAAGAGGGCAGTTATCCTTTGTAAAATAAAATGTCTTGTGCCTTCTGATTTGTGATTAGTCATTAGAGATAAATGAAAGTAAGAATAGTGGAAGAAAGGGATAGAACCAAAGTTAAAAACGCAAGAATGTCAACACTACGTATATCAAAACCCAATCCGAAATCCCATATAAAATGTCTTATTCCGCCATACATATGATGAAAAAAAATCCAAACGAAAAAGAATAAAGTTATTTTAGATAACTGTGTTGATAAAATTGTACTAACTAAATTAAATGTCTCAGCACCAAAGAAAATTGAAAAATACCATAGTAATAAAAAAAATACTCCTAAATAAAGTACAACTCCTGTTATTCTATGAGTTATAGACATAATCATTGAGAATGAAGGATGATAAATCTGTAAATGAGGTGATAAGGGACGCTCAATATTTTTGTCTTTAATATTTGTCATTCTTAATTTTACCAAAAAAGTTAAGTCAAATAGTCTCTAATCAGATTCTCAGAAATTTGAACAGTATTTAATGCGGCGCCTTTTCTTAAATTATCAGAAACTACCCATAAGTTTAAAGCATTATCAACAGATTCATCTTTCCTAACCCTTGAAATAAAAGTCATATTATCACCTACACAATCAATGGGAGTAATATAATCATTCTCCTTGTAATTTTGGACCTCACAACCTGGTGACTTTTTTAAAATCTCTACAGCATTTTCTATAGAAACGGGTTTGTCAAATTCCACATTTACAGATTCTGCATGACCAATAAATGTAGGAACCCTAACACATGTTGCTGTCACTTCAATTTCAGAAGATAGAATCTTTTTAGTTTCATTTATCATTTTATTCTCTTCCTCTGAGTAACCATTTCCATCAAATGCCCCTATTTGAGGAATCACATTAAAGGCTATTTGTTTCTGAAAAATTTTTGGTTCTATTTCATTATTGCTAAATATACCTTTGGTTTGTTGAAACAGTTCATCCATAGCCTCTTTCCCAGCTCCAGATGTTGAATTGTATGTTGATACCACTATCCTAGTTATATTGGCTAATTGTCTCAAAGGATGGAGTGCAACAACCATTTGTATAGTTGAACAGTTTGGGTTGGCTATAATATTTCTTTTTTTATATCCTTTCATTGCATCAAGATTTACTTCTGGAACAACAAGAGGAACGTCATCATCCATTCTGAATCTAGAAGAATTATCAATAACAATGCAATTCTCTTTTGCAGCTAACGGAGCATATTGCTCTGCGATTGTTCCTCCAGCGGAAAAGAGTGCAATGTCAACTTTTGAAAAATCAAATTCCGACAAATCTTCAACGATCAAATTCTTTCTACCAAATTTTACTGTTTTTCCTTTACTTTTATTCGAGGCGACAGCAAAAACTTGTTCTATAGAGATTTTGCTTTCATCCAAAACATTTAGCATCTCCCTACCAACATTTCCGGTAGCACCAACTATAACTATCCCAATACCCATCAATTTACCCTTCAGATATATTATTCAATTCTTTAATGATAGATTTACCCATCTCATTAGTTGAAATATATTTTGAACCATCACTTATGTCTTTGGTCCTTAAACCCATATTCAAAACTTTCGAGACTGCTTTCTCTAATAAATCTGAGTCTTCTTGTCTATTAAAACTATATTTTAGAGACATAGAGAAGGAAAGTATTGATGCAATTGGATTTGCTAAAGCTTTTCCAGCTATATCTGGCGCAGACCCATGCACCGGTTCATAAAGTGCTGACTTAAAAACAGATCCCTCAGAGTCACCTAAAGATGCTGAAGGCAGCATACCTAAAGACCCTGTCAACATAGCGGCCACATCGGAAAGCATATCCCCAAACAGGTTGTCAGTGACTATCACATCAAATTGTTTAGGCCATCTCACTAATTGCATTGCGCAATTATCAGCCAGCATATGTTCTAGCTGAACATCGGAATATTTATTTTCATGGATTTTTTTAACCTCCTCATACCAAAGGATGCCTGATTCCATAACGTTTCTTTTTTCTGAAGATGTAACTTTGTTATTTCTTTTTCTTGCTAACTCAAATGCAACTTTGGCAATACGATGAATCTCCCATGTTTCATACACCTGGGTGTTAATTCCTCTTCTATTGCTGTTCCCAAGATCTTCAATGCCCCGAGGTTCACCGAAATAAATTCCACCAGTTAACTCACGAACAATCAAAATATCAAGATCCTCTATAACTTCTTTTTTCAGAGTTGAAGAGCCTGACAAAGCTGAAAAACAGATAGCAGGTCTTAAGTTTGCAAATAAATCAAGATCTTTTCGTAAACGAAGTAGTCCGGCTTCCGGTCTATTTTCATACTCAACTTTATCCCACTTAGGCCCACCTACTGCGCCTAAAAGAATGGCATCAGACTCCTTAGCTAGAGTCATGGTAGAATCACTTATCGATGTCTTATTGGTGTCGTAAGATGCACCACCCACTAAGTCATATTCGGTTTCTGCATTAAGATCTTTGTTTTTATTGAACCAATCAATAACCTTGTCTACCTCTTGCATAACTTCGGGGCCTATACCATCGCCGGGCAAAATGAGTATTTTGTTTGTCATAAAAAAACCACTTTATAAAGAATACCAAGGTAAGTTAGTATTGCTATCATTCTCATATATATCTATTAAATTTGAATCTTTCATAGTCAATCCGATATCATCAAAACCTTCTAACAAAAAAATTTTTCTTGAAGTATCTATTTCAAAGTTAACTTCATAATTACTAACTCTTATAGACTGCTCCTGAAGGAAAATCTCAAACTCTTCTCCTTTAAGTGCAAATTCAGCTAGATACTTTATAACATCTTCAGATAAGAGAATTGGTAAAATTCCATTTTTAAAACAGTTATTATAAAAAATATCTGCAAAACTAGGAGCCATAATAACGCGAATACCAAAATCTAAAAGTGCCCAAGGGGCATGTTCTCTACTCGAGCCGCAGCCAAAATTATTACCAGCCAATAACACTTTTGCTTTACTAAAAGGTTCTTTATTCAAGATAAAATTTTCTATCTCATTTTCATCATAATCATATCTCATTTCGTGAAACAGGTTTTTTCCTAAACCTGTTCGTTTGATTGTTTTTAAAAACTGCTTCGGAATTATCATATCGGTATCAACATTAATCATCATAGAAAATTGATTCCCATCTGTTGTGAGCATCGGGGCAGCAATACCTTTAATATTTGTAAATTTTTCCATTTCTCTAGCTATCCAATTCCCTTACATCAGCCAAATGACCCATGACCGCGGCGGCGGCTGCCATCTTCGGACTAAGCAAATGTGTTCTTCCTCCTCTTCCTTGCCGCCCTTCAAAATTCCTATTAGAAGTTGAAGCACATCTTTCTTCAGGCAAAAGCTTGTCGGCATTCATTGCGAGGCACATTGAGCAGCCTGGTTCACGCCAATCAAAACCTGATTCAATAAAAATCTTATCCAAACCTTCTTTTTCTGCTTGAGCTTTTACTAAACCTGATCCGGGAACAACCATAGCATCAACATGTTCTGATACTTTTTTATCTTTAAGAATTCTTGCTGCATCTCTTAAGTCTTCAATGCGCCCATTAGTGCAAGAACCTATAAAAACTTTATCAATTTTAAGGCCTTTTATAGGGACCCCTGCCTCTAAACCCATATATTCCAATGAACGCTTTATCGCATTTTTCTTAGAATCATCTTCAATTTCCTCAGGTTTGGGGATATTTCCTCCAATCTCAATAACGTCTTCAGGGCTAGTACCCCAAGTTACTAAAGGTACTAAGTTTTTTGTATCTATTGTTATAGTTTTGTCATAGTGGGCGTCTTTATCGCTTGGCAAAGTTTTCCAATACTCTAATGCTGACCCCCACAACTCACCTTTTGGGGTCATCGGACGATTCTGTAAATATTCATAAGTTTTATTGTCTGGAGCAATTAAACCTGCCCTTGCTCCAGCCTCAATGGTAAGGTTGCACAAGGTCATTCTTCCTTCCATAGTAAGACTTTCAACAACGTTTCCAGAATATTCTATTACAAAACCTGTCCCGCCAGCCGTACCCACTGCTCCAATCACTGATAAGGCTAAATCCTTAGCTGTAATATACTCAGGACAACTTCCAACAATTTGTACATTAAAGTTTTTTGATTTCTCTTGTATTAAGGTCTGAGTTGAAAGGACATGTTCTACTTCTGATGTCCCTATACCAACGGCTAAAGCGCCAAAGGCTCCGTGGGTAGAGGTGTGACTATCACCACATACGATTGTGGATCCAGGAAGGGTAAAACCTTGTTCAGGTCCAATTATATGGACAATTCCTTGTCGTAAGTCATCCATTCCAATAAATTCAATTCCAAAATCCTCACAGTTCTTCCGTAATGCTTCGACTTGTATCCTCGACTCTTCATCTTCAATACCATTAGAACGATCTTTAGTCGGAACATTATGATCAGCAACGGCTAGGGTTTTTTTTGGCTGTCTCACAAACCTATCAGATAAACGAAGCCCTTCAAATGCTTGTGGGCTTGTAACCTCATGAACTAGATGACGATCAATATATATTAAAGAGCTCTCTTTTCCTTGGTGTACAAGGTGAGACTCCCAAATCTTATCATAAATTGTTTTTGGTTGTGTCATTAAGACTCTCAACACGAACTATATTTCTACACTTCGTTATTATTATCTTTCTCGATTGGAAGAGCAGACTCTGACTCAGCTTTCTTAGAAACATTATCTTTCTTCTCTGTAGAGGATTGACGTTCAGCTATTCGAGCTGATTTACCTCTTCGATTTCTAAGGTAATATAATTTTGATCTCTTTACCTTACCTTTTCTAACTACATCAATAGATTCTACCATTGGGCTATAAAGTGGAAAGACTCTTTCAACGCCTTCTCCATAGGAAATCTTTCTGATTGTAAAATTTTGATTAAGCCCTTTACCTGAACGCGCAATACAGACTCCTTCAAAAACTTGAAATCTTTCTCTAGCTCCCTCACGAACTAAGACTTTGACAGAAACATTGTCTCCCGCACGAAATTTGGGAATTTCTTTATTCTCCAACATTTTCTCAATTTGCTTATTCTCTAATATTTCGATTCTGTCCATAAAAACCTAACCCGAAAACATAACCTAAATGTCTTCCAAAACTAAAACAAGATGCCCAATTAACACATTCTTAACAAATAAGTCACTCTAATTTTTATTTTATCAGTCTTTTTTATTTTTTAAAAGCTCAGGGCGTTGCTTTTTAGTAATTTCAAGTGACTTTTGGGACCTCCATTTTCTAATAGCCACGTGATCACCAGATAAAAGAACATCGGGAACATCTACACCCTTAAAATTTTGGGGTTTGGTATATTGAGGATATTCCAAAAGATTGTTTTCCAGAGACTCTTCGACCACAGAATGAGCATTTCCTATCACACCCGGCAAAGTTCGCACAATAGAATCTAAAAAAACCATAGAGGCAATTTCACCTCCTGATAAAATGTAATCTCCAATAGAGATTTCTTCTATATTGTAAACCTCAAGCACTCTTTGATCTATTCCCTCGAAATGTCCACAAATTATGGAAACACCTTTTCCTTGGGCAAATGAATTCACTGTTTTTTGATTTAAAAGACGACCTTTAGGAGATAGATAAACCAATGGTAAATCATCTTCTATTTTTTCCAATCCTTCTTTTATTGCCCTATCCAAAACATCTGCCCGTATTATCATACCAGGTCCGCCTCCGTAAGGTTTGTCGTCTACCTCACTATGTTTTCCTAAACCATAGTCCCTGATATTTAGAACGTTCAGACTCCAAATTCCTTTTTCTAGTGCTTTTCCAGATAAGCTTTCACTTAACGGTCCCGGAAACATTTCTGGATAAATCGTCAAAACATTTACTCTCCAAGACATCTACACCCCTGTTTTACCTATCACTATCATATTTTTTTCAACATCAACGTCTTTTATAAAAGACTTATCAAAGAGTAACATTTCATTTTTGCCATCAATAAACTCAATTTCTATAATATCACCGGCTCCAAAATTATGTACACCAGAAACTTTTCCTAATAAGTTATTATCTAAATCTTTTACAGCTAAACCAATCAAGTCATAATGATACCAACTTTCTTCGCTTAATTTTGGAAGTTGATTTTTTTGAATATATAATTTCTTACCCACGAGATTATCCGCGTCATGGATATTGTTTGATTCTTCAAATTTTATGCCAATGCGCTTTTTAAAAATGTTTGTTCGTGAAACAATTATCTTAGTCCAACTACCTTCAACAAAAAAATATTTGTATGTTTCTATTGATTGAGGAACTTCAAATAAAGAACTTACGCTTACCTCACCGTTTACACCCCTAGCGTTTGTAACTTTGGCAACGTAGATTAAATCTTTTTCTTCAATTTCCACACGAAAACACTATTTCTTTTCTTGTTTTTTGTCGCCTTTTTTAGTGTTTTCGGAATCTTCGTCTTTTTTGGCTTCTTCTTTAGGGGCGGCTTCTTCTTTAGGGGCGGCTTCTTCTTTAGGAGCGGCT
>CAJWUE010000011.1:0-31629 GCA_913047775.1 uncultured Rhodobiaceae bacterium
AACATGGGGACCCCTGCACATATCAACATACTCGTTGTGATGATATAAAGCTATAATCTCGTCATCAGGTATTTCATTAATTATTTCTATTTTGTAAGGTTCTTCTCTCTCTTCGAATATTTTTATTGCTTTTTTTCTGTCTACTACCTCTCTAATTACTCTATAGTCCTTAGAAGCTAGTTCTTTCATTCTTTCTTCTATCGAAACTAAATCTTTTTCATTTAAAGATTTTGGCAAATCAATATCATAGTAAAAACCGTTTTCTATAGTTGGCCCTATGGCCATTTTAGCTTCAGGATGAATTTGTTTAAGAGCATGACCGAAAAGATGCGCACAAGAATGCCTTATTATTTCTATACCTTCGTCATCAGTATTTTTGACTATTTTTATTCTTGAATCTTTTGATACTTTCTCTGAAGCGTCAACAAGTTCTTCATTAACGAATCCTGCAACAGTTGCTTTTGCTAGACCCTTACCAATAGAAAGTGCAATCTCATCAATATCAACTGATTTATTAAAATCTTTAGTTGCTCCGTCAGGTAAAGTTATCTTAGGCATTTATCTAGTTTTCCTTTTATCATCATTTATTTCTGGTAATGGGTCATATCCATGATTACCCCAAGGATGACATCGTGCTATTCTTTTAATCGACAATTTAAAACCCAAGAAAAATCCATATTTTGAAAAAGCTTCCAACGCATAACTAGAGCACGAAGGATCGAATCTACAAGATCTTCCAAGAAAAGGTGATATTATATATTTATATCCCTTTATTAAAAATATACTTACTCTACTAGCCAAGCCCATGAATCAAAAAAACTTCCCGTTATTAAGACCTATAAATATTTTCAAAAAATTATCCACAGAAAAATAAATATTATCCACATTTTTTTTTATTAATCGAACGAATTCAATTGACGAATTTTTACTTGCATATAGAATTTTAAGTGACGATAGAGATGACCAATTATCGTTGGGCGGGTGACGAACCGCATTGAGGGTTGACTGGTCAGCAACCCATGGGGAAGGTAAAGGCTGTAAAGTTTTGAGAATACCCACTCTTAGGTTTAAGCGCTGAATCTCTTCGGAGGTAAGGACTTAAATCATGAAGAGAGCGATACGCCAGGTTTAATCGGGGGCGATTAAGCCTTTCAAAGGGAACTCGATGTGGGTTCCCTTTTTTTTAAACAATCTCATTTATACATTCACAAACTGCATCAAAGGTTAACATTACAGACGCATGTCTTCCTTTATAATCTTTAACTGGTTGTAAATATTTTAAAGCATCCCACCTTCCTTTTGGTGGTGGCCCTGACTCTTTGAGCATGGAAAGCATTGTTTCCCTTACATCTATTAATTCTTCATATTTGCTTCCTATTATATTTCTAGCCATGACAGAAGATGAAGCTTGACCGAGAGAACAAGCTTTTACCTGATGGGCAAAATCTGTTACATGACCATCGAGGAAATTTAGATCAACAATAACTTTTGATCCGCAAAGTTTACTCACTGCAGTTGAGGATGAGTCCGGAGTATCAAGCCTTCCAATTCTAGGAATTTCTGAAGCTAAGCTCAATATACTTTCATTGTAGAGTTCATTAATCATTTATTGATATTTTTTTCCATACCGGACCCTCTTGAGTATCTTCAATGAAGATTCCCATATTTAAGAGCTGATCCCTTATTATGTCACCTTTTTCGTAATCTTTTTCTTCCCTGGCCATTTGTCTTTTTTCAATCAAATTATTGACCATTTCTATATCAACATCTTTGTTTTTAGATTCGAACCATTCAATCGGGTCATTCTTAAGGATGCCTATAAGATTCGCCGAACCAATCAAGAGCGCTCTCAAGGAAGAATCCTTTGGAGATTTTTTCAATCTTTTAAAAAGAGAATGAAGAATTGAAATTGCTTTTGGTGTATTTAAATCATCATATAAGGACTCTAAAAATTCCTTATCAATATTTTTTTCATTACTATTTAGGTCTTTTGTGTCTGCCAATAAAGAGTACATATTGTTTAAAACGGTATTCGATTGATCAATTAATCTTTGATTCCAGATAAGGGGCTGTCTGTAATGAGTGCTCAACAGTGAAAACCTTATCACCTCACCAGGAACTTTTTTGACGAGGTCTTTAACCAATAAAACATTACCAAGGGATTTTGACATTTTTGTCTTATCCATTTGGACCAGTCCATTATGTACCCAATAATTTGCAAGTGGGTGTCCATCATTTCTGCAAGCAGATTGGGCTATCTCATTCTCATGGTGTGGAAAGGTTAAGTCCTCACCTCCCCCATGGATATCAATTGTTTTACCAAATAGTTTAAATATCATTGTTGAACATTCCAAATGCCAACCTGGTCTTCCAAATCCCCACGGACTATCCCAACCTATTTCATTTTCTAAAGATGGTTTCCACAAAACAAAATCAAGTGGTTTTTTTTTATAAGATTGAACTTCGACTCTAGATCCAGCAATCATTTCTTCAGGATTTCTTCTAGAAAGCATGCCATAAGAATTGTATGAGCTAATATCAAAAAGAACATGATCATCAGACACATATGCAAATTCTTTTATTAGAAGATCGTTGATAAACTCAATCATTTCCTTTATGTGCGCTGTTGCATAAGGTTCCTCGTCAGGAAAAGACACATTTAAAGCCTTCATGTCATATTTATACTGCTCTGTGTATTTCATTGTTATCTTAGAAATATCTTCTTTTTCTTCTTTAGCAGCATTAATAATTTTGTCATCAATATCGGTAATGTTCCTAGCATAAATTACTTGTTTGAAAGAAGCTCTTAATAGGTCTGCTAATACATCAAAAACAACTGCTGGTCTTGCGTTACCAATATGTGAAGGCCCATAAACGGTAGGACCACATACATAAATAGTCACTTTATCGGGGCTTAGAGGCTTAAAAACCTCTTTTTTCCTACTATGTGAATTAAATAACCTAATAGTCATTGTCATAAAAAATAAATTAATATAATTTTTTTTATATCAATAACATATAGAATAATATAATAGAAACATTATAAAGATTAAGGAAATACAAGTACTATCAGTTTTGGACAAGAATAACGAGGAATATTATGGATATGAAAGTTGATCCTAACAATGTTCATAAAATAAATGAGAAAAAGGAAACAAATAGACCTTCAAAAGAAGAAGCAATGAAGGCTGTTAAAACCCTTATATCTTGGGCTGGCGATGACCCCGGTAGGGAAGGTCTAATTGATACCCCTAAAAGGGTAGTTGAGGCATATGAAGAATTTTTCTCTGGTTATAATGAAGACCCATACAAAGTCTTGAATAAAACATTTTCTGACGTTGAGGGTTATGATGATATTGTTTTTCTAAGAGATATAAATATTGAGACTCATTGTGAGCATCACATAGTTCCAATTCTTGGGGTAGCCCACGTCGCTTATCTACCAAATGAAAAGGTAGTAGGATTATCAAAACTAGCAAGAGTTGTAGAAGTCTATTGTAGGAGACTTCAAACGCAAGAAACTCTAACAATGCAGATACTGCATACAATTAATGAAGTTCTTCAGCCTCGTGGAGTTGCTGTAATGATAGACGCTAAACATCAATGCATGACTACTCGTGGAATATATAAGCCTCATGTGTCCACGGTAACTACAAAATTTTTAGGTTTATTTAAGGAAGATACCGAACTTCGTCAAAGGTTTATACAGCTCACCCAACAAGGCTAATTTGTCAAAAGATTTTAAAAACAATTTTAATGAAAGAGTGTCTATCGAGGAGATCGAGGAAGGAACTCTTTTGTGTCCAAAATTTGATGAAAATGATTTAATCCCCTGCACTACAACAGATTCTTTAACAGGAGAGGTCTTAATGATCGGGTTTATGAATCCTGAGTCACTGAGCAAAACAATTGAAACTGGAGAAGCTTATTACTTTAGTAGAAGCCGTAAAGAAATTTGGCACAAAGGGTCTGTTTCTGGGTTAAAACAAAATATAGTCGAAATGAGGATTGACGATGACCAAGACTCTATTTGGATCTCAGTTGATGTTGAAGGATCTGGAGCAAGCTGTCATGTCGGTTATAAGTCATGTTTTTACCGATCAATTCCTCTGAAGACAGAAGTTAATAAAGAACTGAAACTTGAGAAAAAGGATGAAGAAAAACTTTTTGATCCTGAGATTGTTTATAAAGATACTCCAAATCCAACTAAAATATGATTATTCTGGGAATTTGTTAAAAGGAAAAGGTTTTTTATCCTCGTTTCCAGTAGAAAATAATAAACAGTCTCTCGTAAAAATAGATAATCTTCTTGAAAAATCTTTCATTTCCTTTAGTTGCTCAGAACCAACTAATCTGACAACAAAACTTAAAATTGATAAAACCACCAATACCCAAAAAGCCATATAGGCTAAGACAAGGAATCCTATAGAGTAAATAATATCAATAACATAATTAAGAATATTCACTGCTAATTTATCATCGCTTGATTCATTAGGAGATGAAGGAGTATCTTCTGAGCTACTCTCTACAACCTCATCATCAATAATTTCTTTATCGTTTTCGTTTTCCGTCATTACAAAAAATTCTTTATTTCCTTCAATACTTGTATTTTATAACAATAAGCAAAAAATAAAACAAACCTTATTCATAATTTACTCAATTTATATCGTATTAGCTCTATTCTATCATTACCAAAAAACATGTCTTCTTTATTAATAAAGATGGTAGGAGAACCAAATCCGCCTCTTTTTATTAGTTCAGAAGTGTTATTTTTCAATCTGTCCTTAATATCTTGTTTCTTAGTGCTTTTTAAAATTTCTTCGCCTCTTAAACCTGAAGAAATAAGAATCTTTTTTAAAATATCATCATTGCTAACATCCTCGTCTCTTTCCCAATATGACTTAAAACATTCCCAGGCATAAGGAACTAGCTTTCCTTGATCATTGGCAAGGATAGCGGCTCTCATCATTTTAACAGCATTAACGGGGAAAATACTTGGCCACCGAATTGAAATACCACATAAATCGGCCCAATCCTGCAGATCTTTCCTAGAATAATTAAATTTCAATTTATTTGGATTTGCTCTTTTCTCATATATTTCCTGATTAACTTCATTGAAAACACCTCCAACAATCACGGGTTTCCAAATAATCTCAACTTCTGCTTCTTCTGCTACAGAATGTATTCTAGAAAATGCTAAATAGGTCCATGGAGACGAACAGTCAAAGAAAAACTCTATAGAATTCATTGTAACTTATTTTCCTTTCCACCTTGGCTTTCTTTTTTCTGAAAAAGCCAGCGGTCCTTCAATAAAATCTTCACTCGCTACCAATGATTTAATGGCTTCATATTTTTTAGACATTGCTTCATCGATGCTTGCATAATTCAAACCGGAATAAGCCACCTCTTTTGTTGTTCTTATAGAAACCGGCGAGCACTCCATTATCATTTCAGCCCATTCTATGGATTTATCTAATAAATACTTCTGATCTACAACTTCATTAACAAAACCTAATTCCTTGCCTTCAAAAGCGCTTACAACCCGACCAGTAAGCATCATGCCCATTGCGCGCTTCATACCAATTTGTCTAGGTAGTCGATGGATGCCACCAGCTAAAGCTGCCAAACCCACCTTTGGTTCAGGTAATGCAAAACTGGCATTTTCCGAAGCGATAATAATGTCACAAGCAAGTGCAATCTCAAATCCACCTCCCATAGCAACACCATTCACAGCGGCAATTACCGGTTTATGTAAATCAAAACGAGAGGTGATCCCAGCGAATCCTGATGGATTTCTTTCTAATGGTCTCTTCCCTTCAGCTTGATATTTTAAATCATTTCCTGCTGAAAAGGCTTTTTCGCCTGCACCAGTTATGATAGCAACCCAAGCATTACTGTCTTCCTGAAAATCATTGAATATTTTCTCTAACTCAAGATGTGCTGGTGCATGCAATGCGTTCATTCTTTCTGGTCTATTTAAGGTTACGATCCAAAGGTTGTCCCTTTTTTTTAATGTTGAAAATTCGTAAGTCATATTATCTCCTATTCAATTAATTTAAGTTTTTTAGAAAACATTTGCCAGTTTTCACAATAGTGTTCTGCGGAAGCCTCTAGAAACTTCTCCATTTCAGTATCAACAGATTTTATAATCTTTCCGGGTATGCCTACAACCATTGAATTATCTGGAATTTCTTTTCCTTCAGTAATTAATGTTTTTGAACCTATTAAGCAGTTCTTTCCTATCTTTACTCCATTTAGAATTACTGCGCCGATACCGATGAGTGAATTATCACCGATATCACAACCGTGTAGCATTGCCTGGTGTCCAACTGTTACTCCTTTTCCAATCTTTAAAGGAAAACCATAATCTGTGTGAAGGACACTTGAGTCTTGAACATTACTTTTTTTACCAACCTCTATTACTTCACAATCACCTCTCAAAGTAGCTCCAAACCAAATACTTGAGTTCTCATGCAATATAACATCTCCGATAATATTAGCATCTGGAGCTACCCAAAATTTCCCTTTTTCAGGAAGTAGTGGACTTTTATCATCTAAACTATAAAAAACCATTTAATAATAACCTACAAATCAAAATCCAAGATTGGCATAGAAAAAGTGCAAGAATCATTGTCATCTTCAAAAACAACGCCGATAAATTCATCATCCCCATCTGTTTTAGATATGGCAACTTCCTTAGAATCTTCTATTGATCCACGTTCACTAAGAATTATTTTAGAGTTTTCAAAAATCTTTCTTAAGGTATTTTCTAGTGAATCTGTGTCTTTTAAAGATTTCTTTAAAGGCACATTTAATGAATAAGAAATATCCAGTTCATCTGGATCAATATCTTTCGATATTTCTCCAAAGTTTTCTTCACTAACGAAAAAATTAACCATATTATCTTCAGAATCTTTCTTTCTTAAATTAATACTATCATTCTCAAAAACCATTCTGAGATAGCTTTGAATAGATAAAACTTCATCATTTTTCATTAGAAATTCCTTTTATTCTTTCAAGATTCTAGCGGGCACTCCTACCGCTGTAGAGTTTTCTGGAATATCATTTATAACAACTGAACCTGCGCCAATCTTTACATTATCGCCTATTTTAATATTACCTAAGATAGTTGCATTTGCTGCAAGAAGAACATTTTTTCCAACTTTTGGGTGTCTATCATATACCTCTGATCCTATTCCGCCTAGGGATACACCATGAAATATTGAACAATCATCTCCAATCTCAGCTGTCTCACCTATAACTAATCCTGACGCATGATCAATCATTATTCCTTTGCCAATCTTCGCCCCGGGATGAATATCTATATTAAATAATTCAGAAACTTTGGACTGAATAAATAAGGAGGTTCCGATTTTTTTTTTCCAATAATGATTAGCTACCCTGTGAGCCTGAAGAGCTTGAAATCCTTTAAAAAATAGTAGCGGTTGACAGTAGAATCGGCACGCAGGATCTTTTTCAAAGACAGAATTAATATCCTCTTCAATAGAAAGTTGAATAATTTCTGATGATAAAGCTATTGATATTGACTCCCTTAAAGAGTTAACGCTATCCTTTTTATCAGAGAGTTTATTTGTTAAAATATTAGTAACAGAATCAAAAAGGTTATCAAAAGAAAAGATATTCTTCTCAAGAAAATCTTCTAATTCGGGATCCGAAGATTTTAGTATCTCTGTCTCTTTGGTAATTATATCCCAAAGATCATTTCCGTAAGTTTTTTTATTCACAAAAACTCCATTAGCATTTTTATTAACATTAAATATAATTCAAAATATTATTAAAAAACCTATTCATTATTTACTTTATCGGCAAGTTATAACTAAATTACTAGAAAAAAAAGAAAGCTTAAAATGAATAACAATGAAAAAGTCGCTATAATTACGGGCTCATCACAAGGACTAGGGGCGTCTGTCGCAAAGAAACTAGCTAAAAATAATATTAATGTTGTCATCAATTACTCTTCTAATAGAAATCTAGCATTAGAAGTAGAAAAATTTTGTATCTCTAAAAATGTAAAAACACTTTGCATTAAAGCCGATATCTCAACTGATTCAGGATGCAAAAAACTTGTAGACGAAACAATTAATTACTTTGGGAGAATAGATATTTTGGTAAATAATGCAGGAATAACTAAATTCGCAAATCACTCTAAACTTGATGAATTATCCTCAGAGGATTTTAGCAACATTTATAGACTTAATGTAATTGGCGCATATCAGATGATAAAAAATGTTGAGCCTTATATGAAAAAGAATGGTTTTGGTTCAATTGTAAATGTATCATCTATTGCAGGTCTAACTGGCATAGGGTCTTCAATTGCCTATGCGGCCTCAAAAGGTGCGCTCAATACTATGACGCTTTCGTTAGCAAGGTCTTTGGCTCCTGAAATTAGAGTAAATGCAGTTTGTCCCGGATTTATTGGAACCGGTTGGTTTGAAAATAAATTTGGGAAAGAAATATTTAATAAAATAGTTGAAGATCAAAAGAAAACAACTCCATTAAAAAGAGCTGGAACTCCAGATGATATTGCTAATAGTGTAGTTTTCTTTTGTCTTGAAGGGGGAGAACACATTACAGGAGAAACTTTAATAGCCGATGCTGGGATGCACCTCTCTTTACCAAAATAATAAAGGAGAAACTTTGGAAAAACTTCCTAAAATAACAAATGATGAAGGAAAAAAAAGAATAGAAATTTCTTATAAGAAATTTAATTGTCTTGGGGCATCACCTCCTCATGATCACCCCCATATATATTTAGATATGGGAGAAAAGGAAGATATAATTTGCCCTTACTGTGGAACAAATTTTGAGTATAAAGCTTAAATATTATCTTTGGTGCGGACACCCGGACTCGAACCGGGACGGAGATTAATCTCCTTCAGATTTTAAGTCTGATGTGTCTACCAATTCCACCATGTCCGCAAAAAATTAACCCAATACTCTTTTAAAGATATGATCAACATTCTTTAAATGATAATTTAAATCAAAAATATCTTCTATCTCTTCATCAGACAAAACTGAAGTAATTTGTTTATCATTTTTAATAAGATCATAAAAAGTTACTTTACTATCGTGAGCATCGTAAGCTTCCATAGCGTTATCTTGAACTATCTTATATGCATCCTCTCTACTTATATCTTTTAGGGTAAGAGCTAGAAGGAGTCTTTGCGAATAAATCAAACTTCCGAACTGATCTAAATTTTTAGACATGTGGGTAGGATAAACAATCATATTGTCAATTACATCCGACAATCTACTAAGAGAAAAATCAAGGGTCACTGTAGTATCTGGGGCAATCATTCTCTCAACGCTCGAATGTGAAATATCTCTCTCATGCCATAGAGCAACGTTCTCTAAGGCAGGAATAACGGCACTTCTGACTATACGAGAGAGGCCCGTTAGGTTTTCAGTTAAAATTGGATTTCTCTTGTGTGGCATAGATGACGATCCCTTTTGTTTTTTTGAAAAATATTCTTCAACCTCCATAACCTCCGATCTCTGTAAATGTCTTATTTCGGTTGAGAGCCTTTCGACAGAACTTGCAATTATGGCAAGTGTAGAAAAAAAAGCTGCATGCCTGTCTCTTGGAACCACTTGCGTGGATATGGGCTCAATATTTAAATTAAGTTTTTTTGAAACATATTCCTCAATAAATGGATCAACATTTGCAAATGTCCCAACAGAGCCGGAAATAGCACAAGTGCTTATTTCTAAAATAGCATTTTCTAATCTGACTTTATTTCTTTCAAATTCCACATATGCCTGAAGCATTTTGAGTCCAAAAGTAGTTGGTTCGGCATGTATACCATGGCTACGACCAATGCACACAGTATCTTTATGTTCAATAGCTCTATTCTTTAGTCCTTTTAATAGTATTTCTAAATCTTTTAATAAAAGTTCGCCTGCCCTTTTTAACTGTATATTTAGACAAGTATCCAAAATATCTGATGAAGTCATTCCTTGATGAATAAATCTTGCTTCAGGTCCAACACTTTCAGAAATGTTAGTAAGGAAAGCAACAACATCATGTTTTACTTCCTTTTCTATTTCTTCTATTTTTTTTATATCAAATTTTGCTTTCCTACGAACTAACTCTGACACACCCTTAGGAACAATTCCGATTACTTCCATCGCTTCAAGAGCATATATCTCTATATCAAGCCAAATGGAAAATTTTGTGTCATCCGTCCATATAGAGGCCATTTCTTCTCTAGAATATCGCGGTATCATTTGGATTCTTTCCTAACAAAAGAGTTACTATATTTCAATTGGATTACCTGTATTATTCAAAGATTCGGTAAATATTTCTACTCCGTTTTCCGTTACACCCAAAGTATGTTCGAATTGTGATGACAAGCTCCTGTCTCTTGTAACAGCGGTCCACCCATCGGATAAAATTTTGGTCTGGGGTTTACCATAATTTATCATGGGTTCTACTGTAAAAAACATACCCTTCCTTAACTGAGGTCCGGTTCCTTTATTCCCATAGTGCAAAATATTGGGCTCATCATGAAAAACTCTCCCTATCCCATGACCACAGAATTCTTTAACAATTGAAAAACCTTCATCTTCGGCAAAGCTCTGTATAGCATTGCCAATATCTCCAAGAAAAACTCCAGGTTTAATCATATCAATAGCTAAATTGAGACTATCAAATGTGGTTTTAATTATCTTTCTGGCTTTTACTGATGGTTCACCTGCAACATACATTCGAGAAGTATCACCATGCCAACTATCTAAAATCAAGGTTACATCTATATTGACAATGTCTCCTTCTTGAAGAATTTTTTGGCTAGGAATCCCGTGACAAACTACATGATTAATAGAGGTGCAAATAGATTTTTTAAAGCCTCTATAATTTAAAGGAGCAGGAATGGCTTTGTTATCAAGTATGAATTCATAAGCGAATTTATCCAAACTCTCTGTAGATATGCCTGGTTGAACCTCATCTACAAAGAGGTCTAATAGCTCTGCAGCGAGTTTACCTACCTTTCGCATTCCTAAAGAGTCTTCTGTTTGGTGTATTTTAATTTGCCCTGTAGTTCTATCTAAAACTAAATTTTCATTTATTTTATCCATAGAAGATATATATATTAAAAAGTATTATTGAGCTAGTATCCTAATATTGTTCCTATAAATCTATGTGTTAAAGTTATTTATGACGAAAGAAAGACAATACACTGCAGCGATACTTGTGATAGGAGACGAAATCCTATCGGGACGTACTCAAGATACAAATTCAAATTATATCTCTAAAGAACTGGAAAATATTGGCATAGAGGTAACCGAATGCAGAATTATTCAAGATAAAAAGTTGGAAATCATAAAAGCTATTAATGAGTTAAGAAAAAAAAATGACTATGTCTTCACAACTGGGGGTATAGGCCCCACTCATGATGATGTAACTGTGGAAAGTATCTCAGAGGCTTTAGGGGTTAAGATGGAGAAAAACCAGGAGGCATATAGAATTCTTAAAAGTCATTACAAAAATATTAATTCGAGTTTTAATGAAGTACGTCAAAGAATGGCAAGAATTCCTAAAGGTGCAGAATTAATTAAAAATAAAATTTCTGCAGCGCCTGGTTTTAAAATTGAAAATGTTTTTGTTTTTGCTGGAATACCAAAAGTTATGAAAGCAATGTTTTCGGAATCACTACAATTTATTACTGAAGGCATGAGAATTCATTCTTCTTCTCTATCTATAAATTCAGTGGAGGGTGAAATTGCTAATATGCTTGAAGAAACACTTTACATTGTAAGAGATCTAAAAATAGGAAGTTACCCTTATTTTAACTCTAAAAAAGATTTTGGGGTAAATATCGTAATAAAATCCTACAATACGGAATCTGTGATATATGCTGAACAAAAAATTATAGAATCATTAGATCAGCTAAATATTTCTTACGAAGTAAATAGTAGAAATTAATCATGGGTTAGTAATGACAAAAAAAGAATTATTATATGAAGGCAAAGCCAAAAAATTATTTTCTCATAAAGAACAAGATAAGCTTATCCAATATTTTAAAGATGATGCTACAGCATTCAATAAGAAGAAACATGATATACTGGAAAATAAAGGAATACTGAATAACCTTATTAGTGAACATATCTTTACTCATTTAAGAAATAATGGGATTGAAAATCATTTCATAAAAAGGATTAATGAAAGAGAGCAATTAGTAAGAAAGTTAGAAATAATACCTATTGAAGTAATTATTAGAAATATTGCGGCTGGCACCCTCTCAAAAAGGTTAGGTATAGAAGAAGGAAAAGAACTTCCTGGCCCTTTAATAGAATTCACTCTCAAAAATGATAATTTAGATGATCCCATTATATCTGAAGAACATATCAGAGCATTTGAATGGGCTAGTATAAATGAAATCAAAGAAATAAAGAATCAAAGCATAAAAATTAACAAAGCTCTAATTGAATTGTTCATAAATGTCGGAATAATTTTGGTAGACTTCAAAATTGAATTTGGAAGATTAATTACTAAAAATGGAAACAAAATAATTCTTGCTGACGAAATCAGTCCTGACTCGTGTAGATTGTGGGATAAAAAATCTTTAAAGAAACTTGATAAGGATCGTTTCAGAAGAAATCTTGGGGGTCTAATTGATGCTTACAAAGAAGTTGCGACTCGGCTAGGAATAGATATCAAAAAATAATTAGCCTTTTAAATAAATGAAAGTTTATGTAAAAATTATGCCGAAAGAGGGAGTATTGGACCCTCAAGGAAAAGCTATTGAGAATTCTCTCAAACAGCTAGGTTTTACTGATGTCCAAGAAGCAAGACAAGGTAAGATAGTCGAACTTAATCTAGATATCAAAAATGAAGAGGATGCTCTTGCTCTTACTCGAGAAATGAGTGAAAGGTTGCTCGCAAATATGGTCATAGAAGATTTCGAAATTTCTATAATTAAGGATGATTTATGAAGGCAGCAATTATAGTTTTCCCTGGTTCAAACTGCGATAGAGATATTGCTGTGTCGTTTCGTAATGTAGCTAAGATTGAACCAAAAATGGTATGGCACAAAGAGACTCATATTCCTGATTGTAACATCATTATTGTGCCTGGAGGTTTTTCTTTTGGGGATTATTTAAGGTGTGGATCAATTGCGGCCAACAGCCCTATTATGAGAGAAGTTATAAAAAAATCAAAAGAAGGATTCCCAATAATAGGTATTTGTAATGGCTTTCAAATCTTAACCGAAACTAGATTACTTCCTGGAACCCTTATTAGAAATAATTGTCTATCTTTCATTTGCAAAACAACAAAATTAAGTGTTGTAAATAACCGTACATATTTTTCTCAAAAATATTTCGAAAGCCAAATTATAGATATTCCTATTGCTCATAATGAAGGTAATTATTTTGCCAATGATGAAATAATAAAAGAATTGGAAGACAACAATCAGATAGCCTTTAAGTATTGTGATGAAGACGGAAATTTTTCTAATGATGCTAATCCCAATGGTTCTTTGAAAAATATCGCTGGTATAATAAATAAAAAAGGTAATGTTCTTGGAATGATGCCTCATCCAGAAAGAGCCACAAACAGGTTATCTAGATTAAATGATGGAGAAAATTTTTTTTTATCAATAGCTGAAACACTTCAATGAATAAAATTTCCAAAGAATTAGTTGAAGAACATGGAATAAATGAAGATGAATATGAATTTATTCTAAAATCTTTAAAAAGAGAACCAACATTTACTGAGTTGGGTATCTTTTCTGCTATGTGGTCAGAGCATTGTTCCTACAAGTCATCTAAGTTCTGGTTAAATAAGTTGCCAACGAAAAACGAGAATGTAATTCAAGGTCCTGGAGAAAATGCCGGTATCATTAACATTGGTGATGGTTTTGCTGCAGTCTTTAAAATGGAGAGCCATAATCACCCTTCATTTATAGAGCCTTATCAAGGTGCTGCTACAGGAGTCGGAGGAATATTGAGAGATGTTTTTACTATGGGAGCTAGGCCCGTTGCGTTACTGAATTCATTACGATTTGGTGAAACATCCCACAACAAAACAAGGCATCTTCTTAATGGTGTAGTTTCAGGGATAGGAGGTTATGGAAACTGCATTGGAGTGCCTACTGTTGGAGGAGAGGTTGAATTTAACTCCTCTTATAACGATAACATTTTAGTTAACGCAATGTGTGTTGGTGTGGCTGAGATAGATAAAATATTTTATTCTAAAGCTTCTGGAGTTGGAAATTTAGTTGTTTACGTAGGATCTAAGACGGGTCGAGATGGAATTCACGGGGCTACGATGGCATCATCTGAATTTGACGATAGATCTGAAGAGAAAAGACCCACAGTTCAAGTTGGAGATCCCTTTTCAGAAAAACTTTTGCTTGAAGCTTGTCTCGAATTAATGAAAGAGGATGTAATAATAGCTATACAAGATATGGGGGCTGCTGGCTTAACTTCTTCATCTGTAGAAATGGCAGGAAAAGGTAATCTAGGTATTGAAATTGACCTAGACTATGTTCCTTGTAGAGAAATAAATATGAGTGCCTATGAAATTATGCTCTCTGAAAGTCAAGAAAGAATGTTAATGATAATTGAGCCAAAGAAAGAAGAAATAGCAAAAAAGATCTTTGAAAAATGGGAACTTGATTTCTCTGTCATAGGAACTCTAAACGATTCCAAAAGATTAGTTATAAAAAGAAATAAAGAAATTAAAGCAGAAATTGATATCGACATTCTCGAGAAAGGCGCGCCTTCATATCAAAGACCATACAAAATTATTAATATGAAAGATTGCAACATTAAAGAAAGTGACCTTTCGAAGGAATCTCCTTTGACAATATTAAAGCAGTTAATTTATTCTCCTAATCTTTCAAGTAGAAAGTGGGTATGGGAACAATACGACCACATGGTTATGACCGATACAGTCTTAAACCCTGGAGGTGATGCTGCAATCATAAGAGTCCATGATACTAATAAAGGGTTAGCTATAACAACAGATTCTACTCCAAGATATTGCCTCGCAAACCCCTATGAAGGAGGTAAACAGGCCGTTGCTGAATCTTGGAGGAATTTAATAACTGTTGGGTCAAGGCCTATTGCTATTACTGATTGCTTAAACTTTGGAAACCCCGAAAAAGAGGAAATTATGGGACAATTTGCTGCTGCAACTCAAGGCATGGCTCACGCATGTGAAGAGCTAGACTTTCCAGTTGTCTCAGGAAATGTCTCACTCTACAACGAAACTAACGGTAAAGGTATAAACCCTACACCTGCAATAGGAGGAGTAGGTGTAATCGATAATCTTGATATTTTTTCAACACACAATTTTAAGAGAGAAGATGATAATATTTTCATAATAGGGAAAACCGCAGGATCAATAAATCAGTCAATATATGCTACAGAAATTTTACAAAATAAAAATGGATGTCCGCCAAAGGTTAATCTGGCTGAAGAAAAAAATAACGGTGAAGTAATTCAAAAATTAATTAAAAATAAAATTATAGATACTTCACATGATATATCTGATGGAGGACTTTTGGTTGCGCTAACGGAAATGGCCTTATCGGGAAATATAGGTTTCGAGTTGTTTCTTGAAAAAGAATTTTCGAATCATAAATTTCTCTTCAGTGAGGACCAAAGCAGGTATATTATAACTTTACAGAATCATAAAATTGATGAAGCGATGTCATTGTTAAATGAAAAAAGGATCCAGTACCTCAACTTAGGTAAGACCAAAGGCGCTAAAATAATTTTAAATGAAGAAGAAATATCTCTAAAAGAATTAAAAAACTTACACGAGAGTTGGTTTGATAATTATTTATCAGGAAAAGAAAATTAATGACTATTAAAGAAATAGAATTAAAAAAAATTTTAACCGAATCTTTTCCAGAAGCTGATATAAAGATAGATGACCTAGCGGGAGATGATAATCACTTTGCCTTGACTATTATTTCGTCAAAATTTAGAGGTATGTCTAGAATTGATCAACATAAAATGATATATGATTCCTTAGGGTCTAAGATGGGCAACGAGTTGCACGCTTTATCTATTAAAACCCAAATACCTTAGGAATTTTAATGATGGATGATAAAATCAAAAAAGAGATAAAATCTAAAATTCAGAGCTCCGATATTCACTTGTTTATGAAAGGAACTCCACTTTTTCCACAATGTGGATTTTCAAATACTGTGGTTCAAATTTTGACATATCTAGAGGTGTCTTTCACTTCAACCGATGTTTTAGAAGATGAACAAATGAGAGATGCTATTAAAGAATACTCCAACTGGCCCACAATCCCTCAGCTTTATATAAAGGGTAATTTTATGGGAGGTTGTGACATTATCAAGGAAATGTTTGAAAGCGGTGAACTTAAGGAAGAGCTTAGTAAAGAAAATATAAATTAGCTCCTAGAATAAAACTCCACAACTAAATTTGGCTCCATCTGTACTGGATATGGAACTTCTGTAAGTTTAGGAATCCTTGTAATTTTTGCAGTTAATTTTTTCTGATCGCATTCAATATAATCTGGTATATCTCTTTCAGTACTTTCAATGCCCCTTAAAACGATCTCCAAGGATCTTGATTTTTCTTTTAGCTCAATTAAGTCTCCGGTTTTTAACAAATAAGAAGCGATGTTAACTCTTTTTCCGTTAACCTTCACATGGCCGTGGTTAATAAATTGCCGAGCAGAAAACACTGTTGGGACAAACTTTGCTCTATATATAACAGAATCCAATCTTCTTTCTAATAAACCTATGATGTTTTCTGATGTATCGCCTTTTATTCGTTCTGCTTCCTTAAATATTTTTTTAAATTGTTTTTCGTTTATGTTTCCGTAATAACCTTTAAGCTTTTGCTTTGCTCGCATCTGAAGTCCAAAATCCGAAAGTTTTCCTTTCCGTTGCTGACCATGCTGTCCAGGTCCGTATGCTCTTAGATTGACAGGGCTTTTAGGTC
Organism: uncultured Rhodobiaceae bacterium; assembly: GCA_913047775.1. Classification (GTDB taxonomy): domain Bacteria; phylum Pseudomonadota; class Alphaproteobacteria; order MED-G09; family MED-G09. The sequence continues at coordinate 16,951 of CAJWUE010000011.1, forward strand.
TTCCCCAGATATTTTCGCCCATACGCCTATCAATCTTATATTTAGCCTTGACTCTTTTCGTCATAAATTGTGCATCCTAAAATAATCCAAAAAAAAACCATTTCGGCGTTAAGTACATTTCTCTAAGCAATAAGTCAATTTCTTTGTAATGTTTCTTATTTCTTATCAGTTCCATCAGCAATAATTTTAATTTTTTTTAATTTCTTGTTATCTTGATAACCATCTGGCCAACTTAGCAAAGATGTAATTACCCCTCGTAAAGTTTTTATATCTTGTTCAGTCAAAATAGATCTAGAAAAAATATTCCTAATATTAATCATCATTGTGGGTTTTTTTTCTAAAGGCTTTAAGAAACCAGAATCCTCTAAAGCTCTTTCTAGATGTTCAAAAAAACCAATAATTTCTCTTTTTTTTGCTGGTACAGTATCACTCATTAACATTGTTCTTTTACTATAATTCACATTAATCCTATTAATCTCAGAAGCAATTATAATAACTGCTTGAGCTAGGTTCAAAGATGAAAACTCTGGGCTAGTTGGAATTTCGACAATTGTATCGGCAAATGAGATTTGAAAGTTACTAAGACCAGATTTTTCTCTTCCAAACAATATTCCAATATTAGATTTATTATCTAATATATTGATCTTATTGTATAAATCTTCTGGCCCACAAGTAGGTTTAATCATATCCCTTGTACGTACTGTGCAGGCAAAAAGATGATTCAAACTAGAAATAGAATCTTCAAGATTATTAAAAACCTTGGTATTTCTTAAAACCTTCTCGGCACCTGCAGAAGCATTGATTGATTTTTTTGATAGGTGATCCTGCTTAGGATTAATTAAGTACAAATGGTGTAAACCAAAATTTAACATTGCCCTTGCAGTCATTCCTATATTTTCTGATAGCTGTGGCTCTGCAAGTATTATCTTTATATTATCTTTATTAATTTTTTTCATTGTAGATAAATAACCCTTTTATTATCAAACATCATTGAATATTCTACTTTATATGCTATTCAGTATCTTAATTCGAAAAATTGAGAAATAAATGTCTAAAATCAAGGTAAATAATCCAGTCGTAGAAATAGATGGCGATGAGATGACCAGAATAATATGGGGCTTGATAAAGAAAAAACTAATACTACCCTATATTGAAATAGATCTTCATTACTATGATCTCGGAATAGAAAGCCGTGATGAAACTAAAGATCAAATTACAGTTGAAGCTGCCAATGCTATTAAAGAACACGGAGTAGGCATAAAGTGTGCAACCATTACTCCTGATGAAGAAAGGGTAAAAGAATTTGATTTAAAAGAAATGTGGAAATCTCCCAATGGAACTATAAGAAATATACTTGGAGGTACAGTTTTCAGAGAGCCTATCGTTTGTCAAAATATACCCAGATTGGTACCAGGATGGACACAACCTATAATAATAGGAAGACATGCATTTGGAGATCAATATAGGGCAACGGATTTTATAGTTCCAGGAAAAGGAACGTTATCTGTTAAATGGGTATCAGAGGATGGGTCAGAAATAATAGAGGAAGAGGTGCATAATTTTGAAGATAGTGGAATAGCCATGAGCATGTATAATCATGATAAGTCGATAAGAGATTTTGCCAGAGCCTGTTTTAATTATGGCTTAGAAAGAGAATGGCCAGTATATTTATCAACAAAAAATACAATACTAAAGAAATACGATGGTCGCTTCAAAGATCTTTTTCAAGAAGTATATGAAAAAGAATATGCGAAAGAATATAAAAAATTGAACATTTCTTACGAACATAGGCTTATAGATGACATGGTTGCCTGTGCTTTAAAATGGCCAGGTGCTTTTATATGGGCCTGCAAGAATTATGATGGAGATGTACAATCTGATACTGTAGCGCAAGGTTTCGGTTCATTGGGATTAATGTCAAGTGTGTTGATGACTCCAGATGGAAAAACAGTAGAAGCTGAAGCAGCTCACGGAACAGTAACGAGGCATTTTAGATTACACCAAAAAGGTGAAGAAACATCCACTAATTCAATAGCCTCAATCTTTGCTTGGACAAGAGGATTATCACATAGGGCTAAATTGGATGAAAATCTTGAACTTGCTAAATTTTCAGAAACCCTTGAAAAGGTTTGCATAAGGACTGTCGAAAAAGGTTTTATGACTAAGGACTTAGCATTACTAGTAGGCCCTCAACAGTCATGGTTAACTACACAAGAATTTATTGATGAGGTAGACAAAAACCTTCAAAAGAAAATGTCTTAACTTCTATCTTTAATTAGCTCTTCAATAACTTTGATAGCCTCATTAATATTTTTAACATCTTTTGCACCAGCTAAGGCCATATCTTTTCTTCCGCCACCACCCTTTCCTTCCATAATTTTTGAGGCTAAATTTACGATCTCTACAGCGTCGAATTTTTTAGTTAGATCATCAGTTACCCCTATGGCTATTGATGATCTTTCTTCATATGTGGATACCAAACAGCTTATTCCAGAACCTAATTTCTTCTTGCATTCATCAGTCAAAGATCTAAGTTCCTTGCCATCTACACCATCTAAAACATCAAATAAAAAATTTATTCCATTTATATCTTTAAATTCTGATTTTAAATTCACGTTAGTTTTAATTTGCAGTGGTTTTTTCTTTTCTCTTTTTAATTTTTCAGAAGACTTAGACAATTTATCAGTTAAAGAAAGTTTTTTGGGTGCTTCAGATCCTGTAACTGCTTCTATTCTTCTAACACCTGCAGAAACTGAACTTTGAGAAATAATTTTAAAAGTTTTTATATGACTTAACCTTTCAACATGAGTTCCGCCACATAACTCTGTTGAAAATAAATCTCCTCCCATTGACAGGACTCGAACCTCTTCACCATATTTCTCTCCAAATAATGCTGTTGCCCCGATTTCAATAGCTTTATCATAAGATAAAATTTGTACCTCTACTTTTGAATCTTGCAAGATTAAAGCATTAACCATTCCTTCAATTTTTTCAATTTCTTCTATAGATACTGATTTAGAATGGCTAAAATCAAATCTCAATTTATCTGAATTAATTTTTGATCCTTTTTGAAAAACATGTTTTCCAAGAACTCTTCTTAATGATTCATGCAAAAGATGTGTTGCAGAGTGGTTGGCTGTAATTTTTTTTCTATGTGAGTTATTGATCTTTAAATTCATTTGATCGCCAAATGTAATTTGCCCTTCAAGAACCTCTCCAAAATGAGTAAAAATTTCACCTATCTTTTTAGTTGTGTCTATAACCTCAAATTTTGCTTCTTTTGAAGAAATGATACCATTATCTCCAACTTGGCCACCGCTTTCTGCATAAAATGGTGTCTGATTTAAAACAAGAAATGCTTCATCTCCTTTTTGGATACTTTTAACTATTTTGCCCTCTTTAATAATAGATTGCACTTCCCCCATTGAGTTTTCATTAGTGTAACCAAGGAATTCAGTTGGTGAACAATATTCTGCCAAATCAAACCAAAGCTTATCAACTTTTCTATCGCCTGATCCAGACCAAGATTCCTTTGCTTTCTTTTTTTGTTTAGACATCGATCTATTGAAACCATCAACATCAAGGAGTAGTGATTTTTCCTTGAGAACATCTTCTGTTAAATCTAAAGGAAAACCGTAAGTATCATAAAGTTTGAAAGCTACAGAACCATCTAAAGTATTACCTTTCTTTAGTATTTTAGTTTCATTTTCTAAGACCTTTAATCCTTTTGATAAAGTGGTAAGAAATCTCTCTTCCTCATGAAAAATTATAGATTTTATTAATTCTTGTGTTCGATTTAACTCTGGATAAATATGACCCATTAGCTCAACCATACATTTTGTTAATTTAAATAAGACAGGATCATTCACCCCAAGAATATGTAAATGCCTCATAGCTCGACGCATTATTCTCCTTAAAACATAACCTCGACCATCATTTGATGGTGTAACTCCATCAGAAATTAAAAAACAAGTAGACCTTAAATGATCTGCTATTATCCTAAAACTTATGACGTTATCTTCTGAGGATCTAATTTTGATTTCTTCTTCAATAGATTCAACTAAGGATAAAAAAATATCTATTTCAAAATTATTTGTTTTACCTTGAAGAACAGCAGTCATCCTTTCTAGCCCCATCCCAGTGTCAATTGAAGGCTTAGGAAGAGAAATTCTTTTGTTATCTTGATCTTGTAGAAACTGCATAAAAACTAAATTCCAAATTTCTACGAATCTATCTCCATCCTGATTCTTAGATCCCGGGGGGCCTCCAAGTATTTTTTCACCGTGATCATAAAATATTTCTGAACAAGGCCCACATGGACCTTCTGTTCCCATCGACCAGAAATTATCTTCAGTATCAATACTGATAATTTTATCATTGGAAAAACCGGAAATTTTCTTCCAAATTTGAGATGATTCCTCATCATCTTTATGGGTTGTTATTAAAAGATTATCTTTAGGCAAAGAAAATTCAGATGTAAGTAGTTGCCAAGAAAATTCTATAGCCTCTTCTTTAAAGTAATCTCCAAAAGAGAAATTTCCTAGCATTTCAAAAAAAGTATGATGTCTAGGTGTGTGACCTACATTATCGAGGTCATTGTGTTTTCCGCCAGCCCTTACACATTTCTGTGAACTTACAACTCTCTTATTCTTAGGCTCCTGATAACCAGTAAAATAATTCTTAAACGGAACCATTCCTGCATTAACAAACATCAGCGTGGGATCGTTTATAGGAACCAAAGGGCTAGAAGACACAACTTCATGACCATTGTTTTTGAAAAAATCTAAAAACTTTTTTCTTATATCATCCAAGTCATTCATTATACACCAAAGATAACAGACATTTGTTTCTTGGTATAATAATTCGTGCGTTTCTTAAAGTAGAATTTACTTTGCTTCCAATGCCTCTTTGACATCAACTTTTGTTGCTTCTGGGTTTTCTTCTTGATTAATTAAATTATCATTCTTAATAAGACCGGCACTCTCTCTTATTGCAAACTCAATTTTATCAGAAATATCTGGGTTTTCTTCTAAAAATACTTTTGCATTTTCTCGACCTTGACCCATGCGCTCGTTCTCATATGAGTACCAGGTTCCAGATTTCTCAACAATTCCAGCCTCAACACCCAAATCAATAATCTCACCCTTCTTTGAAATACCTTTTCCATACATGATATCAAACTCAATAGTTTTAAAAGGTGGTGCCACCTTATTTTTAACAACCTTTACTCGGGTTTGATTCCCAACAATCTGTTCACGGTCTTTTATAGCTCCTATTCGTCGTATATCAATTCTGACAGTTGAATAAAATTTAAGCGCGTTTCCACCAGTGGTTGTTTCTGGACTTCCAAACATTACCCCTATTTTCATACGTATTTGGTTTATGAATATGATCATACAATTTGATTTTGAAATTGATCCTGTTAGTTTTCTCATGGCTTGACTCATCAACCTTGCTTGTAGACCTGGTAAGCTGTCGCCCATTTCTCCATCAAGTTCAGCTTTTGGCGTTAGAGCAGCAACCGAATCAATAACGATGACATCGACAGCGCCTGAACGTATTAAAGTATCAGTAATTTCTAGAGCTTGCTCTCCATTATCAGGTTGTGAAATAAGAAGTTCTTCAATATTAACTCCGAGATTTCGAGCATATACTGGATCTAAAGCATGTTCAGCATCAATAAAACTGCATACACCGCCTTGTTTCTGGGCCTCCGCAAGGGCGTGTAAGGCTAAAGTAGTCTTTCCTGAGCTTTCTGGTCCATAAATCTCAATAACCCTGCCTCTTGGGAAACCTCCAATACCAAGACCAATATCTAACCCTAACGACCCAGTAGAAATAGATGAAATCTCAGCAATCGCATCTCCCGATCCCAGTCTCATTATTGATCCCTTGCCAAACTGTTTTTCAATCTGACTAAGTGCGGTTTCTAGGGATTTTGATCTTTCCATGCTATTATCTTTAACAACTTTTAACGATTTATTCATTTTTCTACTCCATTTATATACAGGTCAACTAATTAATTTGTACTACTTTTGTTCTATTTTTGCAATAAAAATAAGTTATTGAATTATATATATAAATATAATATTGTTCTCTTTATAGTCTTTTTATTGAATATTTTTTAAAAAAAAAAATCGAATCGATAATTACAATCAATCGTCGCGATAAATTTTCTCTTTTCTTTCGTGAACTTCCTGGGCATCAATAGATAATGTAGCTATTGGACGAGCAATCAGACGCTTTAGACTGATAGGTTCTCCCGTTTCTTCACAATAACCGTAACTTCCATCATCTATTCGAGACAAAGCATCGTCAATTTTGGAGATCAGCTTTCTATGCCTGTCTCTCGACCTTAATTCAAGAGAACGGTCTGCTTCTGATGAAGCTCTATCGGAAATATCGGAAAAATTGGAGGTTTCGTCTTGAAGATTATTCAATGTTTCTTTAGTTTCGTGAATAATATCGTCGCGCCAATCATTAAGCCTTCTTCTAAAAAATTCCTTTTGCTTGGCATTCATAAAAGGATCTTTCTCTGATGGTGTATAGTTTTTTGGTAAACGCGTAGCCATATTTAACCTTTCTAGAAATTGGGGTATTAAAACAAAAAACCAATAATCGCAATAGTTATTATAAATAAACATTGTTGAAATTTGAAAATTTGACGATTAGATTGTCGTAACTTATTACATAAATATAACGAAAAGGTGAAAAATGCGATTCGAGGGTACAAAAGATTATATAGCAACCAAAGATCTTAGGATAGCTGTGAATGCTTCAATAAGTTTAGAAAGGCCACTTCTTGTCAAGGGGGAGCCGGGTACCGGCAAGACTGTGCTAGCTGAAGAGATTTCTAAAGCTCTTGATATGCCAATAATTACTTGGCATATAAAATCGACAACTAAAGCACAACAAGGTTTGTACGAATATGACGCTATCACTAGGTTAAGGGACTCTCAGCTCGGAGATGAGAGAGTAAAAGACGTCAAAAACTACATAAAAAAAGGTAAGCTTTGGGACGCTTTTACTGCTAATGAAAGACCTATTTTGCTTATTGATGAAATTGATAAAGCAGATATTGAGTTTCCAAACGATTTACTGCAAGAGCTCGACAGAATGGAGTTTTATGTATACGAAACCAATGAAACAATTGTTGCAGAAAAACGACCAGTAGTCATTATCACTTCAAATAATGAAAAAGAGCTTCCAGATGCATTCTTAAGAAGGTGTTTTTTTCATTACATTGCTTTTCCTGATAATGAAACTATGAAAAAAATTGTTGATGTTCATTATCCGGATATAAAATCAAAACTTGTTTCTGAATCTTTAAAAGTTTTTTATCAGTTAAGAGAAGTCCCTGGATTAAAGAAAAAACCTTCAACGTCCGAGTTGCTTGATTGGTTAAAGTTGTTAATGAATGAAGATATCACTCCTGAAATGCTAAGAGAGAAAAATACTAAAAATTTAATTCCTCCTTTACACGGCGCCCTTTTGAAAAATGAACAAGATGTTCATTTATTTGAAAGACTTGCATTTCTTGCCAGAAGGGAAAATAATCAGACTTAAAGATGTTTGTTAATTTTTTTCAAGAATTAAAGGAAGCTAATTTGCCTGTCACTCTAAGGGAGTATTTAACTCTCTTAGAGGCTCTTGAGGCTGGTATACCTAATAGAAATGTAGAAGACTTTTACTACCTATCAAGATCGACGCTTGTTAAAGACGAAAGAAACCTTGATAAATTTGATAGAGTTTTCGGTCATATCTTTAAAGGACTAGAACATATTGAAGAGGATGAATTAGCTGAAATACCAGAGGAATGGTTAAAATCTCTTAATGAAAAATTCTTAACGGAAGAAGAAAAAAAACAGATAGAAGCCATGGGCGGATGGGAAAAATTAATGGAAGAGTTAAAAAAACGACTCGAAGAACAAGAAAAAAGACATGAAGGTGGTTCAAAATGGATAGGAACTGGGGGAACATCTCCTTATGGAGCCGATGGTTATAATCCTGAAGGTATAAGGATAGGGCAAAAAGAAAATAGGAATTTTAAAGCCGTTAAGGTGTGGGATAAAAGAGAATTTAAGAATCTTGATTCCGAGGTAGAAATAGGCGTTAGAAATATAAAACTTGCTTTAAGAAGATTAAGAAAATTTGCTAGAGAAGGTGCTGCTGATACGCTGGATCTTCCTGATACTATCAAAAATACTGCTAACAAAGGATATCTTGATATATCTTTGGTTCCCGAAAGAAGAAACAATGTAAAAGTTTTGTTATTTTTTGATGTTGGAGGGTCTATGGACCCACATGTCCGCTTATGCGAAGAATTATTTTCTGCTGCTAGAACAGAATTTAAGAATATGGAAAATTTTTATTTCCATAATTGCTTATATGAATATGTGTGGAAAGATAATAGAAGAAGGCATAGAGAAAGGATAGATACATGGGATATTTTGCATAAATATTCCTCGGACTACAAGATCATTTTTGTAGGAGATGCCTCTATGAGCCCTTACGAAATTACTTATTCAGGTGGTAGTGTAGAACATTGGAACGAAGAAGCAGGAGGTATTTGGCTAGAAAGAATTAACAATATTTACCACAATGCAATATGGATTAATCCTGTCGAAGAAAAACATTGGGAATTTACCCCTTCTTCACAAATTATTAATCAGGTATTTTATGACAGAATGTATCCATTAACCCTTGAGGGCCTTGATAATGCTATGAAAGAATTAAGTAGGAAAAAATGATCATGATTAAAAAATTTATATTCGTTCTTTGTTTCTTTGTCGTTGCTTGCGCTACACCCATAACACCAGAAGAAAAAGCAGAAATAATAGAAAAAATTGATCACGAAGAATGTATTGAGTTAAAATTTGTTGAAGGCACTGAGGCTTATGGTGGCTGTCGTTTAACCTTAAAATCAATAAGAGCACAAAATAAAACTACTGCGGCTATAAAAAGAAACGGCCTTGACAATAGATTTTGTCATAGATGGTATTGCTGGTAAAATCATAAAACACCAAGTTTCTTCCTCAAATCAGTGCTTGAGGTAGTATACTGAAAAGTAATTTTCTTATCTGGATAGACGTATGAGTGTGCTTTCTGGGCCATTAGAGCGGCTTCGTGGAACCCACATAAAATTAATTTAAGTTTTCCAGGATAGGTGTTGATATCTCCAATGGCAAAAATTCCTTTTTGGTCTGTTTCAAATTTTTCGGTATCAACAGAAACTAGGTTTTCATTAAGATTAATACCCCAATTTGCAACTGGCCCCAGTTTCATTGTAAGTCCAAAGAAAGGTAAAATAGTGTCACAATCTATTTTAATTTCATTATCTCCTTGACTACAAACCACATTATCTAAAACACCATCCTTACCATTTAAAGATTTTACTTGACCCAAATGAAACTTAATTTTGTTTTCTGAAATGAGCGAGGATACTTTGTTTACTGTCTCAGGGGCTGCTCGAAATTCTTCTCTCCTGTGTATAAGCGTCGTTGAATCGGCGTCATCATTTAGTGTTATTGCCCAGTCCAGAGCTGAATCTCCACCACCAATAATAACTATATTTTTTCCTTCAAATTTTTTTCTGTCACGAATTGAATAAAAAACTGATTTATTTTCGTATTCACTTATACCTTTAATGGGTGGTTTCTTAGGTTGAAAACTTCCTCCCCCAGCAGCAATAACAACAACTTTTGAGAGAAAGGTTATTCCTGTATCAGTTTTAGTTTTCCATAGATTCTCTCCTTCTCTTTCTAATTCATCAACCATGCTAGACAAGTGAAAATTAGGTTTAAAAGGATTGATCTGCTTTATAAGAAGTTCCACCAATTCATTTCCCATTACGACAGGCATTCCAGGAATATCATAAATCGGTTTATCGGGATACAATTCAGCACATTGTCCACCAGGTTTGTCAAGGATATCAACGACCTCACATTTTATGTCTAAAAGACCAAGCTCGAAAACCGAGAACAATCCAACAGGCCCTGATCCTATTACAACAGCATCAGTTTCTATTATTTGAGAATTCATCTAATTAAAATTGCTTTTCTGGTAAACGAACTATCAAACCATTCAATTCATCTGAAACCTTAATTTGACATGACAAGCGACTTTGATCAGAAACTTCGAAAGCAAAATCCAACATATCCTGTTCCATGGTCTCACTTTTTCCAGTTTTATCCACCCATTTTTTGTCGACATAAACATGACAGGTTGCACAGGCACAGGCTCCGCCACAATCAGCATCTATTCCTGGAACACTGTTCTGTATAGCACTTTCCATAACAGTTTCACCATTTTCCGCTTCGACTATATGCTCTGTTCCATCAAATTCTATATAGGTAATTTTAGTCATATTATTATAAATCCAATTAGTTCCTTTTCTTCATAACCAAAATAAATTATGCAAATGATTAATTCTAAATATTTACAACTTTTGTCAAGGTCATTACAACTCTGACATACACAATTTATAATAAAAATGAAAATAAAATATGAGCAAAAGAAATTCTATCAAAGACTTAGATAATAGATCCTTACGGATATTAATGCCAAGCTATAGGAGTCATCCTTACACTGGCGGACAAGGCATCTATATGAGGTTGGTTACAAAGGCTATGATAGGTTTAGGTCATTCGGTGGAAGTCCTTTCAGGTCAACCTTATCCCATTCTTGATGAAGGCGTAGGTTTAACTAAACTTCCGTCATTAGATTTATACTCCTATGAAAAACCTTTAGATTCTTTTAATTTTAATTTATTTAAAGATTGGATTAACCTTTATGAATGGTTTAGCCATCTAACTGGAGGTTTTTCTGAGCCATATACTTTTGGCGAAAGAATGGCAAGATGGGGAAAGAATAATTACTCTAATTATGATGTTGTACACGATAATCAAACTCTTGCTTGGGGCTTGCTAAAATTAAAAAATATGGGACTACCGGTTGTAGGCACAATACACCACCCAATAACAATGGATAAGAGGATAGATATTCAGCATGCTAAAAGTATTTCCTTAAAAATATTAAAGTGGAGATGGTACAGCTTCTTGAATATGCAGATTAAGGTAGCTAGAAAGCTTGATCCTATTATTGTTGTTTCAGAAAATACCAGAAAGGATCTGGTTAAAGATTTTAAAATTGATCCAAAAAAGACAAGAAAAGTTTTACACGGCATTGATCACGAAACTTTTAAACCAATTAAAAATATTGGTAGAGCAAAGAACAGACTTATAACCACGGCAAGCGCCGATGTTCCTCTCAAGGGGCTAATTTATTTGATAAGAGCATATGATGCACTTTTGAAAGAATTTCCGGATTTGAATCTCACAGTTATTGGAAGGTTAAGAGAAGGACCAACTTCAGAAGAATTGGAAAAAAGAGGAATTAAAGAAAAGGTTAAGTTTGTAACTGACCTATCAGGAAAAGAAATAGCTGAACTTTATGCCAGATCAACAATTGCTGTTTCTCCATCTGTTTATGAAGGCTTCGGTTTCCCTGCTGGTGAAGCAATGTCATGCGGCATACCTCTGGTTGCAACCAACGGTGGGTCTCTTCCAGAAGTCGTAGGTGATGCCGGTATTATTGTACAACATTCCAACCCTGGTTCACTTGTTAATGCTTTACAAGATCTCCTTAACTCTCCTGAGAAACAAAAAGAGTTATCTTACAAAGGCAGGAAAAGGGTTCTAGAGCGTTTCACTTGGAAAAGAGCCGCAAAAGAATTGGTAGAAATTTACAAAGAGGCAATTATTAATGTTAACAGTTGATTTAGATAAATTGAACATTCAAGATGGTTCAATCGTCCTTGATTTAGGTTGTGGAAAAGGTCGGCATCTTCATCGTCTCTATTACTATAGAAAATGTCATGTTATTGGGCTCGATTTATCCTTAAAGGAGTTAAAAACAACATATCAAGGTTTTGAAAAGTATCCGGATCTAAATGAAAAAGAAGAAAGAAGATTTGACCTTATGGCTGGAGATGCTCTGAATTTACCCTTCAAAGACGAGATCTTTGACAATTTAATTTGTTCTGAAGTTCTTGAACATATACCCGATTACGATGCTGCAATAAAAGAAATCCATAGAATAACAAAACCTGGGGCAAAGATAGGAATATCAGTTCCAAGGTGGTTACCAGAGAAACTATGTTGGTATTTATCTGATGAATATCATAATGAACCAGGTGGTCACGTGCGTATTTTTAAGTATAAGGCTTTGAAAAATACATTCATAAAAAATGGCTTCAAGTACTGTGGAAAAGAACATAAACATGGACTCCATAGTCCCTATTGGTGGTTAAAATGCTGTGTAGGAACAAAGAATGAAAAAAATTATTTTGTTAACACCTACAGAAAATTCTTGGAATGGGACATATTAAAAAGACCCTTACTAACAAGATTCCTAGAAAAGATCTTTGATCCTTTGATAGGAAAATCATTGGTTATCTATCTGGAAAAAAAATAATTATGCTAAGAATAGTTGGGAAAGATAAACAAAAAAACTACCTCCAAGGTGCATTAGATAGAATTAGAAATCTTCAAAATAAAGATGGATCAATTCCTTGGTTTGAGGATGGGTCTTTTGATTCTTGGAATCACTTGGAAAGTCTTATGGCTCTTAATGTTTTTAATTATGAAAAAGAGGTTAAGCTCGGTTTTGATTTCTTGAGAAATAATCAACAAGAAGATGGTTCTTGGTTAGGAGAACTAGGAAGTACTTTAGAAATTGAAGAAAATGACGGTACTTTTGTAAAAAGAGAAGAAAAGAAGAAAAGCTTTACCAGAGACACTAATTTTACAGCCTATATTGCAACAGCAGTTTGGCATAATTTTCTATTAAATGGGTCGTTAGACGAGTTAAATTACAACTGGAGTATGGTTGAGTGTGCAATTAACTTTGTTTTACTTAATCAATCTAAGGAGGGTTCAATAAGATGGGCCGCCGAAAGCCCTGAGGCGACTGAAGATGATGCCCTCATCACCGGATGCTGTTCAATCTTTAAGAGCTTGATTAGCGCTATTAATTGCGCGCGCACATTAAATAAAGACACAAAAACTTGGGAAGAATCATTAGGAAAACTTAAAGAGGCTATAATCTATAAACCTCACCTTTTTGACAAAACATGGGAATCAAAAAAAAGATTCTCCATGGATTGGTATTATCCAGTCTTATGTGGAGTAATTACAGGTCGAGAAGCTGAAAAAAGAATTTCTGAAAAATGGAACGAATTTGTTGTAGAAGAAATAGGTTGTCTTTGTGTTTTAGATCAACCATGGGTCACAATAGCCGAAACCGCAGAACTCGCCATTACCCTTGCAAAAATAGGAAATCAAGATAAAGCCTATGAATTATTATCTTGGACAGATAAATGCCGAGACAAAGACGGCGCCTACTGGATGGGAAAACAATACAGTGAGAATGTATTCTGGCCAGCAGAAAAACCTGGTTGGACATCCGCTGCTGTTATATTGGCTACAGATGCTTTATCGGGTCTCAGCTTGGGTTCAGAGATTTTTTTAAAAGATGATTTAATCTAGTTTCTTAAGAACTCTTAAGGAATTCTCTATTCTCTCTTCAGAAAAATGGCCTTCCGATATAGCTCTTTTGTATATTTCGTAAGGAGGTCTACCCCCATCTTTAGGATCAGGAAAAACGTCATGAATAGCCAAGATCCCTCCTTTAATAATTTTTGTCTTCCAGTTCTTATAATCATTCTCTGCTGCTTCGATTGTATGTCCTCCATCAATAAAAACCATCGAAAGAGGTGTTTGCCAATATTTAGCTACAAGAGAAGAATCACACACTATTGGAATAACTGTATCCAACAAACCAGCATTTCTTATATTTTTTAAAAACTCTGGAAAGGAATTTATTCTTCCAGTATCTTCATCATAAAGATCTTCATCATGATATTCCCAACCAACTTGATTTTCTTCTGATCCCATATGGTGATCGACAGAATAAATACAACTTTCATTTTCTTTACAAGCCATCGCTAAATAAATAGTGGATTTTCCACAATAAGAACCAATTTCTAAAACGGGTCCGAATTTTGATATTTCCAACGCTACCTCAAAGAGACACCGACCTTCGTCAGGATCCATAAAACCTTTTACCTTTTCAAAGTCCAATGGGAGTTTCAAAATAGTCTCTATCCGTTGTTAATCTTTTCTTGGTATCTAATATATTCCATCTTAACAACACTAGCTAAGAGATAAACTCCTATGAGGTTGGGTATTGCCATCAAAAACAATGCCGAATCGGAAAGATCAATAACTTTTTCCAAATCAAGAGAGGAGCCTATAACGGCAAAAATACAGAAAACAATTTTGTAAATTAATTCTGCTGATCTTACTTCTCCGAATATGAAAGTGACAGCTTTCACACCATAATATGACCATGAGATAGCTGTAGAAAAAGCAAAAAGGACAGCTACAAAAGCTAATACATATGGAAACCAAGGAAGAACCGAACCAAAAGCTTCTGATGTCAATCGCGCTCCCTCAATGCCCTCTTGGCCAGAGAAAACCCCTGTAACAATGATCACAAGAGCTGTCATAGTGCATATTACGACTGTGTCGATGAAGGGCTCCAAAAGAGAAACGATACCCTCTGTCGAAGGCTCATCAGTTTTAACGGCTGAATGAGCGATAGGTGCGGATCCAATGC
>CAJWUE010000012.1:0-31503 GCA_913047775.1 uncultured Rhodobiaceae bacterium
ATATTGCTAACTTCTCAGCATCCTCATATCGTCCACTTTGATAGTGCTCTAAAAGGCTGTTGAGTTGCGAGTGAGACGGCGATGCGTCATTGGTTGCTGACATTAGTTCCTGCTTTAATTGTTTCAAATAAATGTTAAGTATTAATAGCTACTCCCACTCAATAGTTCCGGGAGGTTTAGAAGTGATATCATAAACAACTCTATTAATGCCTTTTACTTCATTAATAATACGTGTACTAACATTGGCTAAAAATTCTTGTTCAAAAGGATAATAATCGGCAGTCATACCGTCTAACGAAGTGACAGCACGTAACGCACAGACAAAATCATAAGTTCTTTCATCCCCCATCACGCCAACTGTCTGCACTGGTAGAAGTACGGCAAAAGCTTGCCAAATCTCATTATAAAGCCCTGCTTTTCTTATTTCTTCAATATAAATAGTATCCGCTTTTCTTAAAATATTTGCTTTTTCAGCGGATATTTCACCTGGTATACGTATAGCAAGACCAGGGCCTGGAAACGGATGTCTTTCTATGAAATGATCAGGAATTCCAAGCTCTTTTCCGAGTTCTCTGACCTCGTCCTTGAAAAGTTCTCTCAAAGGCTCAACCAATTCCATATTCATTCTCTCGGGAAGCCCACCTACATTGTGATGACTCTTTATGGTGACAGAAGGACCACCCGTAAAAGAAACACTTTCTATTACATCGGGGTACAAGGTTCCTTGAGCAAGAAAATCAGCTCCTCCAATTTTCTTTGCCTCCTCCTCAAAAATATCAATGAAAGACGATCCGATAATTTTTCTTTTTTCTTCGGGATCATTTACTCCAGATAAATAAGTTAAAAAGGTTTCGGCTGCATCCACATCTATAAGCGGAATATTAAAATTTTCCCGAAACATCGATACAACTTCTTCAGTCTCGTCTTGACGCATAAGCCCTGTATCAACATAAATACATGTTAATTGATCACCGATAGCCTCGTGAATAAGGACTGCGGTTACCGATGAATCCACACCTCCTGATAAACCACAAACGACTTTGGCTTTTCCAACTTGTTTTCGGATATTTTCTATAGCAGTTTTTTTAAAAGACTCCATTGTCCAACTACCAGAACAACCCGAAATCTTGCGAGTAAAATTCTCTAAAATTTTTTGGCCATTAGGAGTATGAACAACTTCGGGATGAAATTGTACTCCATAAAATGAGCGTTCTTCATCCGAAATAGCAGCAAAAGGAGCGTTCTCGCTTTCAGCTAAAACTTCAAAACCATCAGGAAGAGAAGTAACTTTATCACCATGGCTCATCCACACTGGTTCGGCTTCACCTTTCACATTAAAACCTTCAAACAACTTAGATGACTTCAATAGTTTGATTTTAGCACGGCCAAATTCCCTTTCCTTCGAACTTTCTACTTTCCCTCCTAATAAGGAGCACATAATTTGCTGACCATAACAAATTCCTAAGATAGGAATCCCTAAATCGAAAACTTTTTTATCAATTCTAGGGGCACCTTCTTCCATAACTGAAGAGGGCCCACCCGACAAGATCACACCTTTGGGTTGAAGGTTTTTTAGGGCCTCTTCCGCTTGCGAAAAAGGTAGTATTTGGCAGTAAACTCCTCTTTCTCTTACTCTCCGAGCAATCAGTTGGGTGACCTGGCTACCAAAATCTAAAATTAGAATAGAGTCTTTTTTTAAGCTGTCATCCATGATAGACGTTAAACTACTCCTCTTCCTTTTCTTTCTTTTTCTCTATCAGGGCATCGAGTTCGGCTGTTTCGCTCAACGAAGAATCTAAAATTTTTGCTTTTTCAAGAAACCTTTCTGCCGCTGAGATATCATCCATCAAAAGATAAATCTTTCCTCCTATAACCCATGCTTTAGCATTTTTTGGGTTGGCTACTAGGCTTTGCTGAGATAAAGACAAGGCTAATTCAATATTGACCTCTGACTCTTTTAACGCTTCTTTGGATAAGTCTTCTGATAAAGTTTTGAGATCATTTAACGCGGGAAGAAAAAATAATACAAAGAAAAATATAATATATATTCTGTGAAGATTCATTTTATCCTCTTGATGGATAATTTGGGGCGCCGCGAGTAACAAATACGTCATGAATATGACTTTCATGAAGTGAGGCCGGGCTAATCTTAACAAACCTCGTGTTGTTCTGAAATTCCGTAATATCTTTACATCCAGTGTAACCCATAGCAGCTCTTAATCCTCCAATTAGCTGGTAAATCACATCATTAACTGATCCAATATATGGAACCTGACCTTCAATTCCTTCAGGAACAAGTTTTTCCGTATCCCCCATATCGGATTGAAAATATCTGTCGGCTGAACCTTCGGCCATTGCCGCAACAGAGCCCATTCCTCTATAAGATTTAAATTGTCTTCCCTGATGTAAAAAAACTTCTCCTGGAGTTTCATCTGTACCGGCTAGTAAGGACCCAATCATTGCTATATCGGCTCCTGCTGCTATAGATTTAGCAAAATCTCCAGAATATTTTATTCCTCCATCGGCAATCACAGTTACGTCAGAATTTTTCGCTTCTTCGATACAATCCATAATAGCTGTGAGCTGAGGAATTCCTACTCCAGCAATAATTCTTGTCGTACAGATTGATCCGGGTCCAATCCCTACTTTTATACAATCCGCTCCTGAATCAATTAAAGATCTTGTGGCTTCTTTCGTAGCAACATTTCCAGCAACAATCTGTATAGAATTAGATCGATTTTTTATTCTATCAATTATCTTTGGTACCTGAGTTGAATGACCATGCGCCGTATCAACGACGATCACATCTGTCTCGGCGTCAATTAGCGCCAACGCTCTTTCAAAACCTTTGTCGCCAACTGTTGTTGCTGCTGCTACCCTTAATCTTCCCTCACTATCAAGAGAAGAAGTTTTGTTTTTCTTACTTTTTTTACTTTTACCTAATTTGCTTTGTTTTACTTTTTTTACTTCTTCCACTTGAATATCAATATCAAGGTTTCTATGTATAACTCCCATTCCGCCCGCCAATGCCATTGCAATTGCCATATTCGATTCAGTAACAGTGTCCATTGCAGCTGACACTAGAGGTATCGACAATTCTATATTCTTAGTAATTCTAGTAGTTAATTGAGTATCTGAGGGCAGAACAGAAGACTCGGCAGGTTCTAGTAGGACATCATCAAATGTGAAAGCTTCGCGTATCTTCATATCAACCTCCTGATTTCAGGCTATGTTGACATCTGCTTATAACCTAAACACAGATAAGTTCAAATAAAATCTGTCATTTTTATTTCTTGAAATTTTTTGCAATAACATAATTTTCAGGTGATTCTTTTCTGCTTGCGGGTGGTTTGTAATGTTTTATCTCTGTGAAGTTCTCTTTGAGAAGTTTCAATAAGGTATCATGGGCACCTCCATGAAAGACCTTTGAACAAAAAGCCCCTCCGGGATTCAAGAAATTTACCGCATAATCCGCTGCTAATTCAGCCAAACCTTGTGTACGAATATGATCAGTAGACTTGTGTCCGGTAGTTTCAGAAGCCATATCGGATAAGACCAGATCTACTTTTCCATCGATAATATTTTTCAATTCTTCGAAAGATTCTTGATCCATAAGATCGAACTGCAAAAGTTCAGCTCCATCAATTGCATCCATTGGGAGTTTATCCACTCCCATTACCCTTCCCCTCGTTCTTTCAACTATCACCTCAGTCCAGCTTCCGGGAGCTGCACCCAAATCAAGAACTATTTGTTTCGCTTTTAGTAATTTAAATTTCTTATCTATTTCAATTAATTTAAAAGCTGCTCTTGATCTTCTTCCTTCGGATTGAGCTTGTTTGACATAAGGATCGTTTAACTGACGTTGTAACCATCGGGTTGAAGATGCCTTCCTTTTTTTGGCAGTTTTGACTGTTTCCTTAAGCCTATTTATAGGTTTTTTCTTTTTAATCATATTTGAATCTTATAAGTTAGTGATTCTTGTAAATTTAGTTAACATAGTTTTTATTAAGTTATTAGGGGTATATATGATTCCTGTTGATGATAAGTCACAGTTTGGTTCTTACAAACCGAATCGAGTGGTTGCGTTCATCATCAATATTACTAGGTCTCTTGGATCTAAATGGATCTCAAAGAGATTAATTTTTATTCTAAGAAGGATTGCCATTTACTTCTCGAAACAATGTCTTGATACCGTCCTATTTGATTCAAGTTTGAGACTTTACACCAAAGGAAACGTCTCAGAAAAGCGAGCTTTATTTTCTCCTCAAATTTTTGAAGAAGAAGAAAGAAATTTTATCGCATCTCAGGCTAGCGATAATTCAATATTTATTGATATAGGCGCAAATGTAGGACTCTATTCTTTCTCTGTTAGTCAGAAATATAAACTTTTTGAAAATACAAAGATTTTTTCTCTTGAACCTCATCCAGACTTGTTTAAACGCTTGTTGTATAATCAAAATTTAAACTCTCACCTACCCATCTTTCCCAAAAGAATTGCTATAATGGATAAACGAGGAGAATTCTTTTTGAATACTCCTGAAGAAAATTTGGGCCAAGGAAAAATTTCTCAAAAAGGTAAACTTAAAGTTGAAGGTTTACCCTTGAGAGGCTTTACAGAAAATGAAGGTATAAAAAGAATTTCTGCAATAAAAATAGATGTCGAAGGAAATGAAGAAAAGGTTTTAATTCCTTTCATAGTAGAGGAAAATCGTTCCTTATTTCCGGATATTTTTGTAATTGAGAATAATAAAGATCTTTGGAAGACCGATCTAATAGGATCAATAATCGCGAAAGGCTTTTCAGTCGAAATGAAAACCAGAATGAACTTTATTCTGAAGAAAAATAAAAGATAATTTAAATTATTAGTTTGAAGTTTTATAATTATGATAAGCTTAAACAGTCTTTTTTTAAATAAGCGGAGATAACCTTTGAGTAACTATAAATCCATAATTGTAGATCTTCCTGCTGAAAAAATTTCACGCATAACATTAAATAGACCCAAACAAAGAAATTCATTATCAGCAAATTTGAGAACAGAACTCTTCCAAACTCTTGAAGAAAATGATATGAACCCGGAAATAAGCGTAACCATAATTAGAGGCTCCGGAAAAGCATTTAGTGCAGGTTATGATCTTAAGAGATCTGGTGAAGAATCTGATCCTTATTATACTGCCGGTGGATTAGGTTATTGGCCTAGGCATGTGGTAGAAGGTTGTTTTAAAATATGGGATCTAGCAAAGCCCGTAATTGCACAAGTGCATGGATATTGTTTGGCTGGTGGAACCGAGTTAGCTCAGTCTTGCGACTTAGTTTATGTGGCAGAGGACGCAACTATAGGATATCCTGTCGTAAGAAATATTTCTCCTCCCGATAATCAATTTTTCCCTTGGATTGTTGGTATGAGAAAAGCAATGGAACTTATGTTAACGGGTAACTCTATCTCAGGAAAGGAAGCTGCTGATTGTGGGTTTGCCAATTCTGCTTTTCCTGCTGATATTCTTGAAGAAAAAACATTGGAAATAGCTAAAAATGTAGCTGAAGTACCACAGGATGTTCAACAATTTAATAAAAGAGCAATTCACAGGCAAATGGAGTTGATGGGTATTAGAGCAGCCTTAAAAGCTGGCACAGAAGTGCAACAACTTTCAATGCACACAAAGTCGGCAAGAAATTTCTTTAAAAAAGTTTCCGAAGATGGTTTGACAGAAGCCCTTAGTGAGAGAGACTCTAAATACGGTGATTACAGAGAAAAAAAGACTGAAAAAGACTAAATGGATTTAGGGAATGGAAAGTAAAGAAAGAGTTCTAACTTTAGCTTCAGCGGCAAGAAGAGCGGGTATCGATCCTGAAGAATTACGCCAATTGATTGATGGAGGAACCCTAGATGTTGTTGAAACTGAAGGTGGAAATATTTTAATAGGAGAAAATGCTCTAAAAGGAATTATAAAAGATATTCAAACTGTCGAGGTAAGTAAACCAAATATTGGAAGTATTATACCTGATGAAATCAAAGGTCTTTTAGCGCAAGCTGCAAGCTTTATTGAGAGACAGGAAAATGAATTATCGATTTATCGCGAGAGAGAGGAAAAACACATTTCATTATTAAAGGGAGCGGAAAAACAAATTAGCAAGGCTTTGGATCAACTAAGTCTGTTGTACGAAAATAATATAAACCTTAATAAAGAGAATAGAAAAATTCTTAAATCACTCATAAAAATTCAATCTGATAGCCAAGCAAAATAATTAAAAAAAATTAAAAGGAGATAAAATATGGTTTGTGTTTTAGCGACACTTCAAGTCAAAGAAGAAAAAATTTCTGAATTTGAAAAAATATTCATTGAGTTAAGTGATCAAGTTAGATCAAACGAAGAAGGTAATATTTTTTACCAAGTTGCAAAAGATCGTGAACAGGAGAATACATATGTTGTTTTGGAGCATTATAATGACCAAGACAGTGTTGATGCACACGGAAAAAGTGATCATTTTAGGGCAGCAGGAGCAAAAATAGGTGCATGCCTAGATGGAGCTCCAATCATTAAATATCTTGATTCTGTTAAGTAATTAATTGAAATAAATACTATCGTCTGCCAACTCGGCTTCTGCTGCAGCGGTGGCTATTTTGTCGGCTTCACGTCTGGCTTGTTTGGATTCTATGACTCTCACCCATCTACGTGCATCAGATTCCATATCTTCATATCCAGTCGACCTTTTAAAAGCAAAAAGTGCGGATTTTTCGTGTTCAATTCCCTTTTTATTTCGGGTAATTCCAAGCAACAACCAAGCTCTTCCCGGATTATCCAAGTCACCTTTTTTGATTGCATACTTGATATAATTTTCTGCGTTTTCCCATTCTTCTTCTTGCATGAAAGTTTGCCCCAACCTTAAGAATAACTCACCATCTTCCGACATTTCTGCGGCTTTCTGAAGTGGAGGTATTGCTTTTCGCCACTCACGAGAAGAAAGCCAAGCATTTGCTAGTTGCTCCCAATACTTCTCTTCATCCTTAATTCTTCCGTCCTCTAATTCTTTTTCCATTATGACGGCAGCCTTAAATGGAATATCGTAATACAAATATAATTGTGAAATTCTTAACAATTCATCATGTTTTTCTAACATACCTTTGTTATGCATTATTTGTTGAATTTGAAAAGAATCATTCTCCCTCTTAAGCTCCGCATACAAAGCAGCAAGCTGTCTATAGTAGTTTTTCTTTTCAGGAAATCTATAAACCATAGCTTCAAGGATTGGAACGGCCTCCTCATAGCGATCGTCGAAAAGAAGAACTGAAAGATACAATTGATACCAATTTTCTCTTGGTTCTGTAGCCCTAAATACTGCTATCTGCGCATGCGGTTCGGCTTTTCTATAGAATTGGGCTTCCTCAGGCGAATCTTTCTTTTCATCGGATGCAAAATACAAGTAAATCTGGGCCAGTAAAGCATGTGCCGAAGGCCCAGGTGGTGAGCCTAATGCCTCTGCGTCTTCAAACCACTGAGTAAGTAGAACTTCCCCTTCTTTCCATTTATCTAATGCTAAATGAAGCTGAGCAATTTGATATTGTAAATCCAACTGATCTTGCGGTTGAAGAGCGTTATAGCTAAAAGCTCTTTGAAGATAAATCATAGCTTTAGGATAATCATCTTTTTCCGCCCAAACATATGCCTGCAGTCTTGTAATTTGAGCTTTTTCAAAATCTCTAAGCTCTTCTCTTCTCAAAAGATTTTCTAATATACTAAGAGCCCTATCAACTAAATCTTCTCCTAGGGCTTCTTGTGCTTTTATGAATTCAGCTCCCACTTTCTTTGTCATAGTCTGTGTTCTTCTTGCTTTAGGAGGTTTTCTTCTTTCTTTCTTCGCAGCGTAAACTGTTCCATCAAATATATTTTCAAAAACGACAGATACCGGCATTGCAAAGGATATTATAACAACCCCAAAAATTAGACCCTTAAAAAATTTAAAAAAATTATCTTGCATCTTCTAACTCAAAAGTAATTAAGTGCTGAACACCCGGTCTTGCAACGGCTTTTCCATTTAATATTCTAGGCTTATATTTCCATTTCACAATTGTTCTCATAGCCGATCTATTAAAAATCCCCGGGGGATCGGCATCTATAACCATAGGGTTAATTACAGCTCCTGTAGCTGTAATTGTAAATTCTACTAAAACCCAACCTTCTATTCCTCTTTGTGTTGCTCTACGAGGATATTGAGGGGGAACCTTAACAATCGGAAGAACATCAGCATCAGTAGAAGCTGAGAAAGCACCAAATTGAGGTCCAGCAAAATCCGGTGTAGCAATACTTTCTGCATTCATTTCTGGCCTAGGGGTCTCTGGAATATCCATATCAGGTGGATCAGGTTCTTGTTCTTGCTCCGGCCTATTTGGTTTTTTCTTTGCGGTTTGTGTTTCAGTATCCTGTAACTGCCTTAAGAAATTAATATTAATGTTTACACCCTCTTCGCCCAAATCATATTCATCACTCGTAACTAAAGCTTGCATAACCAGAAATAGAAAAACTGTAACTATTCCAGCTAATGGAACCGCTGTAATTCTACTATCGACTTCTTTTAAAGTGTATCCAGCAACTTGTACTTCGCCAATTTTGTTCAAAAAGTTTTTTAAATGTTCAAACAAGGTTATTTTTTCCTATTTCTTTTGTGACGCCGCTATGGAATATTGCTCTACCCCAGCTAATCTAACAGCATCAATGACTTCCACCATTAGGCCAACCTGAGAACGCTCATCGGCTTGAATAACTGCACCTCCTTGAGGATTTTCAGCATGTAATTTCTCTACGTTAGCTTGCACAGCATCTATTTCCACTAACCTTCGATTGATCCATATTTCATTTTTGTCGCTTATAGCAATTAGAATTCCTACCCGATTTTGTTGCTGAGCTGTTTCTGAATCAGGTCTAGTTACGTCAATTCCGGATTCCTTAACAAAGGTTGCTGTTACAATGAAGAAAATGAGCATTATGAAAACAATATCAAGAAGTGGAGTTATATTAATTTCACTTTCTTCGTCAATTCTTGTTCTTCGTCTCATTCTTTTCTCCTATTAACTTCTTTTTTTATGATAAGGATAAATGATCCTCAACACTTGCTACTGCTCTTTTGGAGCGCGATTCCAATTGAGCAATAAAAAATAAACCAGACAATGATGCAACCATACCTGACATAGTTGGTAAAGTAGCCTTCGAAATTCCAGCCGCCATGGCGCGAGCATTAGAAGATCCTGTGATAGCCATAACATCAAAAACCTCTACCATACCAGTAACTGTACCAAGTAATCCTAATAGAGGCGCAGCCGCAACAAGAGTTTTGATATAAATTAAACCTCTTTCACTAGATTGTTTGACTTCGCTGATTAATTTTTCTCTAATCCTTCTTGCGTACCATGAGCTATGGTCTGATCTCTCGTTCCAACCCATAATTACTTTTTTGGAAATTTGTTTTTGCGCAGTAGCATAATGCCAATATCTCTCAATTATTAAGGACCACATAATAAATGTCGCTAGCATAATAGCCAACAACACATCTCCTCCAAGCTCTAAAAAATCTCGCAAAGAGCTATAGGCTAGATCTGGTCTTATTAATTTTAGAAGAAAATCACTCATTAACCACCCCTATTATACGATTAACCAGACTCTGCTCTTTCAGCAATAATTCCTGCACTTTGTTCTTCTAATATCTGCTGAATAGATCGGCTTCTTTGTTGTGCAACTGAATGCAGAAGAACCAAAGGAATTGCTGTAGTTAGACCAAGAACAGTAGTTACAAGTGCCTGAGAAATACCACCAGCCATTAACTTAGGATCACCAGTACCAAACAATGTGATAGCCTGGAAGGTTACGATCATTCCTACAACTGTTCCTAAAAGACCTAATAATGGTGCTACAGATGATAAAAGTTTTATAAAATTAATTCCTCTTTCTAAAGAAGGTAATTCTTTTAGTATCGCATCATCAAGTTTTAGCTCTAAAGTTTCAACATCTGCCGTTTTATTCGAGTGATAAGCTGTCAAAACCCTACCGAGAGGATTACTTTCTTTTGGATTATCTACATCTTTGGCTTGAGAGCGTACAGCTCTTGAAACTGATGTTAGTCTGAATATCCTTTCCGCCGAAAGAAGTAAGCCTAAAGCTAATATACCAAGGATAACATAACCTACAACACCACCTTGGTTAATACGTTCAGTTAAACCTGGTGTTTGAATAAGCAATCCTAATATTGCACCTCTTGATGGATCAATAGCTCCTTTGACAATATCTCCAGGATCGCCATCTACAACATTATCACCAAGATCTAAAAATCTTGCTTGAGGTTGTCTCCCAAGAACCCTAAATCTTTCATCATCAGGTAAATATCCTAAGAAATTTCCCCTTCTATCGTATGCTGTCCATGGTCCAACTCTTACAACATCTTCTTCTGAAAAACTTCCATCAACATCAACTATAGTCCCTGTAAAATGTTTAACCTCACCTTGGGCTTTCATTTCTTCAATTAAATGAAACCAAAGCAATTCGAGTTGATCATTTGATGGCAACTTCTGGGATCTAGCAAGTTCTGTAAGGGTTGTATGACGGCCAGTCAGTTCGCCACTAATAATGGACTCCTTGATTTGAGCCCCCATTTCACTTGCAGTTCCTCTAACTACACCAAATAATTCTCCAAAAGCTCCTAGTCTTTCGGCCTTAAGGTCTTCAAGTTCACTTAGTTTGACATCATTATCATCAAATGTTTTTTCTAATACTATTGCCCTATCCTCTTGAACCTTAAGGTCAGCAAGAGTCTTAGTTAGAACTCTTTGCTGAGTATCTTTTTCGGCTACAAATTTCGCTATTCTTTGACGATCTTGCTCATTATCATAAAACGCTTCTTCTTGAACCTTTAGTATCAACTCTGCAAGAGAAGTTACTTCTATTGGAATCTCTTCTTCTTCAGAATCTTGTGCTCTCACCGAAGCAGTGAAAACCATAAGGGTCAATACAAAAAGGGAAACTAGTACATTTCTAATAATAGAATTTATATCTAAATAATTTTTCATTTTTATCTCCCTATTCCGATGATATTTCTAAAGGAACTACCATCAAGTCTGGAGCTGCTTGCTCATTCGCGATACGGATACCAACCTGTATTGGTAGACGGTAGGATCCACTTAATCCTTTCCATTCACCACGACTTTGACTCCAAACTGCTTGTTCGTCACCATCTAGAGTTTGGTAAACATAAGAATTACGACCAATCCTTAAAAAGTTGACAGTTTTATCTTGATCAGAACTTATCTTCCCTGTGTAGGCCTCAATAGTACGTCCATACTCATTCTCAATTTCATAAGCTTCCGCAATCTTTCTATATTTTTCTGCTGGAGAAGCTTCTGGGTTATTCATAAGATTTCTTAGATTCGCTACTCTATTTCTTCTCTCATCGATTAAAAAAGGGGTGTCAAGTTCTACAAAAGTGTCTAAAGCATCTATCATTTTGAACATGAGGGGCATAACTGACCTAGTTAAGCTGCTTATTCTTGCAATATCTTGTTCTACTCTATCCATTTTTCTTTCTTGTCTATCAATAAGAATTTCAAGCTGGTCATTATAAATTGTGAGATCTTTTAACTGTTGGTAATTTTGACGAAACTCTTGAACTATTCCGTTTGTAGTATCATCTATCACATCTATTTGGTCCTGAGTCTCTTTTCCACCAACATTTGATTGTGCAAAAAGAGATCTTACCGGATCCAGTTGACGCGCCGGATCGATAGATTTTTGAGCCTGTTGAGCTTGTGATGATAAGAATGGTGCAATCGCTAAAATGCTAAAAAGTACGCATAATTTGGAAAATAAATTTAAAGACATAAGACCCCCATCTATTTAGACTAAGATTACAACTAAACATTAAAACAAATTCAACGCTATGTTTGTAATTAATACTCTTTTAAAAAACTATTAGAATGTCAACTTCTGAATCACCCATTTTTTTGACAAGGGCAATTCTTAGCAATTTAAATCGTTATAATCAAACAAGAAAACAAGAAAATTTAATTTTTTTTTAAATAGCTAAATAATCCCTTTTTATCCTTGCAATATTATAAAAGTGTATCTATATCATAAAAATGACGCATGCGTCATCTTTTCTAGTATGTAGTATGAAAGAACTTAAATGAATAGAACTGTAAAAATTGCATTAATGACATTTGGATTTCTTGTCTTATGGATGTTCTCTGGTGTTTTTTCAAAAGACGAAAGTGATTCAATTGAAAAAATTGAAATTACTTCTGAACAAACCAACACAACCCTAGTAAGGGCCAGACAATTTGAAGCTGAAGCAAAGCTGTCTTTCGTAGTGTTAAGGGGAAGAACCGAAGCAGAAAGAGATGTTTTAATTTCGGCCGAAACAACAGGTATAATTGAAGAAATATATCCTGATAAAGGTGATTTCGTTTACAAGGGGGAAATTATTTGCAAGCAATCGGTTGATGCTAGAGAGGCAAAACTTGATGAAGCAAAGGCATTAATGAAACAAAGAGATCTTGAATGGCAAGCATCAAAAACATTAGTAGAAAAAGGGTATCGCTCACAAACACAAGCAGCTGCCTCACAAGCAGCATATGATGCTTCCAAAGCTCTTGTAAAACAAATGGAAGAAGAGCTCGATAATATTAACATCAGAGCTCCCTTCGACGGGATATTTAATGAAAAGTTGGTTGAAATTGGAGATTTTCTTCCAATTGGTAAGCCATGTGGTCGAGTCGTTGATTACAATCCAATTAAAGTTACAGGAGAGGTTTCGGAAAAAGATATAACTAATATAAAAAAAGGCGTTACTGGGGAAGCCAGATTATCAACCGGTCAGAATCTTAGAGGTTTAGTTAATTTCGTCTCACATACAGCTAACGCGGCCACTCGAACCTTTCGTATCGAGATGGAAGTGCCCAATGAAAATTATGAATTGAAAGATGGTGTTACGGCTGAGCTATTTATCCCCACTGTTGAAGTTAAAGGGCATCTAATTCCCCCCTCCTCTCTTACACTTAATGAAGAAGGCTTGGTTGGAGTAAGGCATATTGATCAAGAAGGTAGAGCAAAATTCTCTAAGGTTACAATTATTGGGGATAAGGGAGAATCTGTATGGATTACTGGGCTACCAGAAAAAGTACTGATAATTGTAGTCGGACATGAATTCGTATCGAATGGTGAAAAGATTAAATACAGATTAGAGGACAGTAAAATTTGATAAACATCATAGATTATATTATGGCAGCAAGAAAAACGGTCGTTTTCTTGATGGTGATGTTGCTCACCGTTGGTACCTTTACCTATATAACAATACCTAAAGACGCAGAACCAGATATTGATGTTCCATTTATATATGTAATGGTGCCTCACGAAGGGATTTCTCCAGAAGACTCAGAAAGACTACTGGTTAAGCCTTTGGAAGTCGAGATGAAGAGTTTAGAAGGTCTCGAAGAAATGTCTGGCATTGCTGGACAGAATTTTGGTTCCGTTCTTCTAGAGTTCGATATCAAGTTTGATAAAGACAAAGTTTTAGCTGATGTTAGAGATAAAGTTGACATGGCTAAGTCAAGGTTTCCAACAGATGCCGAAGAACCAATAGTAGTGGAATTCAATATGGCAGAAATGCCTACATTAACTGTTTCATTATCAGGGAATGTTCCGAACCGAACATTGTTCCATCATGCTGACGAACTTCAGGACATTCTCGAGGCTATTCCAGGAGTTATGGAAGCACAAATTTATGGTGACAGAGAAGAATTGCTAGAAATTCTTATCGGTCCATCAAAATTAGAAAATTACAATGTCTCCTTGCTTGAACTTATTAGAGTCTTAACAGGAAACAACAGACTAGTTGCAGCAGGGTCAATAGATAAAGGGCAAGGAAAATTTTCAGTTAAAGTGCCTGCTGTTTATGAAAGCCCTCAAGATGTTTATAACTTGGTAATTATGTCTTCTGGTGAAGGAACCGTCAGACTTGGTGATATCGCTGAAATCAGGAGAACATTCAAAGAAAATGAATCCTATGCAAGATTGGATGGAAAACCTGCAATTCATCTCAATGTTGTAAAAAGAATCGGAGAGAATGTTTTAGATATAAATGAAAAAGTAAGGGAAGCCTCGTTGAGATATAAAAAAAACCTTCCTAACAATGTCAATATTGATTTTGCTAACGATAACGCTGATTACATAAATGAGATGCTTGCATCTCTAATAAACGCAATTGGTAATGCCATTATTTGTGTCATGATACTTGTAATAGGTGCATTAGGAATGAGATCAGCACTAATGGTAGGAATATCAATTCCAACTTCCTTTCTGGTTGCAATAAGCCTACTGGCCGCGTCCGGTGGCTATGTAAATATGATGGTTTTATTTGGTCTATTGGTTTCTGTTGGATTATTGGTTGACGGCTCAATAGTAATGGTTGAATACGCAGACAGGAAAATGGCCGAGGGTTTAGAAAGAAAAGAGGCCTACACCCAAGCCTATAAAAGGATGTTATGGCCTATCGTTTCTTCAACGGCTACTACTCTTGCGGCTTTCCTTCCTCTGGTGTTATGGCCAGGGGTTTCCGGAGAATTTATGAAATGGATGCCATTCATGGTCAGCCTGGTGCTAATTTCATCTCTATTGTCTGCGTTAGTCTTTATACCTGTAATGGGATCATTATTTGGAAAAACTGAACAAAATTTAAGTAACAAATTGGATGATAACTTTAACCTCAACGAGGTGAAGGGTATTACTAAAATTTATACAAATTTACTTGAGAAGTGCCTAAGGAGACCATTAAGAATAATAGGATCTGCAATAATTATTGTTTTTGCTCTTATTGTCTTATACGTCAATTTCAATGCCGGATCAGTATATTCCGTTGAAACGGATACATCCCAGATGAATGTCCATATAAGCGCTCGTGGTAATTTATCCCCTAGAGAAAAACTCAATTTATCTGTCGAAGTAGAAGAAATGGTTAGGTCTATAAATGGAGTAAAATCCGTAGCAACAAACATTGGCGGCGGCGGAGACCTAGATGTTATGCAGGCTGCTTTTGGTGAAGGAGGCAGAACAGATGAAATAGCACTTCTAATGTTAGAATTGAATCCTGTTCATGAAAGAAGGACAGCTGATGAAATTAAAGAAGAAATACTGTCAAGTACAGCATCTATCCCAGGATTGATTGTTGAGGCGTATAAGATAGAAAGAAAACCTGAGTCAGGAAAAGATATTCAGTTAGAATTAACATCTAATAATGGAAAAAATCTTAATGAAACGACTAATTTAATAGTAAGACATTTAAACTCAATGGAAGGTATAAAAGAAGTTGATGATACTCGACCCTTACCCGGCATTGAGTGGATTATGAAAGTGGATAGAGAGTTAGCGGGGCGTTTTGGGGTTAATGTTTCTACTGTTGGAGCTATCATTCAATTAGTCACTAATGGCATATTGGTTGATAAGTTTAGACCAAACGATAGTGATGATGAAATTGATATTCGATTACGTTTCCCAGAAGAATATCGTAAATTGGAACAATTCGATCAATTAAGAATTCCAACCATTAATGGACCTGTCCCTCTTTCAAATTTTGTCAAAAGAAACCCAAGTCAAAAAATTACATCTATTGACCGTCTTGATGGGAAGAGAATACTAAAGGTTCGAGCTAATACTAAAATTAATCCCAGCACAGGTAAGAAAATTCTTGCTATAGACAAGAAAACCGAACTCGAAGAATGGATTAATCAGCAAAACTTTCCTAGTGATGTGGATATTTTCTTTGCTGGGGCGGACGAAGATCGAGCTGAATCTGCTGCCTTTTTGGGGAACGCTATGATTGCAGCCCTCTTTTTGATGTTTATTATTTTATTAACCCAATTTAACAGTTTTTATCAAGCAGCCATTACACTTTCAACAGTAGTACTATCTACAGTCGGTGCTTTGACCGGATTGCTAATTGTAGGACAATATTTTTCAGTCATAATGAGTGGTCTTGGTGTTGTTGCCTTAGCAGGAATAATCGTCAACAATTCAATTGTGATGATAGATACCTACAATCGTCTAAAAGACGAATCTAGTGATCAAATAAAAGTAATAATTCATGCATCATCTCAAAGATTGAGACCTATTCTTCTCACAACAGCAACCACAATGATAGCCCTAATCCCAGTTGCCCTTCAAATAACAATAAATTGGTTCGGTAGAGATATTGAAATAGGTGGACTTATGGCGGCATGGTGGGTTCCCTTTTCAACTACTGTTATTTGGGGATTAGGATTTTCAAGCATTCTTACTCTTTTCCTTGTACCAACACTACTTGCTGTGCCAGTATACTTAAAACGTAATAGAAACCGTTGGACTAGAAATATTAGACGGCGTATTCAACCTGCAGAGTAACAAAATGAAAAATATTGGAGTTTTCTGCTCATCATTAATGGGTATTAGTTCTGAATACTCAAAAATTGCTGAAGAACTTGGATTAAGCTTAAAAAAATATGATTGTTCCTTAATTTATGGCGGAGGAAAATTGGGTTTAATGGGAGTAGTGTCCAAAAACGCTAAGCGATCGGGTGCCAAAGTTGTTTCTGTTGTCCCCTACTACTTAAATAAACCTTCTATAGTTTACAGTGATGTAGATGAAATCATAGAAACGAAAAATCTTTTTGAAAGAAAAAAAGAAATGGTATCACTTTCAAATATTTTTGTTGCCTTACCAGGAGGAATAGGTACTTGTGATGAAATTTTCGAGGTAATAGCCGGATATGCTTTGGGCGAACATGAGAAACCTCTTTTTCTTGTCAACACAAATAATTTTTGGGAGCCCTTATTAAAAATGCTTAACTTTATAGAAAAAGAGGGGATGATTAGATCAGAAAGCGACAAGATTATACCTCCCAGAAGTATGAAAAATCTTTATATAGTGAATAATTGTAAAGAATTATTTAGGCATGAAAAATTTAATCAGATTTCTTGATAGGCGCTCCTTCTTTGATTAATTTATAATTTATAGAATCCATTAATGCCTGAAAAGAAGCCTCTACAATATTCGGGTTTACTCCCACAGTAAACCAGCTATCAATATCCTTATCTGAACTTTCTATAACCACCCTAGTTGTAGCCTCAGTACCTCCATCAAGGATTCGGACTTTATAATCCACCAAAATGAGGTCCTTTAAATACTCATTATATAAACCTAGATCTTTTCTTAAAGCTTTATCCAGAGCATTAACGGGTCCATTACCACTGCCTTTAGATATGATTTTACGTCCCTCAACATCAAGTTCAATTTGAGCTTCTGAAAATGTATCTTTTTTCTTTTTCTTGTTGCTTCCGATAGTGACCTGATAACTATTCACACTAAAAAAATCAGGAGCTCCCTCCAGGACTTTCCTCGCTAAAAGCTCAAAAGATGCCCCAGCCCCATCATAAGAATATCCTTCAAACTCTTTATTTTTGACAATATCAAGAAGCTTAATAATCCTCTTATCGTCATTTTTTATTTCCATTCCAATTGAAGAAAGACGGGAAAGAAGATTGGACTTCCCGGCCTGATTAGAGACCAATATCTTTCTTATATTCCCAACCAATTCAGGATGTACATGCTCGTAAGTCTGTGATTCCTTCATTACTGCTGAGACATGCAACCCCCCTTTATGGGCGAAAGCATTATCACCTACATAAGCTTGATGGTTATTGGGGTGTCTATTTAAAATATCATCAACCAATCTAGAAACTTTCTTTAAGTCTTTCAACTTCTCTTTACTCACAGAGATATTAAATTTTTCGGAATACCGATTCTTTAATAAAAATGTTGGAATTATAGAAATTAAATTTGCATTACCACATCTTTCCCCGAGACCATTTATAGTCCCCTGTAACTGTCTGGCGCCAGCATCAATTGCCGCCAAAGAATTTGCGACAGCATTTTCTGTATCATTATGACAATGAATACCAATTTTATCTCCGGGAAACCTGTCAGTTACCTTTTTAACTATTTCAAAAACTTCATCTGGTAAAGTTCCTCCATTCGTATCACACAAAACTACCCATCTAGATCCCGCATTAATTGATGTTTCTATGCACCTCAAAGCAAAGTCGGGATTGGACTTAAAACCATCAAAAAAATGTTCACAATCTAATAAAGATTCCTTACCACTTTCAACAACAGCTTCAACAGACTCTTTGACCGCTTGAATGTTTTCTTCAAGAGTAATTCCTAAGGCGACGTCTACATGATAATCCCAGGTTTTTCCTACTAGACATATACTGTTCGAATAAGAATCCAATAATGCTCGAAGCTGCGGATCATTATCAGCAGAACGTCCGGATCTTTTTGTCATCCCAAATGCAGTAAAATTTGAATGATTAAAATTTGGTTTCGATTCAAAGAATTTAGTGTCTGTAGGATTGGCCCCAGGCCATCCACCTTCAATATAATCTAACCCCAAATCGTCAAGGGCTTTAGAAATATCCGTTTTATCCTTAACGGAAAAATCCACACCTTGAGTTTGTTGCCCATCTCGTAGAGTGGTATCAAATAGTATTAAGTTTTCTTTTGTCATTTTTAATTATTTTTAAGTCTATTCCTTATCTCTTTAAATCCTATTAAGATTATCAATTTATTCAACTCAGGACCATTGGATTTTCCTGTAATTGCAAGCCTTAATGGTAAGAAAAGGTCTTTCCCAGTTTTTTTAGTCCTTTTTTTTATCTTATAAACCCATTTTTCCCAAGTCGTTTCATCCCAGGGCTCTTCGGGCAATAATTTTTCAGCAATTCTCATAAATTCACTATCCAACTTATTTTCATTTTTAATGGGACCTTTAATTACCTTAAGCCATTCCTTAACTTCAGTAAGGGTTTCTATATTATTTTTTATGCATTCCCATATATCTTCGTTAATATCGTATCCCAATTCATTAAAATCATCAGATAACTGAAGAAAACTTAACGAACTAACGATCATCGAATTTAATTTTAAAAGTTGTTTTTCGCTATACCTTGCAGGAGCCCTTCCGAGAGTACCTATGTCAAAACTTTTAGCCATTTCCTTCATCGAATAAATAGGCTTTAGGTCAATAGATGTTCCAATTGAAATATTCAAAGAATTAATAGCAATGGGATTCAAATACTTTTCCCTCAAACTTTTAACGGATGAAGCTGCGTTCCTTTTTGAGAAAGGTTCTCCATTTCCACTAACTAGCATGGGATGGTGTCCAAATATTGGTACAAGTTTATCTAGCGCCTGGAACATTTCTACTTGTATTGCAGAATTTGTGACGTGATCTTCCCCTCTAACAACATGGGTAATACCCATATCAATATCATCGACAACACTAGGTAAGTTATAAAGATAGCCGCCATCGTCTCGTTTGATTACAGGATCGGACTGTGCTGATGTTTCTACCCTTACTTCTCCCCTTACCAAATCATTAAAAATAACTCTTTTGCTGGACAGCTTGAATCTCCAATAAGGCTTTTTTCCTTTGTCTATAAGTTTAGCAATTTCATTTTGTGATAAATTAAGTGCAGCTCTATCATAAACAGGTGGTTTTCTTCTTTCTATAAGCCTTTTTCTTTTCCTCTCTAGTTCTTCAGGATCCTCAAAACATGGGTAAATTAAACCTTTTTCCTTCAATTTCTCAAAATTTTCGTTGTAACGAGCAAGTCTTTCTGATTGCTTAAAAATTTCTTGGAAATTTATTTCTAACCATTCAAGGTCTTTCTTTATTTGATCTATAAACTCGTCTTTACTTCTTTCTTCATCCGTATCATCAATCCTTAAAATAAATTTTCCACCTTCTTTAAGGGCTAACAGATAATTAATTAAAGCAGTTCTTGTATTTCCAACATGCAGCAACCCAGTAGGGCTTGGGGCAAACCTGGTTATAAATTTCTTATTCAATTCTTATCTCTAAATTTATTTGTAATTGGGTAACGTCGGTCACGACCAAAATTCTTTTGGCTAATTTTTACACCTGGTGCTGATTGCCTTCTTTTGTATTCGGATATGTATAGGAGATTTTCTATCATCTTAATAGTTTCTTCATTAAAACCTTTATTGATAATTTCTTTAATACTCATTTCGTAATCAACTAAAAACTCCAAAATTTTATCCAATTCTTCATAAGGGGGAAGTGAATCTGTATCCTTCTGATTCTCTCTCAATTCTGCACTCGGTTCTTTTTCTAGTATTGATGAAGGGATAATTTTACCTTCTGGACCATGTATATTATTAGGAAAATTCTTGTTTCTCCAATTCGCAAGATCATAAACCTCAGTTTTATAAATATCTTTAATAGGATTAAAACCTCCATTCATGTCTCCATAAAGAGTTGAATATCCAACAGAAACCTCGGATTTATTACCCGTTGTTATCAACATCTTTCCTTTTTTATTGGATATCGCCATAAGAATTGTTCCCCTTATACGTGACTGAATATTTTCTTCAGTAGTATCCTTGGGAAGACCTGAAAACACTCCTGATAAAGCTTCTTCAAGACTGCTGAAAGTATCCTCTATATCAATTGAATCAATATCAATTTTTAGGTTTTTTGCGCACTCTTTTGCATCAATAATACTTTCTTTGGATGTAAATTTCGAAGGCATCATAAAACATTGAATCTTCTCTGGACCGAGAGCATCAACCGCTATAGCAGCACATAAAGCAGAATCTATTCCCCCTGATAAACCTAATATTACTCCAGGAAAATTATTTTTCACGACGTAATCTCTCAAGCCTATGACTGTTGCCATATAAATATCTTCAAGGACATTCGATTCTTTAAAATCAATCTTTTCTCCTAAAAATTTAGAAGATTCTTTATTGTACTCTGCAACTAAATAAGACTCTTCCCAACAAGGACCTTGTTCAATAATGGTTGCATCAGAGTTCACAATTAGACTAGAGCCATCAAAAACTAATTCATCCTGTCCGCCCACTTGATTAACGTACAGAAACGGAAGACTGGACTCTTTTACTCTTGAATTAATGATCGTTATTCTCTGATTTCTTTTATATTTATCAAAGGGTGAACCATTTGGTGAAATGACAATCTCACAACCTTTTTTCTTAAGGATATTTATGACGTTCTCATTCCAAATATCTTCACAAATTGGAATACCTAATTTAATTCCACGAAAATTATATATTTCTGGTTCAGGTCCTCTAGAAAAAAGTCTTTTCTCATCAAATACGCTATAATTAGGTAAGTTAACTTTTTTAGCAAAACCTAGAACTTTTCCAGAGTCTACTAATACTGCAGAACAATAAAGTTTAGAATCTTCAATTACAGGAAGACTCACTATTGTGCCCAGATTGTATTTTGCTGTTATCTTGATTATCTCTTGCAACCCAAACCAACACTTTTCTACAAAAGATTGTTTCAAGACTAAATCTTCAGGGGGATATCCGGAAATAACGAGCTCAGAAAAAACCACCAAATCAATTTCGTCATCTTTAAATTTATACAAAACTTTTTTGATCTTTTCTATGTTGCCATCTACGTCCCCAACAACATTGTTTATTTGTGCAAGCACTATTCGCATTGTATTTCTATATATAACTTATAACTTCTTATCTATTAATCAAAAAAATTAAACAACTTTCCCTTAATAAGATATGAATATATAAAAAAATATAGATAAAGGTAAGAACCTTAGAAAAAAGCTTATAAAGATCTCTTGAGTTTTAAAAAAATGACTGTACCAACACTTGAAGAAATAATCAGTGATATTGAATTTCTAGATAACTGGGAAGATCGATACAAATATATAATAGATTTAGGAAAGACCTCTCCTCCTTTAGAGGATAGCCTTAAGAATGATCAAAATAAAGTTCATGGTTGTGCTAGTCAGGTATGGTTCGTAAAGGAAACTAAAGAACGAAATGGAGAAACTATTCTTTACTTTAAAGGCGATTCGGACGCTTTTCTCGTCAGGGGTTTGGTCATAATTCTTTTTAGTCTTTTTTCGGGGAAAAGCCCTCATGACATCCTTAAGATTGATCCTAATAAAGAATTAGGAAGACTGAACCTAGAAAGGAATCTTACCATGCAAAGATCAAACGGGCTTTTTTCTATGATCAAGAGAATAAAAGAAGACGCTCAAATTTTGATTAATAGTTAGCCTGGTCAACAAAAGTGTTCAAAAATCCTAAA
The DNA here is from genome assembly GCA_913047775.1 of uncultured Rhodobiaceae bacterium. Taxonomy (GTDB): domain Bacteria; phylum Pseudomonadota; class Alphaproteobacteria; order MED-G09; family MED-G09. The sequence continues at coordinate 22,172 of CAJWUE010000012.1, forward strand.
TTTGTTTTTTACATGCTAGGCCAAGGTTCTTGGTTCTTATCCCAAGGTCTTCAAATGGTTCTTTTTCCTACTATCTTAGTATTGATGCTTAATGTATCACCTGCGGCTTATGGATTAGCACAAGTATCCCTGTTAGCCCCATCAATATTTCTTATTGTTCTAGGGGGAACATTTGCGGATAGAGTTGATGCAAGGAGTATATTAGCTATTATTCATTTTCTTGCATCTCTTCCACTTATTTTAATTCTCCTGGCAGTAAAAAATGACACTTTAAGTTATCAAATTATGATTATTTACGGTTTATCAATGGGCATAGCTCAGGCTTTTGCCTTACCTGCAAGAGATAGCTTGTTGAACAAAGTTGCTGATGGAAATATTCAAAAAACTGTTATTACATCAATGTTAATTCAATTCAGCTGCCAATTGTGGGGAATGAGCATGGGAGGGCTAGCGGATACTTGGGGAATTATTCCATTGGTTATCTTTCAAGGGACAGCTTTAATGGTGGGAGGTTATTTTGCTTTTAAATTGCCAAAAAATCTTTACACAACTAAATTACCCAACATTAAAGAAACTTTTAATGAGATTAAAGAAGGTTTTTTCGAGGTTCGAAATTCAAAAGAAATTTTTCCTGTAACGCTTGCAATGACAATTGTTGGGATATGTTATATGGGAAATAACCTTGTTGCCCTTCCCTATATAACAACTGAAAGATACGGGATGGGATCAGCCGGCTTCGCAACTGTTACATCTTCATTTTGGGCGGGTACTATTTTCTCAAATCTTGTATTAATTTATAATCAAAATATAAAGAATTGGGGATTCGTCATGGTTCTAGCTTTATTTGTAGGAACAATTCTTATATTTCTAGCTTTTGATATGCCTTTTTGGTTATTCTGCTTATTGATATTCGTCTGGGGGAGTGGTGCTGGTGTTGTGATTTCCATGAGCAGAACAATAATCCAGACCTTTGCCAAAGAAAGTCATAGAGGTAGAATTTTATCTGTATATTCTTTAGCATTGTTTTCTTCTGGTCCATTAGGAGCTCTGATATCCGGTTTTTTGATACAAAATTTTGGTATAGCCAACAACGTCATATTCGCCTCCACCGTCTCTTTCATTTCTATTTCATTGCTATGTTTGAAAACCGATGTAACAAAAATTAAGGCGCCAGAATAAAACTATTATGAATAATCTTTTTCTTTCCACCATGGATAATAATCTGGCATTTCTTCACTAACACTATTTGTGAATTTTGGATCTCTTTTCTCTAAAAAAGAAGTTACTCCTTCTTTAGCATCTGACATTCTTCCTCTAGAAAATATTCCCCTACTATCAACTTTATGGGCCTCCATCGGATGATTCGCCCCCGCCATTTTCCATAACATCTGGCGGGATAATGCAATTGAAACAGGAGCAACATTTTCTACTATTTCCTTTGCTATTGATCTTGCTGTCGGAATAAGGTCGTCGGGTTTATGGATAGACCTAATAAGACCCCCTTCAAGGGCTTCCTCGGCATCAAAAACTCGTCCTGAATAGACCCACTCTAAAGCCTTGGATATACCAACGATCTTAGGAAGGAACCAAGAAGAGCAAGCCTCTGGAACCAAACCTCTCCTAGCAAATACAAATCCGTATCTAGCTTGGTCTGAAGCTAATCGAATATCCATGGCAAGTTGCATAGTAATACCCACTCCTACGGCTGGTCCATTACAAGCAGAAATAACTGGCTTCAAACAGTCAAATATTCTTAATGTAACCAACCCTCCTCCATCTCTAACACCAGGGTTAGACCAATCTATTTTGCCATCCTTAGAAATAGCGGCTTTTTTATCAGAGCGATCGTCTCTTTTTTCAAAATCAAATGTTGCTGCTCCTGCGGAAAGATCAGCTCCAGCGCAGAAACCTCGACCTGCGCCGGTAACAATAATTGCTTTGACATCATCATCCTTATCGGCTTCGTTGAAAGCCGTTATTAGGTCATTTTGCATATCAACATTATATGCGTTTAACCTGTCAGGTCGATTAAGAGTGATGGTTAAGATATTATCTTCGACTTCATAAAGGATTGCTTTATAGGTCATAGTTATTCTCCCGAATTTACTTTTCAATCTAGATTTTATAGCTTTGTATTTTATATTAAGATCAAAAAAAGTATTATTTAACAAAAAATTAAGGTAATCACATGCACCCATATATCCACGCACAAAAGAACCCTGATAAACCAGCTTATATCATGGCAAACTCTGGTGAAGTTGTCACATATAAACAATTGGATGAAAGGTCCAACCAGATAGCTCATTTGTTCCGAAGTAGAGGTTTACAAATTGGAGACACTATATCCGTATTTCTTGAAAACACCCCGAGATTTCCCGAAATTATCTGGGCCGCTCAAAGATCAGGTTTATATCATACTCCCGTTTCATCAAGATTAACTGCTAGCGAAGTTGAATATATCTTCAGAGATTGTGGTGCAAAATTAATAATTTCCTCTTATGCTTTGACCAATACTGCGGAAGAATTATCATTCTTAATGAAGGACATCCCTGATAGACTGATGATAGATGGTGTCGGAGAGGGATGGGAATCATTTGAAGAAGCAATCGTTCAAATGCCAACAACTCCAATAGAAGATCAAATTATGGGTCAAGACATGCTTTATTCATCTGGAACAACCGGGAGACCAAAGGGAATAAAATTTCCTCTGCAAAATATTCCAATCGAACAATCAGAAGATCTTATGGCAGTGGTAACAGGTTTATATGGAACAACTGAAGACACTATATATTTATCACCAGCACCCCTTTATCACGCAGCTCCTTTGAGATTCACTATGGGTGTTAACTATGTTGGAGGTACAAATATTATAATGGAAAACTTCGACGCAGAAAGCTCTCTTCGTTTTATTGAAAAATACAAAGTAACAATGAGTCAATGGGTTCCTACAATGTTTGTAAAAATGTTCAAACTTCCCGAAGATGTAAGAAATAAGTATAACTTATCATCCCATCAATGTGCTATCCATGCGGCGGCTCCCTGTCCAGTTCAAATCAAAAAAATGATGATTGATTGGTGGGGTCCTATAATTAATGAATTTTATGCTGGATCCGAGGGAAACGGCTTTGTCGCCTGCAACACTAGAGAATGGTTAGAGCATGAGGGAACAGTAGGTAAACCTATAGTAGGAATACCTCATATCTGTAGTGATAATGGCGATGAACTTCCCATAGGCGAAGTGGGAACTATATGGTTTGAAGGAGATAGCGATTTTTCATATCATAATGACGAAGAAAAAACGAAAGAATCTAGACATAAAAATAATAATAATTGGTCGACTTTGGGTGACGTTGGAAAGCTTGATAAAGACGGGTATTTATACCTAACAGATAGAAAGGCTTTTATGATTATTTCAGGAGGAGTGAATATCTACCCTCAAGAAACTGAGAATCTTCTTGTTACCCATCCTAAAGTCGCGGATTGTGCAGTTATTGGAGTGCCAAATGAAGAATTTGGTGAAGAAGTAAAAGCTATTATAGAGCCAATAAATTGGGCGGAAGCTAATGAAGATTTAGAGGAAGAATTAATTAATTTTTGTAAAAATAATCTTTCCTCTATAAAATGTCCAAGATCAATTGATTTTGAAAAAGAACTACCGCGTCATCCCACTGGAAAACTTTATAAAAGATTGTTAAAAGATCGATATTGGGGAAAGAAGGATTCTAAGATAGTATAAAAATTAAGGAGAGAAAAATGAGAGTATTTAATAGTGTTGCCGAAGTAGTTGGATGTGTAGGTGAAGAAATTGGTGTGAGTGAATGGCTATCAATTGACCAAGACCGAATTAATGATTTTGCCGATGCAACCGGTGATCACCAATGGATTCATATTGACCCTGCAAGAACTGAATCGGAACTAGGGATGTCAACAATCGCTCATGGATTTCTTACGCTATCACTGGTACCAATGTTAACCTCACAAATTCAAACTATATCAAGTGTTACAAGAGGAATAAATTATGGAACAAACAAAGTTAGATTTACGAATATGGTTCCAGTTAATTCTAGAGTAAGAGCTAAAACAAAACTTATAGAAGCGACTCCTAAAGCTGGCGGTATGCAGTTAATATCGGAAGTAAGTATTGAAATTGAAGGACAAGAAAGGCCTGCTATGGTTGCCGAGACAGTTTCAATAGTTTTTGAATAATAGTTTCTTAAAAAAAATCTAAGAAGGTCTTTCTCCTGCGATCGTAATCCTATGTAATAGCCTCTTGTACCCCTCATATCCACCCTCAGCCTGATGCATAACGGATCTGTTATCCCACATTATAAGCATATTTTCCTGCCATTTATGTCTAAAAATATATTTTTCCTGTATCATATGAGAATAAAGATTATCCAAAAGTCGTTTGGACTCATTTTCCGACATATCTAAAACACCTAAAGAATAGACGGGATTTATAAAGAGACCTTTTTTCTTAGTTTCGGCATGATTTCTAACTAGAGGATGCGTATATGTCTTCTTAGCTTCTTTCGAAGGAACAATCTTCATTGATCTATCCTTCTCTTTTTCCAAAGCATAAAAACCATCATCTGCATAAGGTAGAGAAGCACTATGTATAATTTTTAAATCTTTGAGTTCTGATTTTAACTCCTCAGATAAATCTTCATAAGCTCTGATGGTATTAGCGAAGAGAGTGTCCCCACCAATAGGGGGAATAATTTTAGAATGTAACAGTGTGGCTGATGGAGGTCTTTTTTGAAATGACCAATCTGAATGCCAGGAACCACCAAAATGTGTTGCTTTCTCATTTTCTTCTTTTCTTACTTCAATTATATGAGGATGTCCTTCAATTGAATCAATATAAGGATCATCGCCGTATTCACCAAAATTTAAACTGAATTTTTCAAATTCTAAATGACTCAATTTTTGCTCAGCAAAAATTAAAATGGAATACTCAAGCCACAACGAACGAAGTTGGGAAACAATAACAGGATCGATTTCATTTTTTAAATCCACTCCTGTAATTTTTATACCTAACCCAGATGGTGAAGAATTTCTTTCATATTCCAACATTATTATTCTTTTAAATTACTAATTAATTGTGTAAAACTTACAGCCCGAAATAACCTATTCATGATATAGCATAACTTAGAATTACAATAATTTAAATAATTCATGAAATAACCTAAAGGTACAATAAATGGCGTTAGATGAAAAATTAAAAGGAAAACTCAGAATTCCAGTTGTAGGAGCACCTTTGTTCATAGTTTCAGGTCCTGAACTGGTTATAAGTCAATGTAAAGCTGGTATTATAGGATCTTTTCCCGCATTAAATGCGCGCCCCCAAGAAGTGTTGAGTGATTGGATAGTTCGTATAAAAGAGGAGTTAGACGAACACAATCAAAATAACCCTGACAGACCTTCAGCTCCATTTGCAGTAAACCAAATTTGTCATGCTTCCAATGATCGCCTCATGAAGGATATGGAGACATGTGTTGATCATGAGGTCCCGGTTATTATTACAAGTTTAAGGCCTCCTATAGAAATAGTACAAGCAGCACATAGTTATGGTGGTCTTGTTTTTCATGATGTTATTAACTTAAGACACGCCAGAAAGGCCGCCGCGCAAGGTGTTGATGGGCTAATATTGGTTTGCGCTGGTGCTGGTGGTCATGCCGGTACCCTCTCACCATTCTCATTAGTAAGGGAAGTAAAGGAATGGTTTGACGGAACTATTTTATTATCTGGGTCTATAAGCGATGGTCACTCTATTGCATCAGCTTTGGCTTTAGGGGCAGACCTAGCATATTTGGGTACTCGATTCGTAGCCACTCAAGAAGCGAATGCTTCCTCAGGGTATAAAGACATGTTAGTTGAATCAACAGCCAATGACATTGTTTATTCCTCCCTATTCTCAGGAGTACATGGAAATTACCTAAAACCATCTATAGCTAAAGCAGGATTGGACCCTGACGATCTTCCAAGTGGTAATAAATCGAAGATGAATTTTGGATCGGGAGGTAACACAAAATTGAAGGCTTGGAAAGATATTTGGGGATCGGGACAAGGAATAGGAAGCATTAAAGACGTGCCCAATGTTGCTGATCTTGTAGATAGCTTGGAAATGGAATATGAAGTTGCCTACAATGAAATGATTGATAAAAAATCCTATTAGAAAATTAAAACCAGACTGCCCCTTGCTCAACTCGTTTCAAATCAGATTGAACCATCATTTCTACTAAACCTTCAAAATCAACTTCAGGCTTCCATCCCAATTCATTGTTGGCAAGGTGCGAATCTCCTAAAAGATGATCTATTTCAGCTGGGCGATTAAAACTTTTATTAACAGTTATAATAGTATCACCGGTATCTTTCGAAACTCCTACTTCATCATCTTTATCGGCCATCCATTCAATTTCAAGATCAATTGCTTGAGCGGCTTTTTCAGCAAATTCCCTAACACTATGCGTTTTTCCAGTAGCAATCACATAATCTTTTGGATTTTTTTGTTGGAGCATCATCCACATAGCTTTCACATAATCACCAGAAAATCCCCAGTCACGTTCGGCATTTAAGTTACCAAGACTAACTCTATTTTTCTTTCTATGTGCAATCTCTGCCATCCCTAAAGAAATCTTACGGGTAACAAATTCAATACCCCTTAAGGGAGACTCATGATTGAAGAGAATACCCGAACAGGAATGAAGATCCCATGATTCTCTATAATTAACTGTTGTCCAGTGAGCATAAAGTTTAGAAATTCCATATGGACTTCTTGGATAAAAAGGTGTCTTTTCATTTTGGGGAACTCCTTGAGCTTTACCAAACATTTCCGAAGATGAAGCTTGATAAAATTTAGGCTTACCTCCCAAATTTCTTATTGTTTCAAGAATCCTGTGTACTCCTATTGCATCAATGTCAGAAGTATAAATCGGCTGCTCAAAAGAAGTCTGTACAAAACTTTGCGCAGCAAGATTATATATTTCATCAGGTGCAACTTCTTCAACAATCCTTTGTATATTAGTGATTTCTGCAAGATCCATTGAAACCATATTTATTTCATCCAATACCCCTAATTCGGATAGCCTTCCGGTATTAATGGAAGAAGTCCGCCTGACAGCGCCAAAAACTTCGTATCCCTTGCTTAGAAGGAATTGGGAAAGATAAGCTCCATCTTGACCTGTTATGCCTGTGATAAGGGCTCTTTTCGTCATAAATAATCCATAAAAATATTTAATATTGTCCTTATTAATGTAATCTGAAGTTTATCGATAATTGTTATTGTTAAAATAATCAAATTATTGTTTTAAAATTTGGGAAAATTATGAATCTGATAGTTGGAAGAATCTTATCTCTATTGCCAGCAGTACTTTTTTTAAGCACAGCTTATGGTTGGATTACAAACCCTTCTGAGGCCGCTAAGGGACTTGGAATGCCTTTATTGGAGGGTATAGGAAGAAGTACACAAATTGGTGATTTCTCGGCTTTTTTTATTGGTGTTGGTCTATTTAGTTTAATGGGTGCACTTACCAATAAGGTAACTTATGTTTATTGCGCTATAGTCATCCTTCTCTCAGCTGCAATTATGAGAATCGTCGCCTGGCAGATTCATGGGGCAGAGCTTGCTTCTTTCTTTATTGGTGTTGAAATTGCAACCGCAGTTATCCTTTTCATAAGCGCTTTACTTATAAGAAGTGGAATCTCAAAAAAGAACGAGATATCTGTGGACCAAGAATAATTATTTTTTAGGTTTCTTCGAGAGGTGGTGGGTGCGAAACACATAATCCCAGATAGAAAAAACTGAGGCGAAGTGAACATCCCTATATTTATGGTGCATAGAATGATGCTCATTAATTCCAACAAAGGGTATATATCGATATATTGAAGATTTAATTCCAGAGTGAATATCTAACTCGTGCAAAACCTTGATAATTAGAAGCAAAATAATGGTTAACGATGATACTCCCCCAAGAATAAGAAAGGCTATAAATGGACCTAATAAACCTAACATCCATTCTAGTGGATGTTCATAAAGGTAATCCGATGGAAGGGGGCTGGTTGCTCGATGATGGATTTTATGGATTTTCTTAAATAGAAAAGGGCTTTTATGCAAAAGCCTGTGATAACAATAAAAATAAAAATCATCTATTAACAAAACTCCAAACAATTGCAAAAGAGTAATCCAGATATTTTGGTAACCGACCAGTATCCAATCGCTCATAAGGTATAAGCCTACAGGAAAGATTATAACCATCAGAAATAGATTGGTTAATATTAAAGGTAGATGATCTCTAAAGGAACTTTCGTTATAGTGGTGATTCCGAATGCGAGATAAAGAGAAAGTCGTGTTTACTAATATAAATTTTGAGTAAAATATGCCTAGTAAGTTTAGGCCTAACCATAGACCTCCCACTATCAGGTACATGTTCAAATAACTATATGTTTCAATCATTTCTCTATTAATACAAGTATACAGGTGTAATGTGACTAAAATTTGGCAATTTTTAATGGCTGGGGCGGTAGGGATCGAACCTACGAATCACGGGATCAAAACCCGTTGCCTTACCGCTTGGCTACGCCCCAATATTTATTAAAAGATTATTATACCCTTTAACATTCCTAAGCTGAATGTGCCAACCTATTTCTTTATCTTCCTACATTAACAATGTTAAAGAACTGTAAAAATCATATGCAGCATTACAACAAAAAACTTTACTTATATTCTTTTATATGACGGAATGCTCCATCATTGACTCAAGGGAGGGATAAACTTATGAGTGAATTTGAAATTAATACATTGTTGAATAATGGTCTAATACAACAAGCTTTGTACGCTTTTGCTTTTCTTTTTGCAACTTGGTTTGCCGGACGCTGCGCAGTAGTTACAAACGAAACAGGTAATGCAAATATTATTTCTAAAATAGCTATAAGTGGTTTTGGGCTAAGTTCTATCTGGTTTTTAAATCTACAATTTAACTATGTGGATTTTCATTTAAAAGGATATGCTCACGCACTATACAACCTGAAAGAGTCTGGAGCCGAAATTTCCACCAGAGGAGAAAGTGCTATTGAGTTATTTGGACGTGGTAACGCATCTGATGTACCCGGATTAAGTATAATACCAGCAGATCCTGTTGCGATAGTTTTTATTGCTTCTTTGACCTTAATAATTCTATCCATAATATGGATGGGTGGTTCAAATAACGATTAATTTATTATTAAAAGGAGAAAATTTATGAGTGAAGTAGAAATTTATGCGCAACTTAGTAATTCAATGATAGCCACTGGACTATTTGCAATGGTTTGGGCTTTTTTGCTTTGGGTTGCAG
>CAJWUE010000013.1:0-28517 GCA_913047775.1 uncultured Rhodobiaceae bacterium
ATTATCTAGGCGGTTTACTATTGAGATAATCATGAAGGGTCTCATGGAAATATCTGACACGTGTTTCTTGAGCCGCAAGATAAGGTTCTTGATAGCCTTTTGATCGTAATCCAAGCCTTGCTCCATTTGTAAGTTGCCAATCTTGATAGACCACATGATCCCAAAGATCTTCGACACCTTTTCCATCATCATATTCACGATAATCTAATTCAACTTCTTGAAGTTTAATAGCATTCACCTTGGTACGAGAAACAAATATTTCTAAGTTATTTTTAGAAACATTTTGTCCTGTCTTACCAATTCCTTTTGCAGCACCACCAATAGAATATCCCATATCCCACAAGTCAAAAAAACATTTTTCAGGGTCGGTAGGATGAGGAAACCAATTTAAAAGAAGACAACCATCAGCTTGTACACCCATTGCAATATTAGGGAAAATAAATTGAAATGGACTTTCTGTTAATTCTTCATCGGAAAGATTCTCATAATGCAAATAGCCTTTTTCTTTCCATAGTTTCTTTTTTGCTTTCTTTAAATCTAACCATCCCTGCATTGTCATTGTTTCATAATCTGGATATTGATTTGGATCAATTCCCCAATCTTCAAGAACCATCTTAAACGGATGATCATCTCCTTCTTTAACTCTATCCCTTAAAGAAGGTCGACCCATTTGTATTATTCTCGCATGCCCTTTTGGAAAAATCTCATATCTTGAAGTAAAATGATCTTGATCAATTACCGCAGGAACTTGAGGGTGAACAAAACGAGTGTGGTAGGATTCATTAAAGTTATCACAAAAGAATTTCCAGTTTACATCGAGCTCAACTCTCACCCATTGTGCCCTTATTTGATCTTTAAAATTATGATTTTTGTAAATTTCTGTTATTGGATCTAAATATTCTAAGAGTTCAGGGGCTTCATCATTCATAGTATAGAAAATAAATCCATCCCAAGTATCAACTCTTACTTCTACTAGTTTTATCTTGCCAACCGGACTTCCTTGAGGATAATCATCTTCATCTGGACATCCTATCACTTCTCCGTTTAATCCATATTGCCAATCATGGTAAGGACAACGGAATGAATCTTGAGAACTGTTACACTCAACAAGTCTTTGACCTCTGTGAGCACAACTATTATAGAATCCTTTAATAGAACCATCCTTTTGTCTTACAATAATTACGGACTCTTTCATGAGATCATGAACTAAATAATCACCGGGTTCTTTAATCTGAACTTCTCTACCAGCTAAAAGCCAGACTTTTGTCCACATGTGTTCCCATTCTTTCGCCATGAAATCTTTACAAAAGTATCGATCATTTGTTATTGGATCGCCCCTAAGATTACTAGAATCCTTACCATCCATTGCTGATGGGTCTTTGATTATTTTATCCATAATCCTCTCAAAATAAAAAAATTTACGTTATAGGACACCAAGCGTACATTATTTTAGTTGATTTCAAAAATAAAATTTCGGACAATTAACTTCTAATGAGCGTTAAGTTGAATAACCTTATATATCCCATTGCAATAGTTGTTAGTATATTGTTTCTCTTGATTTATGCCGTTCTTGGTTTTTTAGGTATTACTCTTGGTCTTGAAACCAATGAAAGTGTAGGAGATATATCTCGTTGGTGCGAAAGAGTTAGCGGAGGAATATTTCGCGAACCTTCAAACGCAATCAGTAATATTGGATTTATGATCTCCGGCTTGTTGATGTTTAAGCTTTTATCAAAAGATAAAGAAATCGGATTAAAATTAAATCAATTTTACGGAATGACACCAATAGCAATCTTATATGCTAGCGCTGTTATTTATTTAGGTCCTGGTTCTATGCTAATGCACGGAACACATACTGAATGGGGTGAATGGGCGGATAATCTTAGTATGATTATGTATATAATTATTCCCTGGCTTCTTAATATTAAAGACATGGGTCGTTGGTCAGTAAAACGTTTCTTTTTTGTGTATAGTTTTATTGTTATAATCTACGCTATTTCGAGATGGTTTTTTGGTTCTAACCTAGGTATTAACCTTGACTTGTTTGGTGTGTCTATAAGTTTATGGATAATCTCAGAATCTCTTTATCGTTTTTGGTCTCCTACATATAGATGGATTTCTGGTTTTTTAGGATTTTTTGTTGCTGCTATTTTTGGAATTATGCCAACGGAAATATTTTCTAATTTCAATGAATATTGGTGGATATTATTATTTTGGCTTCCTGCAGTTCTTTCTCATACAGCGCCTACCAACAAAAGGGTTTATAACCCATGGTTCTTTGCAGGCATGCTCACTTATTTTCTTGCCTTTGTTATATGGCTGCAAGGTTACCCAAACACTCCTTATTGCAACCCAGATTCATTTATTCAACCTCATGCTATTTGGCATCTAATTACTGCTTTTTCAACATGGTGTTTCTTTAAATTTTTTAGAACAGAAAAAAAAAATTAAAATATATAAAAAAAAACTTTCTTTATTATTAATATTTGCTGTAAATATGTTGAAAAAAAGAGGTTTTATAGATGTCTGATACAGGAATTTCTTCTATTGCTAACTATATACCGAGATTAAGACTACAAAGGAAAGCTATAACTGAATCAAATGCTTGGATGGCCCCGAATCTTGTCGGAAAAGGGAAGGGAACTAAAGCTATTTCTAATTGGGATGAAGACAGTGTTACTATGTCAGTTGAAGCAGCTCGACGGATATTAGGGCCGGAAGATGACAGATCGCAGGTGAATTCATTATTTTTTGCCTCAACAACTATGCCTTATTCTGATCGCTTAAATTCTGGAATTATAAGGGCTGCACTAACTTTGGAGGAAACTACTCAATGTTCCGATGTTTCATCATCATTAAAATCTGGAACTACAGCCCTAATAAACGCTTTTAACTCTGTCAATTCTGGTAAAAGCTCTCTTTCTCTAGTTGCGGCTTCGGATAAGAGAAAAGCAAGGGTTGCAAGCGCTCAGGAGTTAAATTTTGGTGATGCAGCTACTGCAATATCTATAAGTAAAGATAATGTCATAGCTAAATTTATAGATAGCGCCTCCCTATCAATTGATTTTATAGACCATTTTAGAGGGCCGAATGAGGAATTTGATTATAATTGGGAGGAGCGATGGATTAGGGATGAAGGTTATTTAAAGATAATTCCCAAATTAATTAATAATTTACTTAAAGATAACAATATAAGTCCTTCAGATATAAGTAGATTTATACTTCCATGTATATTTCCACGTGTTCCACAAACAATAGCGAAAAAAACTGGAATAGATCCTGATAATGTTGTTGATAATCTAGCTGCAAGTGTTGGAGATACTGGTTCTTGTCACCCTTTATTAATGCTTACTTCAGTTCTTGAAAATAGTACTCCAGGTGAGAAAATATTAATTTGTTCATTTGGTGGTGGAGGTGATGCCATCCTGCTGGAAACAACTAATTTAATTACAGATTTTACAAATACTGAGACAACTGTTGATTTGATTGATAATGGAGTTGATGAAGATAACTATATGAAATATTTAACTTTTAATGACCTTGTAAAATGGGAAAAAGGAATGCGTGCTGAAATTGATAGAAAAACTGCTCTTACTACACTGTATAGGCATAATGATGCCATCATTGGATTAGTGGGTGGTAAATGTTCAAAAACTGGAACAATTCAATTCCCTGCCTCTAGGATATCTGTTAGTCCTAATAGCCCAGATTTGGATACTCAAGAACCTTATAAATTTGCTGAAAAGAGAGCGAACATACTTTCTTGGTCTGCTGACTATCTTTCATTCTCAATTAATCCACCTAATTATTATGGTATTGTTTCCTTTGAAGGGGGTGGAAGAATTATGATGGATTTTACTGATGTAGGGGAAGGTGACGTGGAATCAGGGAAAGATGTTAAAATGGTTTTCCGTATTAAGGCTTTTGACGAGGCCAGGGGTTTTACAAGGTATTTTTGGAAAGCTGTACCTATTTAATTTAAATTGTGTTATTTAATTATTACTACTCTAATGGAGAAATAGATGGCTTCAGGAATCAAAGATAAAGTTGCGATAGTCGGAATGGGATGCTCTAAGTTTGGTGAAAGATGGGACACAAGCCCAGATGATCTAATGGTGGAGGCCTATGTAGAAGCCATGGATGATGCTGGAATAGAACCAAATCAACTAGATGCAGCTTGGTTTTCTCATCATATAGATGATATCGGGTCTGGAAAGGGCGGAACACCAATGTCCATTGCTCTTAGATTGCCAAATATTTCAGTCACAAGAGTGGAAAACTATTGTGCTTCGGGTTCTGAGGCTTTTAGAGGAGCAGTATACGCTGTAGCTGCAGGTGCCGCAGATATTGCTATAGCTCTGGGAATGGAAAAACTAAAAGATACCGGTTATGGTGGTTTACCAGCAGCAAATTATGGAACGCTGGGCCCTCAAATCGGTCCTTCGGGATCAGCACCAGGTAATTTTGCACAACTTGCTTCTGCCTATACAGCAAAACATGGTGTCTCAGCTGAAGATTTAAAGAGAGCTATTGCCCATGTTTCTGTAAAAAGCCATGCAAATGGAGCATTAAATCCTAAAGCTCATTTGCAAAAAGAAGTTACAGAAGAACAAGTTATGAACGCTCCTATGATAGCAGAACCTTTGGGTTTATTTGATTGTTGTGGGGTATCTGATGGAGCTGCAGCAGCAGTAGTGACTACGCCTGAGATTGCAAAGAGTCTTGGTAAGAAAGATCTTATTAGTGTTAAAGCTTTGCAATTATCTGTTTCAAATGGTTTAGAGTCTCAACATAATAGCTGGGACGGTTCTTATTTTCATACTGTAAGGATAGCAGCAAAAAAAGCTTATGCAGAGGCAGGTATTACAAATCCAAGAAAAGAGATCTCAATGATGGAGGTGCATGACTGTTTTTCTATTACTGAGCTTGTTACTATGGAAGACTTATTCATCTCTGAGGAAGGAAACGCTGTAAATGACGTTATGGATGGGTTTTATGATTCAGATGGCCAAGTTCCATGCCAGATAGATGGAGGATTAAAGTGTTTTGGTCATCCTATTGGCGCATCAGGATTACGTATGTTGTATGAAATGTATCTCCAACTTCAAGGTAAGGCTGACAAGAGACAATTGAGCAGCCCCTCTGTAGGGTTAACTCATAATCTTGGAGGACAGCCAGCCAATAATGTTTGCTCAGTTGCTATAATCGGATCTCTTTAAGACTCACTATCATTCGGATAATTGTCTTCTTTTCCTTTAAGATAACCAGAATAATGAGGTTGATCTATGCTTAGCTTTGCCATTGTAGTTCTTATAAGGTGATCTTTTAAAGAATCATCATTAATATTAATTTCACCATTTCTGATTTTCTCAGATAACAATTTATTTAATTCTTTAATATTATCGTCTTTACTAAGAATATTTTTTAATCTTGCCACTTCTTTCTCGTCGTAATCTCTTAGTAACATAATTTCTCTTAACACAATTCCTAAAGTATTTTTCGCCACATGGGCATGAAATTTATCATGTCCTTCAAGTTTGGGTATGACACTATTTTCAATAAATTCTATTACAGCTTGCAAAAGCTCTTCTATGGAAGGCTCACTTTTCATAATTTAGTCTATTAATAAAAGTCGTATTAAGTCAATTTCAGTTTCGGATGATCTCCTGCCTATGGAGACCCTATCTATTGATTTATCAAAGCCGGACCTATAAATTTCTATCATATTCAGGCACATAACACCCCATTTCAGAGTTCCCAAAATTTCCCAATATTTTGCTCTTTCTCTATCCAGTTTCTTACCTGATGATTTTTCATAAGCTATGTACATATCTTCACGACTCCCAAAGCCTCCAACGGGTAAATTAAAATTGTTATAACGCCAACTGTTGACACAAATCCATGATAAATCTTCGTAAGGATCCCCTAAATGAAAAATCTCCCAATCCAAGACTCCAGAGATTCCATCTTTAGGATGAATAATTAGGTTTCCGTTTCTAAAATCTCCGTGAACCAAGGTTAGTTCATCTTGATAAGGAATATTTTTTCTTAACCATTTGAATGCTAAATCAAAAACAGGGATTGGGCTATCATGTTTAAAATAAACTTCTTCATATTTATTAATTTCATTATCGGCAGTCGAAGTGGGAATATCTATTAAATTATCAATAGGAATTTGATGAATCATGGATAAGATTTCACCGCATTGTCTTGCTAGAGTTGCTTTTATATCCTTTAAACTGTGATCCCTTACAATCCTATTACCAATTGTTAATCCTTCTAAATATTCCATAAAGAACCCTTTGCCAATGCCATAAGATTCATCAATTATGTGATAAATTTTTGGCACAGGAACACCATGCTTATAGGCAAGATTCATAATCTTTGCTTCATTATTAATACCTATGAAGCTAGAAACAGTACTATCTTTTATCTTTCCGTCCGGAGTTCTGCGAAACACTAAAAATCTATCTTCATTATTTGTTTTTAATACTAACAACCATGATTCATTACTAGAGCCTCCCGATAGCCGTCTTAGTTCCTTAATTTCAACAAAATTAGGTTCAAACAGGGGAATTATTTCTTTTAGTTTTTTTTTAAGTTTAGACATTTTTTATTTATATTTTATAAAATCTATTATCTATAAATATTTTTATGCTACAACATAATCATGCCAAAAAATAATAAAGTTAATATAACTACTAAACCTCCTTTATTTCAAAGATTGAGAAATTATTTTCTAACAGGTTTAGTTGCTGCCGCTCCAGTAGCTATCACTATATGGGTTGCAATGTGGTTTGTGCAAAGTGTTGATTCTTGGTTTGCTCCATTCATACCTAACGCTTTAAGAGAATTACCATTTAGTCTTCCAGGGCTCGGATTAATAGCTGCTCTTTTACTTCTAACAACATTAGGGTTTCTAACAGCTAATTTTTTTGGTCGCGCGATTATAGGGTATGGCGAGAGTCTTGTAGATAGATTACCTCTTATAAGGGGTATATATAGCACTCTTAAGCAAATTTTTGAAACTGTAGCAACTCAATCAAATAAAAATTTTAAAAGTGTAGTTTTATTTGAATATCCGAGAAAAGATATATGGGCAATTGGTTTTGTGACCACTGAAGCAAAAGGTGAAATCTCCGAAAAAAAGGATGATAATTTATTATGTATATTTGCTCCAACAACGCCTAATCCTACATCAGGATATTTATTATTTGTTCCAAAAGAAGATACAGTTGCGCTTGATATGTCAGTTGAAGATGCAGCAAAATTAATTATTTCAGCCGGATTAGTGATTCCCGAAAAAGATTAACCGGCCTCTAGATATTTTATAGCCCTGTCTTGATTAAACAAATGAAGTAACAATTTAAAATTTTCTGCGCTACTTCCACCATCAAGCAAACCTTTACTCACTATGTAATTAGCATTTTTATTAGCAAGTTCAAGAAGATTTCGGTCTGTATTTAAATTTGCTATTTTAAATATATGGAAACCAGACTGTCTTGTTCCTAAGATTTCTCCAGCCCCTCTTAGAATTAAATCTTCCTCGGCTATCACAAATCCATCATTTGTCTCACGAAGTGTTTCAATTCGTTTTTTTGCATTTATTCCCAAAGGTGTCTGATATAAAAGTAAGCAGCTAGATTTATTTATACTCCTACCAACTCTACCTCTTAATTGATGCAACTGCGAAAGACCAAATCTTTCTGCATGTTCAATGATCATAACTGTAGCCTCAGGCACATCAATACCAACCTCTATAACGGTAGTGGCAACTAGGATTCTTTTATTACCAAATTTAAACTCACTCATTATTTTTTCACGTTCTTCTGAAGGTATACGCCCGTGAATTAATAAAACATTATCTCCATAAACATCCTTTAAAGATAGATACCTGTCTTCTGCAGCCGCTAAATCAATTTTTTCGGATTCTTCTATTAAAGGACAAACCCAATAAGCTTTTCCGTTGTTTTTAAAAATTTTCTCGAGAGATTTAATCGTTTTATCAACGTTAGTTATAGGTTTAGCAGCAGTCTCTATTATTTGAATTCCATGAGGTTTTTCAACTATTTTAGAAACAGACATTGACCCATAAGCAGTTAATTCAAGAGTTCTCGGTATAGGAGTAGCGGTCATCAATAGTATATCTGGCGGTTTTTTTTGATTTTTTGATGTTAATGATAATCTTTGATGGACTCCAAATCTATGTTGTTCATCTATCACAACAAACCCCAGATCTTTAAAAACTACTTTTTCTTGAAAGAGGGCGTGAGTACCGATAACAATATCTAAATTTCCATTTCTCAATTCACTGTAAATTTCTTCTTTTTCAGCATTTCTTGTTTTACCAGTTATAATTTTAAGGCTTACATCATTAACGGAGCAATAATTTTTTAATGTCTCATAATGTTGAGAAGCCAATAACTCTGTTGGAGCCATAAAAGCGCATTGCTTTTTTGCATTAACCGCATGCATTAAAGCAAGAAATGCAACTATAGTTTTTCCTGAACCAACATCGCCTTGCAATAGTCTTAACATTCTTTCGGGTTGTGTCATATCATCAGTAATCTCATCAACACATTTTTTCTGAGAATTAGTTAGTTCAAAGGGCAATTGATTGATGATTTGTGAAATGGAAGAGCTGTTACTTTTAATTGAGTGTCCCTGAATTTTAGAAAAATTCTTTGATATAAGACTTAATGAAATTTGATTTGCCAAAAGCTCATCATAAGCTAAGCGCTGTCTAGATAAATTATCATGAGTAATATCTAAGTTATCTCCTGGATAGTGAACATTTTTTATAGCTTCATTAAAAGAAGGCCAGTTCATTTTTTTTAATAGATTTTTATCATTCCACTCTTGAATATCTGGAATTAAATCCAAAATTTCTAATACATTACGTCTTATGACTTTATTCGACACTCCTTGAGTTAGTCTATAGACAGGTTCAAATTTAGGTAATTCTTTGCTTTCCTCAGCGGGAAATATATAATCTGGATGAATAATTTGCTTTGTATTTTTGTATACATCAATTTTTCCGCTAACTACAATTTCTTTTCCTATAGGAAGTAATTCTTCCAAGTAGTCCCTTCTTGCATTAAACCAAATCAAATCGATATCTGAAGTTTCGTCAGAGCAATGTACCTTATAAGGCATATTTTTTCTTCGCGAAGGAAGATGTTTATTGACTATTAAATTGAATGTAGCAATACGACCCTTTTCTGCATCAACAACATTTGGAAAATAAGTCCTATTAATAACATCAGTAGGTAAATGCCATAACAAGTCGATAACATTTTCTCCAATTAAATATTTAAGTTTATTTTTTAACCGTGGGCCAATACCTTTAAGGGTATCTAATGGTTTAAATAGCTGATATAGGGTTTCAGGTCTCATGGATATTATAAATATAACATATGATAAAAAAAATGGATGCTTATAGAAAAAAAATAATATTTCGTTCTAATCATCGAGGAATTAAAGAAATGGATTTAATTCTAGGTAATTACGCAAAAAATAATGTCGAGAGAATGAACGATAAAGAATTGAAAATGTTTGATGATCTAATTGATATACCTGATCCAGAGCTTTTTGAGTGGTTTTCTAATAGAGGAACTGAAGATATACCAAGTAAGTTTAAAGATTTAGTAAATGACATTTTGTTAAAAATTGTAAAATAAAATAAAAAATGAAGGATATTATAAATAACAACTTAGAAGGAATTGTTAATAGTCCGAATTTTAATATTAAATTTTTAGAAGTTCCTCATGGTTCAGAATCAATATTATTAGAGCAAATTCAATCAAAATTGAAACGCAATATCATCTTCATAACAAGCGATATCAAACGTTATAATCAAATAAAAGACCTATTATCTTTTACCTTAAAGGAAGAATTTCTAACATTCCCGCAATTTGATACTTCACCGTATGATAAAATTATCCCAAATAAGAAAATATCCTCAGAAAGAATAAAAACACTTATAGATATTAATGAATCTGTTGATGAAGATTTAATAATTCTTTCCACTGTAAGAGCCTCTGCACAGTATATTCTTAGCAAAGACGATTGTTTAGAAAGAACATTTGAACTAAAAGTTGGAATGAGTCTAAACACAGAGGATTTAGCAACTTATTTTATAAGTAATGGCTACATTAAAACTGAAACTGTAAGGGAGTATGGAGACTTTTCTGTTAGAGGTGGAATAATTGATTTTTATTCACCCTCTAACAAACCTGTGCGCTTAGATTTTTTCGGTAATACAGTTGATGCTATAAAAATATTTGATACATCAAGCCAAGTCTCAATAAAAAATTTAAATGCAGTAAAAATTTATCCTAATACTGAAATCTGCCTTAATGATAAATCGGTAGAATTATTTAGAACACGATTTAATAAAGAATTTGGCACCAGAAAACAAGAGGCTAGGATATATAAAGATATTTCAGAAAAAATTATATTTCCAGGCATGGAGAGTTGGATGCCATTCTTCTTTACAAGAAAGGCTACAATTCTTGACCATATAAAAAATCCTCTAGTGATTTTTGACCATAATGCAGAAGATGCTTATGAGAAGTTTATTAATAATACAATTGATCATTATCTAGCAAGAATGGATTATGATAAGGTTGACTCAAATCAGAATAAAAAATACTACTGCCTAGATCCAGGTGAACTTTTTTTAGATATTAATAAATATAATCATTCTATCTCTAAATTTGAAAGAATATATTTTTCACCTTTCAATGAACCAGAAGGTTTAAATTTTTTTGGTAAGAAAATTACCAAATATTTAAAAAATAAAGAAACTAATCAAATAGATTTTGACAAACTTAAGAATGATATAGGTAATTTTAAAAAAGAAGAAAAAAAAATATTAATTGCATGTTCTAGTAGAGGTTCAATATCCAGACTTGGTCAAATTTTAGATAATCATAAGATTGAATCAACTGAAATTAATCACTGGAAAGAATATGCTGAGGGAGATATAGAAAAAGTTAAAATATCTGTAATTCCTCTAAGTGACGGTTTTGAAATAGACGAATATGTATGTATTTCTGAACAAGATATTTTTGGAGAAAAATTTTATAGACAAAGATCAACTAATAAAGCCAAGAAATTTATCAAGGAATTATCCAATGTAATTCCTGGAGATTATGTTGTTCATATTGATCACGGAATTGGAAGATTTGAAAATTTAGAAACTATCGAGATTGAAAAATCAAAACATGAATGTTTATTATTGAAGTATTCTAATAATGATCGACTATACCTGCCTGTTGAAAATTTAGAAGTAATTACAAAATATGGCTCTGAGGGTTCGGATGTATTATTAGACAAACTGGGAGGAGGTAATTGGGAAAAGAAAAAAACTAAAATTAAAAATAAAATAAAACTCTTAGCAAAAGATCTTATAGAAATTGCGGCAAAACGAAATCTCTCAAAGGCCGATATTTTTGAATCGCCTGATGAATTTTATAATGAATTTTGTTCAAGATTTCCGTATGAAGAAACTGAAGACCAAACAAATTCTATTGAAGATGTTATTCAAGATTTGAAATCGGGAAAACCCATGGACCGTTTAATATGTGGCGATGTTGGTTTTGGCAAAACCGAAGTTGCACTAAGAGCAGCCTTCCTAGTTGCGATGAAGGGTAAGCAAGTTGCCATTCTAACGCCAACAACGTTGTTAGCAAGACAACACTTTCAAACATTTTTAGATCGTTTTTCTAATCTTCCAATACGCGTTAATGAGTTATCTAGATTGTCTTCTGATAAAAAAAGGGTCATTGAAGAAATCACAAATGGTGTTTCAGACATCACAATAGGGACACATTCATTATTATCAAAGAAAATTAATTTTAAGGATCTAGGCCTTTTAATTGTTGATGAAGAACAACATTTTGGTGTCAGCCATAAAGAACACTTAAAGAGGATTAAATCCGATATACATGTATTAACCTTAACGGCAACTCCCATCCCTCGAACCTTACAATTAGCTATGACAGGCGTAAGAGATTTATCAATAATTGCTACTCCTCCAGTTGATAGAAGGTCCATAGGAACTTTTATTTTTGAAAATGATACTTTGGTTATCAAAGAAGCTTTAATGCGAGAAAGGTATCGAGGAGGTCAGAGCTTTTATATTGTTCCAAGAATATCCGATATAAAATCTGTTACAGATTTACTAGATCATCATCTTCCTGATTTAAATTATGTAGTTGCTCATGGTCAAATGCCTTCAAAACAATTGGAAGAAAGAACTAATGATTTTTATAAAGGTGAATACGATATTTTAGTATCTACGAGCATAATAGAATCTGGTCTAGATATCCCCAACGCTAATACACTGATCATTCACAAATCTAATTTATTTGGTCTTTCTCAGTTATATCAAATAAGAGGAAGGGTAGGGAGATCTAATGTTAAGGCCTATTCATTAATAACTTATGAGAAAGAAAATTTACTTGGATCAAATGCATTAAAAAGGTTAGAGGCGCTCCAGTCTCTCGACTCTCTAGGAGCTGGGTTTAATCTTGCTAGTTATGATATGGATATAAGAGGGTCAGGAAACCTATTGGGCGAAGAACAATCCGGTCATATAAAAGAAATTGGCCTGGAGTTATACCAAGAGATGCTCCAAGAAACGGTTTTAGAGATGAAAGATAATCCTCAAAAAGAAATTAAAGATAAGTGGTCTCCTAAAATTTCACTTAATTTATCTACGTTTATACCTGAAACTTATATCGAAGATATTAATATAAGAATGGATTTTTACAGAAGATTGTCAGTAATAACAGAAAACTACGAAGTTGAAAAAATAGGAATTGAGTTAGTCGATAGGTTTGGAAATTTACCTAACGAGGTAAAGGCTTTATTAGAAATAATACTAATTAAAATTATATGTAAAAGTATCAATATAGAAAAAATTGAATCAGGAAAAGACGGTCATTTAATTAAATTTAAAGATAATTTCTTTAAAAATACTGATGCGCTTATTGATTATGTTTCTTATTCAGATTCAAAAGTAAAATTTAAACCCAATGATAGGATATTTTTCAAAAACCCTAATAATTTAAATATAATTGAATCTCTTAATAAAAATTTAGAAGACCTTGTAGAGCTAAACAGGTTGTGATGGAATTATTTTTTATAATTTTTCGTTTTTAGTCAATTATTCTTTAACTGACTTCCTAGATATATTTATATGATCTACATTTTTTATATCTCTAAAGTTCGGTTTTCTTTTTTCAATAAAAGCTTTAACACCTTCTTTAAACTCGTCTTGATCACAAAAATACTCTTGTGTGTCTCTTTCATAATCTAGTTGCTGATCTAGTGTTGAAATAAGAGCGTGATCATGTGCAGCCACAACTGCTTTTAACCCTCTTATTGCGCTATCAGATATTCTTTTTGCTATTGATATTGCTATATCTAATAATTCATCATCTGGAACACATTTCCATATCAAACCCCAATTATAAGCAGTTTTTGCATCGAGATCATCTCCCAGTAAAGCAAGGCCATTTGCTTTTGCTCTTCCTACAAGATTAGGAACCAACCATGATGCACCAACATCGGGGATAATTCCTAATTGTGGAGCAAAAACTAATTTAAATTTAGCTGATTCAGCGGCAATAACTATATCCGCACACAACCCTAAACCAACACCTCCGCCTGCCGCTATACCATTAATAGCTGATATTACCGGTTTTTTTGAACTAACTATTGATCGAACAAGCGGATTAAAACCAACCTCCATAGCATTAGCGGTACTTTTCCCCGATGACCATCCTTCTTCAATAGGCCAATCTCCTCCAGCTAAATCTGCTCCAGCGCAGAACCCTCTGCCATTGCCAGTTAAAATTATTGAACGAATGGATTTGTCATCTTGACACTCTTCAATGTTTTTCAATATTGCTTCAACTAAAGGTCTATTTAGGCTATTAAGAACGTCAGGCCTATTAAGTGTGATGATACAAATTTCTCCATCATGAATATTTTTTTGTATAATCTTATCCATTTTTAGCTCTCTGTAAGTTAAGACGCAATTTTATCAAACAATTTGACAAAATTATCAGATGACTGGGCGCCAGTTATAATTATTTCATTATTGATAATATATGTTGGTACACCTGCAATTCCAAGATCTCTAAAAGACCATTCTTCTGCCTCAACTTCCTTACGATCTATATCATTAAGAAAAGATTCCTTTATGTCATTTTTATTCAAGTTCAATTCCTCAGATATTTGTAATAAAATATCTGTATCACCTATGTTTTTTCCTTCTTCAAAATAAGCAATAAAGAGAAAGTCTAATAATTCTGACTGTTTGTTATAGGGTAGGGACCACCTTATCAACCTGTGACTATTAAAAGTATTAGGCGTTATATCTATCTTATCATAATTAAACTTTATTCCCACTTCATCACCAGCTTGGGAAATTCTTACACCAATTTCTTTAGCGGTTTTTTCACCAAATTTTCGTTCGATATATTTCTTTCTATCTACCCCCTCTAATGGCATCGTAGGGTCTAACTGGAAGGGTTTATATGTAACAGAAAATTCTATATTTTTTCTCTGATCTAAAGCTGAATCAAGTTGTTTTTTTCCTATATAACACCAAGGACAAACTGTATCGGATATTACATTTATTTTAATCATTCTTATTTAATCTCTAATTTATTTGCTAATTTTAGTTTCGAAAGGCATAACTGTCCATAATGGAAAATAATTTAAATTTTCTAGTAGATAGTCATTGTCACTTGATATTTGACGATTATAAAGACGATATTGAGCAAGTGATTGAAAGAGCCTTTGATGCTGGAGTAAAGGGATTAGTAGTTATCTCAACACAAGAAAAAGAATTTGATTCAATTATTAATTTGTCTGAAAAATACGACAATATCTATTGTAGTATTGGTATTCATCCACATTCAGCTTCCGAGCATAAAAATATTTCTGTAGACAGAATTATTGATTTAACAAAACATGATAAAGTTATTGGTATAGGTGAAACCGGATTGGATTTTTTTTATGAAAATTCAGAAAAAGAGATTCAAATAGACCTGTTTAAAAAACACATAAAAATTTCTAGAGAAACTGGATTACCTTTAATAATTCACACCAGGGATGCAGATGAGGAAACTTGCGGACTCTTAGAGAGTGAATACAAAAGAGGAAAATTCAATGGTCTAATCCATTGTTTTACTGCAGGACAAAAAATGGCGGAAGTTGCTTTAAGACTCGGATTTTATATATCATTATCAGGAATAGTTACATTTAAAAATGCTAGTGAGCTCAGAGAAACTATCAAGAATTTACCTTTAAACAGGATAATTGTTGAAACAGATTCTCCCTATCTTTCACCTGAACCTGTAAGAGGTAAAAGGAATGAACCATCAAATGTAGTTCATACAGCAAAATATTTAGCTAATTTTTATCAGGTATCAGAAGAAGATTTTTTCAATATTACTACTAGTAATTTTCTTAAAATCTTTAAAAAAGCAAAAAAAGAACATATCTATGGCTGAAACACTCAAAATTACCATTTTAGGATGTGGGTCTTCTGGCGGAGTTCCGAGGATTGGAGGTGATTGGGGTAGTTGTGATCCTAATGAAAAAAAAAATATAAGGACAAGATGCTCTTTGTTAATAGAAAAGACGTCAAAAGAAGGAAAAACCTCTGTTTTAATCGATACTTCACCTGATATGAGGCAACAATTAATAAACGCAAAGGTAATTAATTTGGATGCTGTTCTTTACACTCATGATCATGCCGATCAAACAGGAGGAATAGATGATTTAAGGGCTTTTGCGTTAAGAAACAGAAAAAGAGTACCTGTATATTTGGATAAAGAAACATCAAAAAGACTAATACCAAGATTCGATTATTGCTTTAAAGATGGTGAAAAATCTGGTTATCCGGCAATATTAGAAGAAAATAGAATCGAATTATTTAAGGAATTTGTTATATCTGGATCTGGTGGAGAAATTAGTTTTCTTCCTTTCTTACAGAAACATGGAAATATTGATTCTATTGGTTTCAAATTCAATAATATAGCTTATTCAAGTGATGTAGTAGGTTTTCATGATAAATCATTAAAATACCTCTATAATTTAGATTATTGGATAATAGATGCATTAAGACATTTACCTCATCCAACTCACACCCATTTAGATCAGACGCTCAACTGGATCAAAAAGTATAAAACAAAAAAAGCTTATCTTACTAATATGCATATAGATTTAGACTATAATTATCTTCTTGAAAACCTTCCTAATAATGTGCTTCCTTCTTATGATAGTTTAAACTTTAAAATAGAGGTATAAGGTATATTAATTTATACATAATATATATTATGCGCAAATGATTAAACTTATTATCAAAAGATTATTGGTGGCTATACCTACCCTAATAGTAATAATAGCATTTGTTTTCATCTTAATGAGATTGGCTCCAGGTGGTCCATTTACTAGCGAAAGAGCACTTCCACCGGAAATAGAAAAAAATATTCAAGCTGCTTATAATCTTGATAAATCGATACCGGAACAATTTCTAATTTATGTTTCAAATATAACTAAGGGTGATTTTGGCCCTTCATTTAAATACAAAGATTTTACAGTGAATGAACTTATATTGAGCGGTTTTCCGGTTAGCCTTACTTTAGGTCTGTCCTCCATAATTGTAGCCCTTTTTTTGGGTGTTTTTCTAGGAACTGTAGCAGGAATTAAAAGAAACACATATTTTGATCACATTATTATGAGTGTCTCTTTAATTGGCATTTGTGTCCCTAGTTTTGTTTTAGCCCCTATCCTATCGCTTTTCTTTGGACTTTATTTGGGTCTACTTCCTATTTCTGGCTGGAATAATGGAAATATTCTAAATCTAATTTTACCTATAACAGCTCTTTCACTACCTCAAATTGCAGTAATCTCTAGAATGATGAGAGCTAGTACTATTGAAACCCTTAATTCAAATTTTATTAAAACTGCAAGATCGAAGGGTCTTTCTCAAAAGATTATAATTAGGAAACATGTTTTAAGGGAATCAATTCTTCCAATCATAGACTATCTAGCTCCGGCATCTGCGGGTTTAATGACAGGTTCAATAATAATAGAACAAATATTTGGATTACCAGGGATAGGAAGATATTTCGTTGTGGGGGCCCTTCAAAGAGATTACACCTTAGTAAGTGGTGTGATGATTCTATATGCTACCCTTCTCATTATTCTTATATTATTTTCTGATATTCTAAGAGCATTTCTAGACCCAAGAGTGAAATTAAAATGAATTTTGATTTATTAGATAGAGAAAGAAAAGAAAAAATTCTGAAATCTGCTCTTTCTGTTAGAGGAAGATCACTTTGGTCGGATGCAAGAAGAAGACTTTTTAAAAATAAGGCCGCAGTTACCGGTTTAATTATTTTGTCAATAATCCTTTTATTCTCTTTATTTGGACCTCTATTCTTACAATACAAATTTGATCAAACTAATTGGGATGCAATATATCAAGCTCCAAACCTTCAGAATGGTCATTATTTTGGTACCGATGGAAACGGGAGAGACTTACTCGTGAGAATTTTATACGGAGGAAGACTTAGTCTTACAATAGGTGTTATTGCCACTTTAGTGAGTGTTTTTATAGGAGTTACTTATGGAACAATTTCAGGATATCTAGGCGGTAAAATTGATATAGTTATGATGCGTATTGTCGAAATCCTTTATGCTATGCCCTACCTAATATTTGTAATAATTCTAATGGTCGTTTTTGGAAGAAATATTTATTTATTATTTATTGCTATTGGAGCAGTTGAATGGCTTACCATGGCAAGAATTGTCAGAGGGCAAACAATCTCATTGAAAGAAAAAGAATTCATAGAAACCAGCAAAGCTTTGGGTCAGTCAACTTTTCTCATTATAGTTAAACACATTATCCCTAATTTAGCCGGACCAATCATTGTTTACATAACCCTTATGGTTCCGGCAGTTATTATATTGGAGAGTTTCCTTTCATTTTTAGGCCTAGGCGTACAAGAGCCTCTTACTTCATGGGGAGTTTTAATATCTGAGGGATCAAGGGATATGGAAACTGCATGGTGGCTTTTAATATTTCCTGGAACTTTTATGGTTCTAACCTTGGCATCATTAAATTTTATAGGTGATGGTTTACGAGATGCCTTAGACCCAAAAGAGTATTAATTTTTTAATGAACGAAATCCTTAAAGTAACTAATTTATCAGTAAGGTTTGATACTCCTGAAGGTTTATTCAGTGCAGTTAAGAATATTTCATTCGACATCAATGAAGGTAAGTGTCTTGGAATAGTTGGTGAATCCGGATCTGGGAAAACGCAAACTTTCTTTTCAATTACGGGCTTATTATCAAACAATGGGGCTTGTGATGGGAGTGCTTTCTTTAAAGGGATAGATTTATTAGGCAAAGATTCAAAAAAGATATCAAAATTAAGAGGGAAAGAAATTGGCTTTATTTTCCAAGATCCAATGACTAGTCTTACTCCACATATGAAAATTGGCAATCAGATGATTGAAGCATTAGTTTATCATGAAAAAACCAGTAAAAAAGAAGCCCTTAAAAAGGCTAAGGATATTTTAAGTATTGTTAGAATGCCTAGAATTGAAAATATCATGCAAAAATATCCTCATGAACTTTCCGGCGGAATGAAACAAAGAGTAATGATAGGTATTTCTCTGATGTGTAGTCCTTCCTTAATTATTGCTGATGAACCCACAACAGCCCTAGATGTAACAACTCAAAAAGATATATTGAATATATTTAATGAGCTTAAGTTGAATAAAAATATAACCATAGCCTTAATATCTCATGACATTGGAGTAATTGCCGAGGTGTCAGATGATATAATGGTTATGAATGAAGGTAAATTAATAGAAAAAGGTTCGTGTAATCAAATATTGAAAGAACCTAAAGAAGAATACACTAAACACCTTCTATCATGTATTCCTGAATGGTTAAATTGAGATTAATATGAACAATACTGTATTAGAAGTAAAAGACCTAAGATGTAAATTTTTAATAAAAAATAATTTTTTTAAGAGTAATATTTATTTGGAAGCCATTAATGATGTTACCTTTGATATTCAAAAAGGAGAAACATTGGGTATTGTTGGAGAATCTGGTTGTGGAAAATCAACATTGTGCAGAACTATAACAAATTTGAATAATAAAAGTTCAGGAGATATTAAATGGTTTAATAAAGATCTTGATGATTATAATGCAAAAGAATTAAAGTCATTGAGAAAAAGAATACAGATAATCTTTCAAGACCCTTATGGAAGTTTGGACCCAAGGATGAATATAGGCAACATAATTAAAGAGCCAGTCGAAATTTTTAATAAGGATCTATCATCAGTCGATAAAGCTTTTAAAGTCATATCTGTAATGGATAAAGTTGGATTGTCAAAAGATCTGTACAATAGATATCCACATGAATTATCAGGAGGGCAATGTCAAAGAGTAGGTATTGCTAGGGCTATAATAAATGAGCCAGAGGTTTTAATATGTGATGAACCCGTTTCATCGCTTGATTTATCTGTTCAGTCTCAGATTTTAGATTTATTAGATGAACTTAAATTAAATTATAATTTAACTATGGTATTTGTCAGTCATGACCTTTCTGTTATAAAAAATATAAGTGATAATGTTATAGTAATGCATGAAGGAAAAATAATTGAAAAGAATAACTCTAAAGACTTATTTAGTTCTCCCAAGGAAGAATACACAAAAAAACTCATTAATTCAGTACCCTCCCCTATACCAATAGAGAAGAAACATGGAAGTTAAATCACAAATAAAAGCACTAGTTTGGAAGATAGAAAAAAAAGTTGGAGACACTGTAAATAAGGATGATGTTCTAGTTATTCTTGAATCTATGAAAATGGAGATTCCAATTGTTTCACCATCTGATGGAAAAATAACATCAATAAATATTAATGAAGGTGACGAAGTTGATGAAGAACAATGTGTAGCGACAATTGAATAAAATTATTGTGCTCTAGGTCCCACAGCAAGAATAGCCTCTGAGCCAGCCCTTTTTCGAGCTATATTTACTATCGCCACTCTAAGATCTTTCTCATAAACAAGGAAAATCTGATTGCCTTGTTGTTCCATAATTAAAAACCATCCTGTATCAGGCATATGGTCCTTAAAATAGGAAAAGACTTCATTTGAACTCCTATTAGAATTGAAAAAGATTTGCCCAAACCAATTTTCTTCGGCTCCGACTACAACAGACTTGGTTAGATCTAGAATTGTATCTGGCGGAAAAGGGACATCACTAAATTGGTTTAAAATGTCTTCTTCAGTGATTTCACTAGCAAAAGGACTAATTTCTTCATTTTGTGTGCTACCTGATTGGACTATTGATCCAAGTTGAGCACAGGAAACAAGAAAAACTGTACTTAAAACCAAAAAAGCATATCTAAACATAATTAAACGGCTCCTTAACAAAAAAAGAATCAATTACTATATTCGCTCCGATTACATATTTGGTCAATTCATTACATAATTAAAAAATGCATAAGAGAGCTGCTAATCCCATCAAGCCCCAAGAACCAAGCGCTCCAACCATTCTACCAATATTTTCTGGCCCCATTCCTTCCATGTAAATAAGGCCATAGGCATGGGCCAATCTGCATCCAAAGAATAAAAAACCCAAGAAATGGATTAAAGCTTCAGAACCATCATTTTCTAAGAGCATCATCATAATGAGCATCAATGGAGCGTGTTCGACCAAGTTTCCAAAAGCGCGAGATTTTTTAACTAACAAATCATCATCACCACCTAGGGGTGTATTTACGCCCATACGCTGGAAGGCTGTAAATAAAGCTAAACCGATTGTAAGAAGGCCCAATAAGCCAGCCCAAAGCATAGTTCTTTCTATATCCATAATTAACTCCTTGCGCCTAATCAAGTCTGATTCGGTAAAAAGCGCAAATTTTCAGAATATATTTCCATTTAATTTTTTATGTTTATAGTTACATGTATGACATTGACTTCGAAAATACTCATAGGGATGATAGCAGGCTTTGTTCTTGGTATATTTTTTAATAGCCTAAATCTGAGTGATACAAACCCAATAAATTTATACCTAGTAGATGGGCTTCTTGATACTGGAGGACAAATATTTCTTTCTTTATTAAGACTTATGGTTGTTCCACTAGTTTTCTTCTCATTAGTGAGTGGTGTTGCATCACTTGAAAATAATATGAATTTATCAGTAATTGCTTCAAAAACACTTGGTTTATATCTTTTTACCACTGCAGTAGCAATTTCATTGGGTTTAATCGTAGCAATACTACTTGAACCAGGAATTGGTTTAAATTTAACTACGGATAGTAATTTTATATCCCCAGAGAAACCTCAATTAAAGGATGTAATTATCAATATATTTCCTACCAATCCAGTCAAAGCAATGGCAGAAGGAAATATGTTACAAATTATTGTTTTTTCAATATTTTTCGGAGCAGCCTTAAGGTCTATTAGTAACAAAAATAACCCTATAAAAGATCTCGTAAACAGGCTAACCGATATAATTCTAAAAATGGTTTTTTTAATAATCGAAATAGCTCCTTATGGGGTATTTTGTTTAATAGGCTCTCTCTTCGCTAAACAAGGAATATATATTCTAGGAGACCTATCTTATTATTTTTTTATAGTATTGGGGGTTTTGTTTATTCATGGATTATTTACTTACTCATCACTGTTACTGATATTTACAAAAATTAAACCTTTAACTTTTTATAATAGCATCAAGCCAATAATATTCTTTGCTTTCTCTACATCTTCATCTAACGCAACAATGCCAGTTACATTAAAAACAGTTATAGAAAATCTAGGTGTTAGTAGAAAAATTGCATCATTCACAGTCCCTCTGGGAGCAACAATAAATATGGATGGGACAGCGATAATGCAAGGTGTCGCAACTGTATTTATAGCAAATGCATATTCAATAGATCTGCTTTTTGTTGACTATCTTATGGTTATTGTTACGGCAACACTCGCTTCTATTGGTACAGCGGGAGTTCCCGGAGTGGGATTAATTATGTTGGCTATGGTTCTGGCTCAAGTAGGGCTTCCAACAGAAGGAATAGCTCTAATCATAGGGGTAGATAGATTATTGGACATGATCAGAACGGTAGTGAATGTCACCGGTGATAGTGCCGTCTCAACAATTGTTGCAAGTTCAGAAAATCAATTGGAAAGTAAAAACTAATAGTATAAATTTATTTTAATATATAGAAGGAAATAAAAATGGAAAGCGAAGCATTAATAGAATTTGGAAAACCCCTTAAAAGAATAAAATCTGAAACACCTACACCAAAAGGCAAAGAAGTTTTGTTAAAAATAACTTATGGGGGGGTTTGTCATTCAGATGTGCATATACAAGATGGTTATTTTGATTTAGGAGGAGGAAACCAGTTACCCTTAGGGGCAACATTGACATTGCCTCATACTTTAGGACATGAAATTGAAGGAGAGGTAGTAAGCTTAGGGTCAGATGTCAAAAATCTAGAAGTTGGTTCAAATGTTGTTGCTTTCCCTTGGATTGGGTGTGGTGATTGCCCTACTTGTTTATCAGGAGATGAACATTACTGTAATGCGCCCCAACAATTAGGAATTCAGAAGCCAGGAGGATTTTCTGATTATTGCCTAGTTCCGGATTCAAAATATCTATTAGATTATTCAGGAATAAAAGAAGGTCTTGCTGCAACTTATATGTGTTCCGGCCTTACGGCTTTTGGAGCATTAAAAAAACTAGTCAATATTAATGATGATGATCACATATTGATTACGGGTTTAGGTGGGGTTGGTATGATGGGTCTACAATTTGCACGAGCCTTATTTAAAAGTAAAATACTAGCCGCCGATATTGATCCAAATAAATTACAAGCGGCTCAAGGCGCGGGAGCTGATGAGGTTTATAATACTGGTGATGATTTATCCGTTATGAAATTACTTGAAGATACCAAAGGGGGAGTAAAAGCCGCTGTTGACTTTGTTGGAGCAGAAAAAACTCTTCAATTTTCTTTAGATGCAACTAAAAAAGGTGGTCAAGTCGTTGTTGTAGGCCTTTTTGGAGGTGCGTTTCAAATGCCAATACCAATGTTCCCTCTTCAAGCTAAAAGTATATGTGGTAGTTTTGTAGGTAATCTTGCAGAAACTAAAGAAATGCTCGAATTAGTTAAAGCAGGAAAAGTTGATCCTATTCCGGTTGAAACTAGAAATCTCTCTGAAGCTACAAAGACTCTCGACGATCTTAGGGAAGGCTCTATCACCGGAAGAGTTGTTCTAGAACCATAGAGGTATATTTATGAATAATTGGAATCATATAAGGCCAAGCAACTTTGAATGGGAATACTTTGAAGACAAGCACGGTCGTGAAACTTCAAAAGTAAGAAAACTAATAACGGGCGAACAATATATTTGGGAAGCTTCACTGAGGCCAGGTTACTTAGCAGAATCCCATTGGCATCCTTATGATATTGTTCAAATTTTTCTAGAAGGTGAATTTATAGCTAAAGGTGAGGGATCTTTTTATCCGGGGGATGTCAGGTGGGTAAAAGCAGGTCATTCATCTGTTGAAGGGGCAGGAGCGAATGGCAGTCGATTCTTCTTAATTGCTCTTGGCGGAGACATTCCTTTAATGTGGGATGATTTATATGAAGCACCAACAGATTTATTAAATCAACTCGAAGAAAGAGGAAACCCCGTTGGTTCAGCAAATGTCAACGAAATAACTGCCGAATTATTTCATGATCCACATAACAGGCCTACACAACCTGTTAAGAATATCTGTAATGAATCTCCTTGGATAATAGAAACTACCTTTGCCCCTGATTATAGTGCGGGCGTACATTGGCATAAAAACAACACCCTATATTTTATAATGAATGGTGAGATGGAATTTGGTCAAGAAGAACCCTTATATAAAACAGGAGATATAAGAGTTGTAAATGGAGGATATTCATATGGACCAGAAAAACCTGGCAAAGAAGGAGTTACTTTCATACTAATTTCAAATGGAGGACCAGTGGATCTCAATTGGTCAGATATAGATACCCCCCCTATTTAAGGTATGCAATTTACCTTTTGTATTTCTTACCTGATAACCAGAATAAAGGAATTGATAGAGCAGAAATTAAAGTGAAAGATAGTAACGTCTTTGTATAGGGCTCCGAAACATTTATAGAAATGAGATAATCAATAACTATTCCTGAAACTGTAGTACCTAAAAACATTCCAATCATATTTAAATTTAATATAAAAAAGGCGATAACTGTGGCTTTTATATGTGGAGGAGCAAGTTCTTGTACAGTTGAAAAGGTCGGTCCATAGATTGCACCAAGTTGAAAAGAACCTAACATCATCGCTATCCAAAACATTGGATTATCAGGCCAAACTAACCTTCCCAAAATATTAAACGGTAAAAGAAACAACAATAACCAAAATAAGAACATTGGTCTTCCAAGATTAAACTTTTCTGTGAACCAATCGGACCCAATACCACCAAAAAGATTTCCTATAATACCAAAAACTACAACTATATATCCCGTATATTGTGCAATTTCAGCCCTAGCAAAACCTCTCTCCTGAACATACCAAACTTGATCGTAAACGGCTGATCCCAAAACCAAATGGAAGACTACTCCTCCATAAATACATAGTGTTAGTGCTGGAGAATCTTTTAATGCTTTATATAAGTCCCGCCGGATTTGTTTAAATTTAGGCTTTTGTTCTATTTGAGTACCAGAAATAACTTTTCTTGGAGTCTCTTTTATGAAAAACATAATCAAGGCGAAGAAAAGCCCAATACCACCCAAAATGTAAAAGCACATCCGCCAGCCTATAATTGGTCCAAGATGGCCAGCAATTATAAAACTTAAACCGGCACCTATAGGAATTCCCAAATAATAAGCTCCCGATATAAAACCCATATTTTTTTTGGGAAACCTATCACCCAGTAATGATAAAGAGGTTGGCGTAAGAATAGACTCCCCCACCCCTATAAACATTCTTGGGATTAATAAACCTACGAATGATTTAGCGATTCCAGATACAGAGGTCAATATACTCCATAACGCAACACCTACAGCAATTAATCTTGGTCTATGAAATCTGTCCGCCAGGACACCCATAAACAAACCCATGATGGAATAGAAAAAAAGGAAACCAAATCCAGTTAAAATACCATATTGAGTGTTTGTTAAAGATAAATCAGGAATTATAAAATTTGCAAAACTTGCAAGAAGTTGTCTATCGACAAAATTCATAACATTTAAAAGGATTAAAAAGCTAAGGAAAATATAATCCTTTTTATTTGGGCTTTGATCGTTCATTTCTTCTAATTTGCCGTAATTGATGTAATAATAATATTCTAATGATAAATTTTAGTAGGTGAGAATTATCAATGAAAAATATTTTAATAGCTATATTTTTATTATCTTTCTTAATAAATACTCCACTTATTGCCGATGAAGAAAGTGAAAAAATTTGTTTTAAGACTCGAGAAATTAAATCTATTCAATTCAAAAAAAAGTTTCTCGTTTTTGAGTTAAATAATAAAGAAAAATTTAATGTCTATTGCAAAGGAAAGTTTAGTCTAACATTCCAAAGCCCAATAATTTATGAACCTCAAAAAATGGGTTTCAAGATTTGTTATAATGATGTCTTAAAACTAAAACAATCGACATGCTTTATAGATAAAATAATCCCAGTAGAAAAAAAAGAGAGACTTCAAAAGGAAAAGCCATGAAGGTAGAAAATCGAGTAAGACCAAACAAAGAACAGATAGAAGGTTTTTTTAAGGGAGAAGATAATTCAGCGATACACATGATTAACCTCTTAAAATTTAAAGATAAGGCAGTGTATGAAGATGGAAGAGAGACTAGTTTAACCGGAAAAGAAGCCTACATGATTTATTCAAACGAAGTGAAAAAACATCTAAAAAAAGTTGGTGGAAAAGCAATTTTTTTTGGTGAAGTAACCCGACTAATGCTCGGAGATGTAGAGGAGCTCTGGGATACAGTTGGAATTGCAATGTATCCTAACAAGAGTGCAATGATGACTATGATGACTGATCCAGATTACATAGAAAGTGAAAAACATAGAAGCGCAGGATTAAAAGGACAGTTAAATATCGAAACAATTGGCAAAATTCTATGAGAACTACTCAGTAGCTATATCTTTGGGTATGCCTATTTCCTTAACAAGGGAAGAAAAAAAACTATATTGTTATATTAATAAACTCTTATATTACTACTTCTTCCTCCATTCGGGCCCAGAGGTAATTTTCTTCCTTTTTTTAAAAACTGGTTGTCTACCCGCAACAAAATCATCAAATACATCAGCATTAAACTCTCTTTCACTATTAACCATCCCCCAAACCTCTACCTCATAATCAAGTCCAGAACGAAAATCAGTCTCCCAAACTTTATTCATAGCAAGTTTTGTATAACCCCAAGCGACCGGGGCGCAAATTTTTAATCTATCACAAAGATTCGTAACGCTTTTATCAACTTCGTCTAGCGGCACCGCCTTAGTTACCAATCCAATTTCTTCAGCTTCTTTTCCATTAAACTCAATACCGGTTAATAAAATTTCTTTTGCCTTTCTCCAACCAACCATCCTGGGAAGACGTTGAGAACCTCCCCACCCTAAATTAAGACCAAGAGTTACTTCTGGTTGACTAAATTTTGCTTCTTCAGAAGCAATAACAAAGTCACAAGCGTGTAAATTTTCAAAACCTCCCCCAACTGCTCCCCCCTTGGCAACACCAATGATTGGTTTTTCCATAGTTTCAATCATTCTAAACAGCTTGTGTGCGTATTGACTAATTTCTCTAAATTCTATTGGAGTAAGATTCCAATCACTATTTCCCACTTCTCCAAATACTACTGCCCCCATATGAAATCCTTCACCGCCAACAGTAATAACTATAACTGAGATATTTTCATCGTTTGAAGCATCGTCCAATGCCTCTTTCATTTCAACAAGCACTTCAAGGTTCATTCCGTACTGAGGAGGATTGTTTTTAGTGATTGTGGCAATTTGGTTGTCTTTCTCATAAAGAATTGATTTAAAGTCCATTAATTTATTTCCTTTCTTTAATTTTTACCCGTTTCCTTCTATTCGAGTTCCTATAGTTGTCAAACTATGTTTAATTATCATCCACTCGTTATTTTCTTTCTTCATATGTGTAATATAATATCCCCATACAATACGATAACGGTTAGGAAATTCCTTGTAATAATGTAATGCTTGTAAGTCTGTACGAACTTTTGCAATTCCATCTTCATAACTAATTAGTGGATTGCCAAGCATGTGTTGTGTATTACGGTATGCACTAATGGCTCTCTCTACATAATCTACCCATTTATTTGCACCTTTAATAATTACCTCATTTTCACTGGACAAACCTTTGTCATATAATAATTTTACTTCTACATTCTTGATAAAAATTGATTTGTACAAATCATAATTCTTACTATCTATACCTAGGGCGTATTTATTCATTACCTCAACAATAGCAATTTTATCTTTTACATTAAGTTCATGCTGCTCTGCATAAGTATTAGAAAAGGTCATAATCGAAATGATTATTCCAAACATTATATTTTTCATCAGAATTATTCTCCTTCTATAAAATTATGAATGAAATTCACACACGACTCAAACTTTTTCGTGAAAAATTTACTAGAAACAATAATTTAGAGAGAGTTATAAAAGGTACAAAAAATTTACAAACATTATTATAAGAAAATTACAAAAGAAAAAAAATAATTCTCCTAAACTCTAGCTAATAGACACCTGCAATCTCTAGCATAGAACTTCCAAAATAAGGGACCAACACCCGTTCCTTTTACACTAAAATTACAATGCCTCCCTTTTTTGAAGGGCGCAGAGAAAAACCTAAAAACAAACACTTTCTAAAAACTTAGACTCCAAAAGAGTCTTGCAACATCAAAAATTCGTTCCAAGTCAGTCCATTATTGTATTTAAAGAGACACATTCCATATCAAGGGCCTCTGCCACCGCCGGATGCGTCACATGACCCTTAAATACATTGAGTCCTTTCGCCAAAGCCGGGTTCTCTTGGAAAGCCCTGCTAAAACCTTTTCGAGCCAATTCTAAAGCATAAGGAAAAGTCGCATTAGTTAACGCGAATGTTGAAGTACGCGCCACCGCACCTGGCATATTAGCCACACAGTAATGCACAACATCCTCTACTAAATAAATAGGATCACTGTGAGTCGTGGGACGAGACGTCTCCATCAAGCCTCCCTGATCGATCCCTACATCAACGATCACCGACCCTGGCATCATCAGTGAAAGCATTTCTCGTGTGATCAGCTTTGGCGCACACGCTCCCGGAATGAGCACCGCACCAATTACCAGATCAGCGGTGCGAAGCGATTCAACAAGATTCACACGGTTTGACATTAGCGTTTTCAGTCTACCGCCAAGATCGGAAGAGCGTCG
>CAJWUE010000014.1:0-27709 GCA_913047775.1 uncultured Rhodobiaceae bacterium
TAACCATAAAGGAATTATTATCGTACCTATAAATTTTCTTATTCTTTTATTGAGCGTTCTCATAAGAAGATCTATATAACATGAGTAATTTTTTAATATGAACAAAATTATCTATTTTTTTTAAAATGTCTTTACTAAAAACAAATATTAATTTTCCTGTGCTGATTTGGTCTTCAGTTTTGTTAATTTTTCTTTGTTCTCTTGTTTTGGTAGGAGGGGGCACTAGACTAACTGATTCAGGCCTTTCGATCACTGAATGGGAAGTTTTTATAGGTATCTTCCCGCCTTTAAGTAACGAATCTTGGATCAATGAATTTGATAAATACAAAAACATACCGGAATATATTCTGGTAAATAATATGATGTCTCTTGAGGAATTTAAAACTATATACCTATGGGAGTGGGCACATAGATTCTTGGCAAGAATTGTAGGGGTTCTAGCTCTAATTCCCTTTTTTTATTTTTTGATAAAAAACAAGCTAAATCGAACGATGTCAATAAAATCAGTCTTATTAATATTCTTGATTGGTCTTCAAGGATATATCGGCTGGTATATGGTTCAAAGTGGATTGATTGTAAGGGTTGATGTTAGTCAATATCGTTTATCCATGCATTTGACTATGGCTTTCGTTATTATATTTGTTACACTTTTATTAATATTTGAGTCATTAGATTTAAGTTTTCAAGCACATAAAAAGACAAATAAAATCTGGCCAACTTTTTTATTTTTAAGTATTTTTTTACAACTCTCCTTGGGTGGACTTGTGTCTGGCTTAGATGCTGGTCTTGTCTATCCTAGCTGGCCTTTAATGGGTAATACGTTCGTACCAGAAGATTACTGGATAGATAATTTAAACTTATTAAACTTTTTTGAAAACAGAACTAATGTACAATTTAACCATAGGATAATAGGTTACTTGATATTTTTTTTAGGAGTTATTAATGTGTTTAGTTCTAGAAAGATAAAAGTATTGTTTGTATTCTCCTTAATAATATTATTATTAATAATAATTCAAATTCTCTTTGGTGTTATTTCTTTAGTAAATTATATGCCTTGGCAAACTGCATTATTACATCAATTCTTCTCGATAGTGCTATTTATAAGTGCCTCATTTTATGTTTATTTATCATATCTTGGTAAATAATTACCATATAATAAATGATTGTTTTAAATGTCTTAATTTAGTAGTTGACACTAAAGAGTCGACTATATAAGAGTTTTCTACTTGGAGTTAAAATGAATACAATTTCTACAAAAGATATTGACGTAAAAAAGAAATGGATCTTGATTGATGCTGCTGATGTTGTAGTAGGTAGGCTTGCTTCATTTGTTGCAAATAGACTTAGAGGAAAACATTTAGCTTCTTATACTCCACATGTTGATGATGGGGATAACGTAATTATAATTAACGCAGAAAAGATTCATTTTACAGGTAATAAATTTGTAGATAAAAAATACTACAAACATACAGGTTATCCAGGAGGAATAAAATCAACAACCCCTGAAAAAATTTTAGAAAGTAAATTCCCTGAAAGAATTTTACAAAAGGCAATTCGAAGGATGATGCCGTCTGGACCTTTATCTAATAAACAATTCAATAACCTAATGATCTATAGTGGCGAAGAACATCCTCATAAGGCACAAAAACCTGAGATTATAGATTTTAAAGATATAAATAATAAAAATATAAAAAGATAAATTATGGAAGAAAAAACAGAAAATAAAGAAATTAAGAATTTTGAGGATATTCCTGTAGAGGGGGTCTCGGAAGACAATAATGATTTACCAGAGAAAAAAATTGACGATTTAGGTCGCTCTTATGCTACAGGAAAGAGAAAGAATGCTGTTGCAAGAGTGTGGTTAAAGCAGGGCCCTGGAAAAATTACAATTAATGAAAAAAATTGCGATGAATATTTTGCTAGACCTGTTTTAAGAATGTTAATTAATCAACCTTTGGTGTCGGCACAGAGACTGGGTCAGTTTGATGTTACGTGCTCAGTAACTGGCGGGGGTTTATCTGGTCAAGCAGGCGCAGTTAGGCATGGTATTTCAAAGGCATTAGTTTTGTTTGAACCTGAGTTAAAGAAACCCCTTAAAGCAGGTGGTTATTTAACTAGGGATTCAAGGGTTGTTGAGAGAAAAAAATATGGACGTCGTAAGGCGAGAAGAAGTTTTCAGTTTTCTAAGCGTTAAAGATATTTTAATAATTTTTTTGAGCGCTTTTTTAAGCGCTCTTTTTTTATCAACTGATAAGTTGTAAGGTATAAAAATGAATGTAAATAACATTAACATAGCTATATTAGGGGCATCCGGTTATACAGGCGGGGATCTCATTCGATTACTACTAAGCCATGAGAAGTCTTCTATTATATATTTAAGCGCGCATTCAAATGTGGGTCAAGATTCGAATGATTTCCATAAAGGACTTTTTGATGAAACTTTACCTATTTTTGTATCAGTTGAAGATATTAATTATGATAATATAGATTTGGTTATATCTGCATTACCTCATAATATTTTTCATAATGTTATTAGTATTATACCTAATAATATTAAAGTAATAGATATGTCTGCAGACTTTAGATTCACTAACTCTAAGATATATAATGAATATTATGAAACTAAGCACGGATCTGAAAATTTACTAAAAGAGGCCATATATGGCTTATCAGAAATAAATAGAAAAAATATAAAGGGTGCAAGAATAGTTGCTTGCCCGGGGTGTTACCCTACAGCTGTCTTATTGCCACTTATTCCTTTAATAAGATCTAAGCTTGTTCAATTAGACGATATAATTATTGATGCAAAGTCAGGTGTTACTGGCGCAGGAAGAAGTTTAAAAAAAGATTTATTGTTCTCTGAAATATCCGAGAGTGTTAAGCCTTATTCGCTAACTAATCATAGGCATGCTCCTGAAATAGAAGAAAAGATTTTTTTAGAGTCAAATGAAAATGTAAGAATTAGTTTTACACCGCACCTTATTCCCATCAACAGGGGTGAATTAATCACTATGTACTTAAAATTAAATGATGGAAATGACTTATCGCAGATCATTGCATGTCTTGAGGGTTTCTATAGTAATGATGAATTTGTTAAGATTAATACTGAATCTAAACCTTCAGAAACTGCTAATGTAAGGGGTTCAAATAAATGTTTAATATCAGCTTTTGACGATAGGATTAGAGGAAGAATCATTATTACCTCTGTAATTGATAACTTGGTTAAAGGTTCTGCAGGGCAGGCGATACAGAATATGAACATTATGTTTGATCTTGAAGAGGGAATGGGCCTCAAAAATATTCCTTTATATCCGTGATTTAATATGCGCTATCTAATTATTATAATAAGTTTATTTCTATCTTCATGTGGTAGTAGTGAAAATATAAGAAATAAATATCTTTATAGTGAAAAAGTAAAACAGCTATTATCTGAAGATGAATATAATGAATTAGATAAAAATGCTAAATGGCCGTCTGATTATAAATATGTTTGTCCTGATAAATAAAAGGCCATCCAAAAAATAAAAAGAAAAAAAAGAACCGTGGAAGACCTAGATAAAATAAAACGATTACCCCCTTATGTTTTTGCTGAAGTTAACAGATTAAAGGATAATGCGAGATCTGAAGGTAAAGACATTATTGATTTTGGCATGGGAAATCCAGATATTCCTACGCCAAGACATATTGTTGAAAAATTAATTGAGGCAATTAAAGATCCTAAAACACATAGGTATTCTGCTTCTAGAGGAATAACTGGCTTACGTAAGGCCCAGGCTGAATATTATGAAAGAAGATTTAATGTTAAGTTAGATTTTGATACAGAAGTAATAGTGACTTTAGGATCTAAAGAGGGCTTAGCAAATATGGCGCAGGTCTTAAGTATGCCTGGAGACAGCTTTTTAGTTCCTAATCCCGCTTATCCAATACACGCCTTTGGCTTTATTATTTCTGGTTCTAATGTAATTCATTACAGGATAGATGATTCTGTGGACTTGATGACCGAAATATCTAGTAGAGTTGAAGAACAGAAAGGAAGAATTAAAGCTATAATTTTAAATTTTCCTTCAAATCCCACAACAAGGATCTGCAGTAAAGATTTTTACAAGGAGATCGTAAGATATGCCAAAGAAAAGAATATAAAAATTTTATCTGACTTAGCTTATTCAGAAATATATTTTTCAGAAGAAGATAGACCAACATCAATATTAGAAATTGAAGGAGCTAAAGACATAGCAGTTGAATTCACTTCAATGTCTAAAACTTTTTCTATGCCCGGATGGAGAATGGGATTTGCCGTTGGAAATGAATATTTAATTTCTGCATTAACGAGAATTAAATCTTACTTAGATTATGGTGCTTTTACTCCAATACAAGTTGCTTCTGTTACGGCTTTAAATAGTGATATTTCTGTTATTGAGGGCATTAGAAAAGTTTATAAAGAAAGGAGAGATATATTAATTTCTTCATTTGGACGTTCGGGTTGGTATATGCCATCTCCGAAAGCCACAATGTTTGCTTGGTCGCCATTACCTGAAAAGTTTGCCCACCTTTCTTCTTTGGAATTTTCTAAGATTTTGTTGGAAGAGGCTGACATAGCTGTTTCACCAGGATTAGGTTTTGGTGAATTTGGCGAAGGATATGTTCGACTATCTTTAGTAGA
Organism: uncultured Rhodobiaceae bacterium; assembly: GCA_913047775.1. Lineage (GTDB taxonomy): Bacteria > Pseudomonadota > Alphaproteobacteria > MED-G09 > MED-G09. The sequence continues at coordinate 4,661 of CAJWUE010000014.1, forward strand.
GAATGAACAAAGAATACGTCAGGCCGCAAGAAACTTAAGAAAGTTAATGAAATGAACAAAAAATTATTTTTAGGAATAGTTGGTTTAGGGACAGTTGGGAGCGGAGTAATAAAATCTTTAGAACTAAACTCTGAAACCTTTAAAAGAAAATATGGTATGGAATATGAAATATTGGGTGTCTCCGCTTCTGACAAAAATAAAAGTAGATCAATAAAAATTGATCATTACCCATGGTTTGATGATCCGTTGTCTATTCCCGATATTGAAAAGATTAATGTTATAATTGAACTTGTAGGTGGAGAGGATGGTATCGCTTATGATCTATCTATAAAGAGTCTTAAAAAAAATAAAAATTTAATAACAGCTAATAAAGCTCTAATTTCTAAACACGGTAAAGAATTAGCAAAAATTTCAGATGAAAGTAATCTATTTGTTGGTTATGAGGCTTCGGTAGCTGGTGGAATTCCTGTCATCAAAACTTTAAGGGAAGGTCTATTAATAAATAAAGTAGATAAAGTTTTTTCAATTCTTAATGGCACATCGAATTATATCTTATCAACTATGAATGAAACCAATAGGGATTTTGAAGAGGTATTAGGAGAAGCTCAAGAGCTAGGTTATGCAGAATCTGATCCAACCTTAGATATTAATGGGTATGATTCTGCTCATAAGCTTTCAATAATTAACGCTCTTATATTTTCTGAGTTTCCAAAGGTGTCTGATATAAATATTAAAGGAATTGAGAAAATTAAACTAATTGATCATAATTACGCTAACGAATTTGGTTATAACATTCGATTAATAGCGACATCCTCTTTAGAAGAGCACAAGTTCTATAAAGAGGTATCTCCTATGTTGGTTAAAGAGAGCAGCTCTCTCGGAAAAATTAATGGCGCTCAGAACATTATATTCTTACATAATAATGAGAATGGTAATCTCATCCTAGAGGGAGAAGGAGCGGGTGCTGGACCTACATCCTCTGCGGTCATCTCGGATTTGGTGGATTGCTATTTAGGGACAAAACTAAAATTTTTCGGAGAGTCTTACGAAAATTTATCTTTGGGTAGTTCAACTTTAGATACCAAAGAGAGATGTTACTATTTCAGGGTATTTTTGAGTGATCAAAAAGGAGCGATGGCAGAGTTAACTTCTTTATTAAGTAAAAATAATATATCTATAGACAAAATTATACAAAAAGGAGACACACACCTAGAGGATGAAAAAAGTTCCACCCCAGTTGTTATGATAACATATCCTGTTAGTATAGGCGTTATTGAGTCTGTTGTTTCTGAGATTTCAGGAACAGATTTAATTTCAATGGAGCCAATTTTTTTACCTATTCTAAAAGAGGTTTAGAGGAAGGATTGATGTCAAAAAAGATTTTAGACAGGATATTAACGCTTGAACTAGTAAGGGTTACAGAAAGAGCTGCTGTAGCCGCTTCTTCGCTTGTTGGTCGCGGTCAAGAAAAAAAAGCAGACCAAGCAGCGGTGGATGCAATGCGCAAAGAATTAAATAGATTAAATATCGATGGAGAAGTGGTCATAGGTGAGGGCGAACGCGATGAGGCTCCTATGCTTTATATTGGAGAAAAGGTTGGAAAAGGAGACGGTCCAAAAGTTGATATTGCTCTAGACCCTCTTGAAGGCACCACTTTAACTGCTAAGGGTCAACCAGATGCATTAACGACAATTGCTATGGCTGAAAAAGGAACCTTACTAAATGCTCCCGATGTATACATGCATAAGATAGCTATAGGACCTGGTTATCCCGATCAATTAATATCTTTAGAAGAAGACCCTGAAAAAAATGTTAACGAGTTAAGCAAGGCTAGCAATAAACCCATGAATCAAATTACAGTATGTGTCTTAGATAGACCAAGGCATAATGATTTAATTGAGTCTTTGAGAATAGCGGGAACAAAAATTAAGTTAATTCAAGATGGAGACATAGCTGGAGTAATTCATACTACAGATAAAACTACAGGCATAGATATGTATATGGGTATTGGAGGTGCTCCAGAAGGTGTGTTAGCCGCTGCAGCACTACGATGTATTGGTGGACAAATGCAAACAAAACTTGTCTTAGAAGATCAAGAAAAAAAGGATAGAGCTACAAAGCTTGGGATTAAAGATTTAAACAAAATATATACATTAGATGAGATGGTAAGTGGTGATGCGCTTTTCGCTGCTACAGGTGTGACCAATGGGTCAATGTTGTCCGGAATAAAAATAGATGAAGGGTTATGGACTCACACGGTCGTTATGAGGTCATCATCTGGAACAGTAAGGTGGATTACAGCTCATCACCAAAATAGCGAAAAGTTCGGATCAGATAATTAGATATGCAAAAAGAGGTTCTGAATTTTGAAAATAGGACTTCGGTTAATGGTGTTTTGTGGACTCCGCGAGCATCAGATTTAAAGACAGTTAAAACCTTATCTAACAATCATAATATAAATCCTATCCTATCAAAGATATTAGTCGGTAGAAATATAGAAGATTCTGACGTTGAAAACTTTCTTTGTCCTAAAGTTAATAATTTAATTTCTAATCCTAGTGAGATTATTGATGTGGACAAGGGTATTGACATTCTTATCAATTCGATTGGGAATGATGAAACGATAGGGGTTATTGGTGATTATGATGTCGATGGAGCCACCTCATCTTCATTATTAAAGATATTCTTTAATCACTATAAAATTAATTGTGAAATTTATATCCCAGATCGTTTAAAAGAAGGTTATGGACCAAATAGAATTGCATTTGATCAATTTTTAAAATTAGGAATAAAAACTGTAATTACTGTTGATTGTGGGGCCACAGCAAAAAAAGAAATAGATTATGCAAAAAATTTAGGAATCCAAGTCATTGTAATAGATCATCACAAGATTGATGAGGAGTTACCCGATAGTATTGCTCATATTAATCCTTCAAGAAAAGAAGATTTCTCAAAATTAGAAGATTTGGCTGCCATCGGGCTTACATTCTTATTTATTGTTGCATTGCGTCGCGCATTAAGAGAAGAAAATAAATACAAAAATGTGCAGGAACCTAATTTAAAGAATTATCTGGATATAGTTGCATTAGGAACAGTTTGTGATGTTGTTCAATTGAAGGGATTAAATAGAGCTTTTGTCAAAGAAGGCATTAAAATACTAAACAAAAATATGAGAAAAGGAATAAAAGGCCTATGTTTTGTTTCACAAGCAAAAGATATCGGAGTTTATGAATTAGGTTATCTTTTAGGTCCAAGAATTAATGCGGCAGGAAGAACTGGATCACCTGATCTTGGAGTAAGATTATTAACATCTGTAAATGATGACGAAGTTTCAGCAATTTCTGAAAAATTAAATGATCTTAATAAAGACAGACAAAATATCGAAAAAAATGTTTTAACTGAAGCAATAGAAAAAGTCGAAGATTCCATTAAACAACAAAATTTAAATTCTCCTCCTGTTTCCTTAATTGTAGAGAAAGAATCCTGGCATCTAGGAGTTTTAGGAATAGTCGCAAGTCGATTGAAAGAAAAATACAACCGACCATCCTTTGTTATTTCAACTTGTCAAAATCAATCTACTGGTTCAGGACGGTCTATTCCAGGAATAGATATTGGTAAAATTATTTTAGACGCGGTTAAGGCTGGTATCATTGTTTCTGGCGGAGGACACAGTATGGCAGGTGGCTTTAACCTTGAAAAAGAAAAGTTAGAATCATTTAAGGAATTTTGTAATGAAAAGATTTTAGAAGTTGATCAATCAATTCTGCAAAAGAAAAATAAGTATGATGATGTTCTAGGTTCTACCGATATTAATAGAGACTTTTACGAAATTATTGATCAAGCCTCACCTTATGGTCAGGGAAATTCCGAACCTAAATTTATCCTTTCAAATATTGAGATAGAATTTTGTCAAATAGTTGGAAAAGGACATCTAAAGTTAAAGTTGTCGGGAAGAAATTTTAAAAATTTAGATGCCATTGCTTTTGGGTCTGTTGGAACCCCTTTAGGCAATTTATTAAGTAACCATCAAGGAAGTCAATTGCATCTTGCCGGTGCAATAAGAAAAAATGATTGGCAGGGCTTTAAGGGTGTACAATTTCATGTTTATGATGCATTTATTGCCTAGAATTGAAGGTTAAGTTTCGTTATAAATAATTTTGTGTGGTCCCTTCGTCTATCGGTTAGGACGCCAGGTTTTCAACCTGGAAAGAGGGGTTCGATTCCCCTAGGGACTACCAATATAAATTTTTTTTACAAGACCTCAAATTTCATATGTATATTCTTTAAGGCTCTTATCCAAAATCCAAGAACATGAGAATAATCATCTTTTTCCGGAACTGGATTAATATTTTTCAAACGTTGAGTTAAAATTTCCCAAGCAAGATTTTGTTCGTAACGGCTTAATGCGGCACCAGGACACACATGTTCTCCTAAGCCAAAGGCAAGATGTCTTCCGGCATTTTTTCTTGATAGGTCCGGTACCGTTGGATTAGGAAATTTTTTTGCATCGTGATTGCCAGCTCCATAACGAACGCTAATTGTTGATCCCTTGGTTAATTTGACCCCCCTTAAGTCAGTATCTTGGTTGACCACCCTAAACAAACCTTGAGTTGGGGATTCTATTCGTAAAGCTTCTTCTACAAAATTTTTAATTTTTTTTGGGTTTCTTTGCATTTCAGGAAAGATTTCAGGATATTGGAAAAGCAACCACAAACTATTTGATAATGCAAAAGTTGTCGTTTCGTTGCCACCTATAAGTAAATGATCGGTTATCCCAATAATTTCAGTATCTGTAAGCTTTCTTTTACAATCATTTAGCACATCCTCGTACTCGATATTTGCTAAACGTGAGATTATGTCATCTTTAGGTTTCTTCCTTTTCTCGTTAAGCGTCTCATAAATATAATGCTGAAGTTCGGTATGTAAATTTACCGCCCACTTCTCTTCCTCTAGAGTCAAACCGCGTGTCCATGGTAAAACCCAAGCTTCGCTCCATTCTTTAAGCTGAGGCACATCCATTCTAGGAAAACCTAAAAGCTCTGCAATAACTAACATAGGAAGGGGTTCAGCAAATTCTTTAATAAATTCAATTTCTTTTTTATCTATCCATTTATCAATTAAATTATTAATGGTCTCCTTTATAAATTTTTCTTTTTTTCTAATCGAAGAAATTGTAAGGGCAGGATCAACTAATTGTCTATAATATTTATGTTGTGGTAAATTTTCTCCCAAAGGAGCAAAACGCTCCCAACCTTTCTTATTGTAAATATCTCTTGCTTCTTTAAAAGTTATCAGGGGTTCTTTTTCTTTAACATCACTTCCTGCCTTAAATAAAGTCGGTCTTTTTAAAACGTATTCAATGTCATCGTAGTGAGTGAGAATATACATGTCGGTTTGAGGCATATAATAGACGTGAGATTCTTCCCTTATTATATCATAAGCCTCAAACCAATTTTCCTGAACCAAAGGGTCCATAAAATCTATTTCTTTTGCTTTTGAATAAGGACAGCCTTCCGTTAAATTTTTTTTATCAATGATATTTCTCCTTAAGACTTGTGAAATAATAATATAGATATAAATTATATGGAAGAGGAGTTAGATTATCCTGAAAACTATTATTTTTGATATTAGTATAAAATTTAATGCTTAATTTAAGATTTCATTCGTTTTTAATTTTTTTAATACCTGTAATTGCTATTCACGTTTCATTTTTTCTTTCCACTTCTATTGGTACATTAGACCTTTGCAATCCCTATATTGAAGGATGTTTATCTATTAGTAGATCCTCTCGCCAACCGATTTCAATTCTATTTTTTAAAGTTCTAATGATAGTTTCGGGAATTTTACTCTTTTTTATATGGCCAAGAATTATAAAAAAAAGCGATGATTCTACTTTTAGGATTATAGGGCAGATAGGATCCATATTTTTGATTATATATGTTATCGCGTTAGGAAACGATGGAGACACATATCGGTTTATGCGCCAGTATGGGGTTTTCATATTTTATCTGAGTACATTATCAAGCCAGTGGTATTGCAGTTTTTATATGAAGATTAACTCTCTTAAATTGATTTCTTACTTGCAGATTGCAACGACTATCTCTTCAATACCTTTTTATGTTTATTTAAAGAATGATAGTGCATTCGAAAATATTTTTGAATGGTGGTTAAGTTTGAGTATTAATATATGGTTTTTAATGTATTTTATTTATCTATCTAACCATGAACAACATCAGTAAAAAAGAACAATTTAAAGAGCTAATTAACGAGAGCTCTGAGATGGTAGTCTTTACTGGCGCCGGAATTTCAACCGAATCAGGAATTCCTGATTTTCGAAGCCCAGGAGGATTATGGACAAAGTTTAAACCTATTGATTTTGGAAGTTTCATGTCTTCCGAAGAGGTGAGGGCAGAATCATGGAGAAGAAAATTCAATATTGATAATACTATTAGCAAGGCTAAACCTAATAAAGGCCATGAAGCCATAGCCCACCTTGTAAAAAAAGGAAAAGTTAACGCTGTAATCACACAAAATGTTGATAACTTGCATCAAGATTCCGGCATTCCTATGGATAAAGTCATTGAATTGCATGGGAATACAACGTATGCCATTTGTTTATCTTGTAAAAAAAGGTATGAAATTAATGTAATTAAAAAAGAATTCTTAAAGACAGAAATTCCTCCTGTTTGTGACGAATGTGACGGAATTATTAAAACGGCAACAATTTCTTTTGGTCAATCTATGCCCGAGGATGAGATGAAAAAAGCTCAAATTGTTACGTTAAATTGTGATCTATTCCTTGCAATAGGTTCATCATTGCAAGTTTATCCGGCAGCTGGGTTTCCAATTCTAGCAAAAAAGAATGGATCTAAGCTTGTTATACTCAATAGAGACGAAACAGATTTAGATGGCTATTCCGATTTGGTTATAAATAAAGAAATTGGAGAGTTTTTTGATGAGGTTTTTAATATATCTAATTAAATTAATTAGATAAAATCATCTTCAGTATCAAAATCTATTAACACTCCACTAGATGTACTAATTTCTTTATAAGCATAAGAATCAATTACATTTCTTAAACCGTGATCAAAATTAATATTTTCTAAGTCCAAAATAATTTCTTTGAAAATATTGTAGGGAAATAAAACCGGATTTCCTCTTTTATTATCAAAAACAGGAACACAAATGAACTTACCTCTTTCTTTTTCAAAATTATCAATAAGATTATTTATATCTTTGGATTTTACCTCAGGCATATCCCCCAAAACTATTAGTATTCCATCGGATTCTTGTTGTAAGTTGTCCGCTATAATTTTAATTGAGGATAGAATTCCGCTTTTATAATCTTCATTATGAATAAATGAAATGGTTTTGGATTTTATTTTTACTGAGACTTCTTCACTTTGATGACCGGTAATTATAGAGATTTTATTAATTTTACTTTTTTCTACATTCAATAAAGTTTCTTCTACAACAGTTTTTTCCTTATATTTCAAAAGTAATTTGTTACTTTTTCCCATTCTTGATGATAGTCCAGCGGCTAAAATAAAAGCTTCAAAAATCATCGCTCATCTCAATTTCCAATTTTCTCTTAATTTGGTAGTAGTAATATTTTCATGCCTTAAACAAGAAATAATTTCAGAAATTATTGAAACAGCTATTTCATTTGGTTTCTTAGCGTTTATTGGTAAACCAATCGGACCATTAACTCTCTTAGTAGAATTTTCATCAAAACCCATATCTTTAAGTCTCTGTATTCTTTTAGAGTGAGTTTTTTTACTTCCTAAAGCCCCTATATAAAAACAATCTGATTCCAAAGCAATTTTTAGGGCACGATCATCCAAATTAGGTTCATGAGTTAGAGTAACCAAACATGTTCGTTTATCGATTTGTATGTCTGATAATATTTCGTCCGGCCAAGAAGATAAAATTAAAGTATTAGGAAATCTTTCCTCTGTAGCAAAAGCTTCTCTTGGGTCAACAATAATAACATCAAAATCCATTATCTTAGCTATCGAGGCCAATGATTGCGCCACATGAACGGCCCCAACAATTATTAATTTAATTGGAGGATTAAAAGGGTTAAAAATATATTCTTCACTATCAATTTCTTCTAATAAGAGTTGATCTTCAGTTATAGCTTTTTCTACATTCTTAGATATTTCATCATTACCAATATCGTTTAGAGTAAATATTTCAGAATTATTATTATCGATTTTCGAAACTATGCAGTAAGAAATTTTATTTCTATTAAGATCAATAATTTTTTTCAAGAATTTCTTATTCATTATTCTCTAGGACTTCTAATCGTATTCTTATATCACCACCACAAGCAAGACCCACTTCCCATGCTGTATTATTTGTAATTCCGTAGTCAAGAATTTTAATTCTTGGGTTTTCTATTAAATCCATAGCATTAGCAACTACATCACCTTCAACACAGCCACCTGAAACAGACCCAACCATGTGACCATCATCTCTTATAGCTAGTTGAGATCCTGGACGTCTTGGTGCGGATCCCCATGTTTTAAGGACTGTTGCTAGCGCGACTTTATGACCTTTCTCTAACCAATTATAGGCTTCGGAAATAACTTCGATGTTATCCATTTAATTGTTCTACAGCACGCTTAGCCATAACATTAACGAGGTTAGCCCTATAATCCGAATCTCCGTGGATGTCTGACATTACACCTTCTGGGGATAATTTAACATTTTCTGCTTCTGAAACAGTAAAGTTAGAAGACAGTACATCCTCCATTTTTGTCCAACGAAAGACACCATTTTCACTTGCACCCGTAACGGCGACTTTAACTGACGAATTAAATACAGCAATAAAAACACCCGCCATTGCATAACGTGAAGCAGGATTAGGAAATTTCATATAGCAAGATTTTTTAGGAATAGGAAAACCAACTTCAATCACTATCTCATCCTCATTGAGACAAGTTTCAAAGAGACCCGTAAAAAAATTATCCGCACTAATTTCTCTATCAACAGTCTTTATTGTTGCTCCTAGCCCTAGACACGCTGCAGGATAATCTGCGGTAGGATCATTATTAGAAATTGAACCTCCAATAGTACCCATATGTCTGACATGGGGGTCTCCAATATTTTCAGCAAGCTCTGCTAGGGCAGGGATATGCGAAATCACTACATTCGAGTCGGCAACACTAGAGTGTTTTGATCCAGCTCCAATTATTATAGAGTCATTTTTTTTATCTATATTTTGTATTTCTTTTATATTTCCAATATCAATTAAAATTTCTGGAGAAGCTAAACGTTGTTTCATTGTAGGTATTAAGGTTTGACCACCGGCAAGAATTTTACCTTCATTGCTTTCCGTAAGAAGCTTTTTAGCTTCATCCACAGATTGTGCTTTATGGTATCTAAATTTATACATTTCTTATTTATTAGCCGCCGATAAAATTGCCTTTACAATATTTTGATATCCTGTGCATCTACACAAATTACCTTCCAATTCTTCCCTTACTGTTTGTTCATCTGGGTTCGGTTTTCTATTAATAATATCAATTGCAGACATAATCATTCCAGGTGTGCAGAAACCGCATTGTAAACCATGGTGTTCTCTAAAAGCCTCTTGCATAGGGTGAAGATTATCTCCTTCAGCAACTCCTTCGATTGTAAGAATCTCTGCACCGTCTGCCTGAACAGCCAACATTGTACAACTTTTTATAGCTTTCCCATTTAAATGAATTACGCAAGAACCACATTGACTCGTATCACAACCCACATGTGTTCCCGTAAGATCAACTTCATCTCTGATAAAATTAACTAGCAATTGTCTTTCTTCTGTAATAGCTGAATAATCTTTACCATTAATGTTGATGTTTATATTAGGCATGTTTTCACCAAAAATTTATATTACTACATCTTGCCTATAATGAACCAGAATACAACTGCTAAAGTTACAAGCGTTATTAATCCAATCCCCCATGACAAAGCACTCAAACCTTCGTAAGGAGAAGATTTGTCTGGAAGATTTTCTGTTATATTCTTGTCATTAAGATTAATAATTTCGTTAAATTTACCAAAGAATTCATCCGCAAGTTTATTAGCGGCTGTATCTATAAGTCTCTGACCGATTTGAGCTAATTTTCCGCCAACTCTTGCATCGACCTCATACTTAAGAAGGGTATTTTGACCAATATCCTCAAGGATTATTCTTGCTTCACCTTTAGCAAAACCAGCTGCACCTCCAGTTCCTTCTCCTGTGAGAACATAACTAATTGGAGGATTGATATCTGAGAGTTTGATTTTACCACTAAATCTTGCACTTATTGGCCCGATTTTAGTTTTTACTGTGGCAATAAGATTACTATCATCAACTTTTTCAACTTTTTCCGCTCCAGGAATTGCTTTTTTTAATTGCTCTGCGTTATTCAGAGCATCCCAAACTTCTTGTCTGGAGGCTTTAATTATTTTCTCACCTGTCATTTTCATTTGTCTCTCCCGAGAACAGATTAAATAATCATTGTCATTATTATTTTTTTAAGTCAATTAAAACTAATTTCTAATAAAGTCATTATAGATATTGGCAAAAATTAATGAATAATATAGAAGATAGTTAAGTTTTATTGAGGGAATTTGATGGAAATAATTGAATTAAATACTGGAATGCTTGCCTCAGGGATTGTCTTAGCACTAACTTTTGTTGGAATTTTTACTGAGACTTTACATGGTTTTCATAGAGCAAAGGTTGCAATGTTGGGAGCTGGAGTAATGCTCGTTACAGGAATGTCATTTGGTTTTTATGACCCTGGAGAAGCCTTTATAGCTGTAGATTGGAACGTTGTATTCCTTTTAGGATGTATGATGGCCATTGTATCAATTATGATCAATACTGGTGGTTTTGAAGTATTAGCAACTAATATTGGAAGAGTTTCTAAAGGTAGAAAATTTTTGTTGATGACTCTTTTGGGATCAGCTGTGACTTTTATTTCCCTGCTTTTAGATAATGTTACAACTGTTGTAATATTTGGACCTCTAATAATTTTAATATGTCAGGCCTTAAAAATTACCCCTATACCATATTTAATGGCAGCTGCCCTTCTTTCCGACACAGGTGGTGTTGCAACTCTTGTAGGTGATCCTCCAAATCTTATGATAGGATCTGCCTTTGGAATCGATTTTAATACTTTCTTGATCCATATGGGTGTTGTCGTTTTTGTTGCTTGGTTGGGAACATTATTTACGCTACGCTTTATTTTTAGAAAAGAATTTTCCACACCTGCAGAAGGTAAATTTGAGGACCAAATAGATTACAAAGATAAATCTTTATGGAATAAATCCCTTTTTGTTTTAGGTTTAATGATAGTTCTGTTCATCTTGCATGGTGCAATTGGATGGCAACCCTGGATGGTTTCTGGGGCAGGACTTATATTGCTTGTATTTATGGGTAAAACTTTAGACTTAGATGAAGTAATGGAAAAAGTTGAAATGCAACTTTTAATTTTCTTCATATCCCTTTTTATGATTGTAGGCGGAGTTGAGCAAAGTCAATTCTTAGAATATCTTGGTCAATTTATTATTCCTTTTGTTAAAAGTGATCTCTTTACTGCAACCTTAATTTTAATGTGGGTTGCCGCAATTATGTCTGCCGCTATAGACAATATTCCATTTACAGCAGCAATGATTCCAATTATTGGCTCTATTGGAGACCCTTCCTTACAAACACCGTTATTATGGGCGTTAGCTTTAGGGGTTGGAATGGGAGGAAATGGAACTCATATAGGATCAACAGCCAATGTATTTATTGTAACTATTTCAGAGCGTTTAGCGAAAGATACCGGTGATCAGTCATTAGCCATTACGCCTTATAAGTGGTTTAGATACGGTTTACCCGTGATGATGGTTACTTTGGTTATATGTACAATCTTTATGTATCTATTCTGGGATTTTTATTCAAATCCTTTAGATTCGATTCATTATAATCCTTCGTCTAGCGGACACTAATTTTTTATGAATTTTAGCATACCCGCCGGATTTGAGATTAATAACAGAAGAGGGCCTTATACTAATCATAATGGGCCATTTTATATCAACACCAGTTCGGACCCTTGGCTTCATGGCGTTTACATTATTGAAAGACATTGCAATGCAGCCCAAATGGCACACGGTGGCATGCTGATGTCATTCGCTGACGGTATTTTGGGCCATGCTGTATACAAAAAAACCAAAAGAGGAGGAGTTACAATTAAATTCAATGCAGAATTTTTATCTGCCGTGAGATTGGGCGAGTGGATGGAGGGTTATGCTGTTGTAAATTCGGTAAAGGATAACTTCGTTTATTGTGAGGCTATTTTGAGTGTATCAACAAGAAGAGTACTAAGCGTTACTTCCATTTTTAAATTGCGAAGTGATGCCTCTCAAAAAAAAATAATTAAAAAAAGACGTTAAAAATTCTATATGATATGAAAAAAACATCGGGGCGTAGCGCAGGCTGGTAGCGCACCTGGTTTGGGACCAGGGGGTCGGGAGTTCGAATCTCTCCGCCCCGACCAATTTTTTACTAGTACTCAGCCATTATGTTTATAAATTTCTAAATTAAGTTTAATTTATTTTTTAATGAAGAATTGAATAATAAAATAATCTTGATTAATCTTATTTAAATGGAGGAGGGCTTTATGGAGAAAAAATTTGGAGACATGATGCAAATGGCATTCGTTGTAGAAGACTTTGATAAACCAATAGAATATTGGACAAAGAAAATGAATATTGGACCATTTTTTATAATAGAAGGTCTTGAATTAAAAGATGTTTATTACAAAGAGAAGCCAGCAAATTTAGATTTTTCTGTTGCTATCGCTTACACAGGAGGTATGCAAATAGAGCTTATTAATCAACACTGTGACACACCTTCTATATATAATGAATATGTTAATAATGAAAAAGGACCACTACATCATTTATGCGCATTAACTAATGATATTGAAAATGATATCCGTATTTTAGTTTCACAAGGATTTATAAATCTTCAAGGTGGAAAAACTCAAGATAATGGAAAATTTGCCTATCTAGATACAAAAGAAAGAGAAGGACCTATCCTTGAATTAGCTCAACTCTCTGATGCTGGGTTAGGATTTTTTGATATGATGAAAGAAGCAGCAAAAAATTGGGATAAAAAGACAGCTATAATGGATGCTGGGAACATAGTATTGTAATAAGGCAATAAAGCAGTCACATTAATTGTGAAGGGACGGGGAGATTCGAACTCCCGACCACTATTAAAAATAGACCTTAGTTACACTTCAGGTATAATGATTTTAAGAGGAGAATTTAAAATGAAAAATGTATTTTTAGTATTTCTATTTACTTTATTATTATCACTATCAACAGTTGCTTATTCTCATTGTGGAATAGCTGAAAATCATGCAAAGGCATCAGATCAGAGCACTTTAGAAGATGATTCATCTGACGAAGAAAAAAAAGAAAAAGATAATAGTTAATTAAATTAATGTCGAATAAATTCAAGCCGTTGTTATTACAACGGCTTTTTTTATGGAGATTTTTATGAAATATCAAAATATGGATGAATTAAGAAATGATATAAACCTTTTGGATAACGAGCTTTTAAGCCTTTTTGATAAAAGATTTAATTTAATAAAGGATGCTGCATTTCTAAAATCTAATTTTAAAGAATTAAGAGACAATGAGAGAATAGAGAAGGTTATCAAAAGAATGCGAGAAAAATCTTCAACGGTTGATTTGTCAGAAGACTTAATAGAAGATCTATGGAGATATATTATTGAATTATCAATAAAATACGAAACTGAAATTTTTAATAAAAAATAACTACGAAATTCTTAATTTGTATTTATTATACATTTCAAGGTGTTAATAAATTTTGTCAGAAACTTTTGATATAATTATAAAGAATGGAACTATCTATGATGGAACGGGGCAGAGGTCATTTGTGTCAGATATTTTTATTAAAAATGAAATAATTGTAGATATACGAAAATCAAATGTTAATGATAAATGTTTAGAGCAAATAGATGCTAATGGCTTAATAGTTACACCTGGCTTTGTAGATATTCATACACACTATGATGGACAGGTAACATGGGATAATTACATTAGCCCTTCTTCTTGGCATGGAGTTACCACGGCAATCATGGGTAATTGTGGAGTAGGTTTTGCACCAGTGCATAATTATGATCATGATCGACTAGTTACCTTGATGGAGGGGGTTGAGGATATTCCAGAGGTCGTATTAACGGAGGGGCTGGAATGGAAGTGGGAGACATTCGGAGAGTATCTTGATTATATATCTAAGAGATCATTTGATATTGATGTTGGTGCTCAAGTGCCCCACGGCGCATTAAGATTATATGTGATGGGCCAAAGAGGTGCGGATAGAGAGCCTGCAACTGAAGAAGATATAAAATTAATGAGTAAACTCGCGGCAGAAGCTATCTCAATTGGAGCTTTAGGATTCTCTACATCTAGAACAATAAACCATAGAACTTCAGAGGGTAATCTTGTGCCACAATTTACGGCAGCAGAAAATGAACTAATAGGAATTTCAAAAGCTATAGGTACAACAAAAAAGGGCGTAATGCAGTTGGTAACGGATTTAATAGACGGCAGGAAAGAATACGAGGTTTATGAAAAAATGGTATCAGAATCCAATAGACCGTTATCAATAACAGTAGCTCAAACCGATGCTAATAATTATGAATGGGAGGATCTCTTGGGTTGGATTGAAGATTCTGCTGATAAAGGGCTTCCTATTAAGGCGCAAGTTTGTGGTCGTCCCGTTGGCCTTGTTCTTGGGCTTAGTGTTACTTTGAATCCTTTTTCAGCACATCCATCTTTTAAAGAGATTTCTGATTTACCTTTAAAAGAGAAAGTAGAGATAATGAGTTCTGTTGATTTTAAAAAGAAACTACTCAGTGAAAAACCTTCAACCAATGATGGTTTAATATTATCAATTTTAAGAAATTATAACAATATTTATATATTGGAAGATCCCCCAAATTATGAACCTTTAATAGATGAAAGTTTGGGACATCAAGCTAAGAAACTTAATATTGCTGTAGATGAATTTTTATATGACTCCTTGCTTTTAGAAGAGGGAAAAAAATTATTATATTTTCCTATAGGGAATTATATGGATACGTCTCTTGATGTAGCTAAAAAAATGATGGAAAGCAGACATTCTTTGCTTGGCTTAGGAGACGGCGGAGCTCATTGCGCCACTATTTGTGATGCTAGCTTTACAACACATATGTTAACATTTTGGGCGAGAGACAGGGTAAGAGGCCCTAAGCTGGATTTATCATGGATTATTAAGTCCCATACGCGTGATAATGCATTGGCGATGGGGTTAAATGACAGAGGATTAATTTCCAAAGGTATGAAAGCAGACTTAAATGTTATAGATTTTGATAATCTGACATTGCATGCGCCTGAAGTAGTAAACGATTTACCCGCAGGAGGGAAAAGACTTATTCAAAACGTTGAAGGATATACAGCCACAATCATGTCTGGAAGAATAACTTATAGAAATGGAATTAAAACCGGAGAACTACCTGGAAAATTAATAAGATCATAGGAGAAAAATTATGTTATTAGAAAAATATCCAATATTTCAACAAGCCTACCTTGTAAATGATTTGGAAGAAGCAGCAAAAAAATGGAATGCTATTTATGGTGCAGGCCCTTTTGTTTTTTCCCCTCATCACCAATGTGATAAATTTGAATACAGGAACACGAACCAAGAGGCTGATGTTTCTTATGCTTTTGGATATGTTGGTGATACCATGATCCAATTTATTGAACAGCACGATGAGACACCTTCAATTTATAGAGATATGTATAAAAGAGGAGAGGAAGGATTTCACCATATAGGTGTTTTAGTTTCAGATTTTGATGCAGAATTAGAAAAGCTGTTAAGCCATGGTTTTGATTTAGCATGTAGATTGTATGCTGATGGAGTAGACGCGGCGTATGTAGACACAAGAAAACTGAATGGCGTTTTTACTGAGCTACATGGCGATCCTAACCACATATTGGGAGAATTTTCTCGGTGGAAAAGAGCTCACGATAACAATAAAGTGGGTGATGATTATCACTTAAAAAGGGTTAAAATTCATGATTAAACTTTCTTTTTGTCTAACTAGAAAGGATCATCTATCAAGACAAGAATTTCAAGATTATTGGATCAATAATCATTCTCCTCTAGTAAAAAGTGTTTCAAAAGATTTAAAAATTCTTAAATATCATCAGATTCATTGTCAAAGTTTTGATTTTCTTTCAGGGGCAAGAAGAGCACGAGTCCCTGAAGGAGCTTTACCTCATGACTATGACGGTATAGCAGAACTTTGTTGGGAATCATGGGAAATATTTAAAGGACTGGCCGGAGATAAAATGGCTCAAGAAGCTGGAAAAATCCTTTTAGAGGATGAGGCTAAATTTATAAATTTTAAAAAATCCCCCTTAATGGTTTCAGATATTAAGGAAATATTTTAATAAAATTAATAATAAATGTTTTAGAACAATAAGATATTTAATTTAATTAAAGTTCTTTATAGTATTTTATGTTTTCCACTTAATATTACATCCCATACTTGGAATTTGATCCCCGTCTGACTTGTAATTATTTTTTGCAGATTTTATGGCTTCAATTAAATCTTTTCCATTAACTTCTTTACCATTACCAGGTGTGCTTTCATCAAAACGACCCCTATATGTGAGTTTTTTTTCTGAATTAAATACGTAAAATTCAGGTGTACATTCAGCTAAGAAGGCCCTTGCCGTATCTTGTGTTTCATCTATTAAATAGGGAAAGTTATAATTGTACTTTTCTACATCTATAATCATATTTTCCGGACTATCGTCGGGATAAGAACGCCAATCATTAGAATTAATGGCGACTACTTCAAAGTTCAGAATCACGGCCTTATTTAAAATATCTGACATAACTTCTTTAATGTTTATTACATAAGGACAATGGTTACATATAAAAGCTACCACAAACCCCGACTTATCCTCTTGCGGTTGTATATATCGGCTCCCTTTGCAGTTATTTAAGTTAATATTAGGTAATTCTGTGCCTAATGGGAGCATATTTGATTGTGTTAATACCATTATAAATTTATTTTTTCGGTTAAAACATTAACTCGATCCTGTCCCCAGAATCTTTCGTTATTATAAATAAACATCGGAACGCCGAACACTTGGTATTTTCTGCTAAGTTTGGTTAAAGACTTTAACTCTTTATCATATTCTTCATTATCCATTGCGAGAACAGCTTTTTCACCATCATAATTTATTTCCTCACATAGAGACCTAATTACATTCTTATTGCCAAGATCTAGACCTTTTTGCCACCTAAACTCAAAAGCCTTGTTCATAAAATTTAGTCCTCTTCCATCTTTTTCAGCTGAAAGCCAAGCTGCATGAACTTTTGGCCAATTACAATCGGCAGCAATTTTTTCCGAAAGAATAATATCCTCTTCTTTAAAGATTCTTTTACAATCTTCCATAAGATAAGTTGATTTGAAGGGGTTTGCTACCATGATAGCTTCAAGAATTTCTTTTGGTGCATAACAAAAAGGAACAAATTCTAAATTTAGGTTACAATCCAGCGCCTTTTTAACTCCCAGATATGCATAAGGACTCCTGAAATTAAAAAAACATAAAATTTTGTTCTGTTCATTCATTTTTTACCTTTTTAAATTAATAGTAATTTCTTGATTATTTTTACTAAAGTTGAATAGAGCATCTTTCCACTTAGGTGGACCCATTTTCCCACGCACGTTATTTGAAAAACCAAAAGGTTCTTTCGGCATTCCTAAGAAATTTCCAGTTAAAACGTCATTGTTATCTTTATCTAAATATGACACAACAACATAATCACCGAATGGAATATCAAAAGAAACAAAAGTTTTGAAATTATGGAGCATTCCTTTTGCTCCTACATAAACATGTTTGGGGTTTCCCTTCATATTAACTTTTGTTTTTCCAAAAAATTCTTTCTCGTTAGTTGAATAAACTGCAACTATTATGGATCCTGTTTCTTCTTTTGAGTATAGATTAATAATAAGATTTTCGGCCTTAACAGACGGTATAAGGTAAATACTAAAAAACAGTAAAATTAATATTTTATTATTCATGAATAATTTGTAAACCTTTATCAACAGCAGTTTTGGCACAGGTTTCGTCATTTTTTCCGCTACTACCTGAGACACCGATACCTCCTAGATGAGTTCCGTCATTTAATAAAATAGGTACCCCACCAGGTATTAAAGCAATATCCGGAATTGTTGTAATGCCCTCACTAACATTATCACTATTAAACGCCATCTCACGTAATGTTCTCGTAGTAAAGGGGAGACCTGCACTGGTTTTTCCTTTTATTTTAGATATTAATTCGGATGCTGGATAAGCTCCATCCATTGAAGCATAGTATTTTAAAGATCCAGGTGACTCATAGATAGCAACATTTATTTTCCATTTTTTTTCTACTGCTAGATCAAGACAAGCTTGTGCCATTAATTTTGCCGTTTCCAAATTTAAAACTGGTTTTGTCGTAATTGCTGCATTTATTGACGTTATATAAAAAAAAGAGATAAATAGAAAAAATAATATTTTTTTCATAATTTTTCCTTATAATTGTTTAATACATTATCAATAAGGATAAATAGACTGGGGGTCAAATGAGTTTACAAACCACTGCCGCAAAATTGTTATTTAAATTACCTGCTCCTTTACTAAATAAAGTAATGAAGTTTTTGACACCTGCAAAAAAAACAATCGAAAATGGATCTGCAGAAAAACCTTGGCACTTAATAGGCAATTGGGCTCCGGTTAGTGAAGAAATTACTATAGATAATCTAGAAGTAGTAGGTGAGATACCTAAAGATTTGGATGGTATGTATATTCGGAATGGTATGAATCCTCAGTCCGGATGGAGTGATCATTGGTTTTTTGGAAACGGAATGGTTCATGGAATTAATATCACTAATGGCATTGCTTCATATAAAAATCGTTATATTAAAACACCCTATTATGAAGAAGATATGGACATGATGGCATCTTCATTTGATTTAAAAGCTTCGCCAGCAAACACACATGTAATACGACATGCTGGAAAAATTCTTACATTGGAAGAGGCCCATCTTCCATGGATAATAGATGATGATTTGGAAACAGTTGGTTATCATGACTTTGATGGAAAACTAGACGGTCCAATGACTGCTCATCCAAGAATATGCCCAGAAACTAATGAATTATTGTTTTTTGGATATAAAATGATGGCAAAACCCTTTTTAACGTATCATAGAGTTTCTTCTTCTGGAGAATTGGTGCAGTCAGAAGTTATTGATATTCCTAGACCCGTAATGATGCACGATTGGAATATTACTAGAAATTTTGTAATTTTTATGGATCTACCTCTAGTATTTGATATGGAACAGGCTATGGGTGGTTCAGATCCCTTCGGATTTAGACCTGAATGTGGAGCAAGATTAGGTGTTATGCCAAGAAATGGCTCTAATAAGGATATCAAATGGGTTAATATTAACCCTTGTTTTGTTTTTCATCCTATGAATGCTTATGAAGAAGATAATAAAATAATTATTCATGTTTGTAGGCAGAATAAAGCAATGGTCGGTGGTATGGATGAAATTTATGGTGGCGATGAAACCACAGGCAAACTATGGAAATGGACTATAGATCTTGAAACATTAAGTTGCTCTGAGGAGCAGATTGATAATCGTTCCTGTGATTTTGCACGGGTTGATGATAGGAAGACGGGACTAAAAGCCAAATATGGGTATGCTATGGAATTAAACAATAAAGCTGAAACGTTAACTTTTGGAAATCACCTATTTAAATATGATCTGGAGAGCAATTTTAGGTATGACCATTTTCTAGGAAAAAATACCCAAGCAGGTGAACCAGTATTTGCACCTAAAAATTCAACTTCCGATGAATCAGAAGGGTATGTTATGTCAATTGTCCATGATTTGGATAAGAATCAATCAAAATTGGTGGTTATAGATGCGCATAATTTTGATGATGAACCAGTTGCTCAAATAATTCTACCTCAAAGAGTACCATTCGGTGCTCACGGAAGTTGGTTACCAAATTAAATGAAGGCGCTTATTTATCAGCCCTCTAAGACTGCTACACAATCAGTAAAAAATTCTGGTTGGTTGCTTGAGTACCGAGGTGAAGAGGTTAAACCTATTATAGAAGATAAGATGGCTTGGACGTCATCTAACAATACCCAAAATCAGGTTAAAATAAAATTCTCCTCCAAAGAATCTGCAATATCCTTTGCAAAAGAAAATAACATTGATTTTATTGTAAAAGACCCTAAGAAAAGAAGAGTTAATGCTAAGTCTTACTCTGATAATTTTTCAAATGATAGAAAGGATCCATGGACTCATTAAATGTTGATATTATTTAAAAAATTTAATTATGTAATTATAGTCGTTTCCTTTCTAGGAGGTTTCTTTAGCCATGCTAACGCTACACACCACGAAAAAAATACTGATTTAATAAAAATTAAAGAATTGTATAAAAATTGGAATAGTGCTGTGGAGGCAAGTAATATTGATGGTTATATTGCCTCTTTAGACGAAAATATCACTTTATTACCGCCTGGTGGGCCAATCTTAAATGGAAAAGAAAATTATAGAAAATTCCTAGGACCAGTTTTTGAATCGGCCACTTATAAACTTGAAGAAAAAGGTAGTGATATTGAGATTGTAGGAGATTTGGCTATTGTCAGAAAAAGGACCGTAGTTTATCTGACTTTTAAAGAAGGGGTTGAAAATATCTCTTCGGGAGGCGCTCTTCAGGAAAATGTTACTGATAGTAATTATTTAGATATTCTTCACCGCCAAGATGACGGTTCTTGGAAATGCCTCGTTCATAGCTGGAAAGTAATTTCAAATTAGGGAGAGAAAATGTTTAGTCATGTAATGGTAGGAGCCAATGATATTGAAGAGTCGAAAGTTTTTTATGATAAATTACTGGGTGTTTTAGGGGCGCAACCAGGTGTTCTCAGCCCAAATCCTGTGACAGGACAGAAAAGGTATTTCTATTTTTTTGATGATTCAATGTTCTGTATTAACGAGCCTATTGACGGTAACCCTGCAACTTCTGCTAATGGCGCTACCATAGGATTTAATGTTAAAGATATAGATCAAGGCAATGCATGGCATCAAGCTGGTGTTGAAAATGGAGGAACTTCAATTGAAGACCCTCCTGGTATTCGTGAATATAATGGAGTTAGAATGTTTTTAGCATATTTACGAGATCCTACCGGAAATAAACTATGTGGTTTACTTAGGATTGAGTAAATATATAAAAAACCGAATCCTGATACTAGGTGAGACGCACACTGCGAAAAAACGCATGAACCTTTAAGACAGAAAGTATCTTGGACATACCCCCTTACTCTATATATAATTATATAGATCTTGGAAGATGGTTATAGGATATTATTTATGAAAAACATTATGCTTTTTTTTATTTTTTTATTCACCTTCCTATATACAAGTATATCGTTTACTCAACATCTTCTACTTGAACATCCAAAGAGACCTCATAAGGGATGCGAGTATGCTAAGATGGCTTTTAGTTCTGATGAACTTCAGATCTGTCAAAACAACGCTAAAAAATCATATAAACTTTTCCGTGATGGGGAAGGGTATGAATATACAAAAGAAGCTCATCAATCAACCACGCTTGGAGATTGTAAATATAATGCACAAAAAGGATATTACCGAAGCTGTTAATTACTAAGCAAGAAGATGTCCTCTAATTTATACTAATATAACCATTATAAGTTCAATTGGAGTCCCTAGTTAATAGAGGGATCAGTTTTAATTTACTGAATAAATTATTCAGATTTATGAAGATTTTCCGGGGTAGTTATCTAAGAAAACAGCTCGCATTAGGGCGTTCTGAGCTTTAAGTATTTCACCTCTGCTGCGCCCATCAAATATCATCAATTGCAATGTGTGCCCGGTCCCTATATAGAACCTTGTAGCCGCTAGAGTATCAAAATCCTTGGGTAATACTTTTTCTCTTTTAGCTCTTGTAAGTACTTTACGTACTCTTCTGTGAAGTTCTTCTTGCAATCTTTGATAGTCTTTCCATACTTTTTCACGAATGCCCACGCTCCAATCCAACCATACTTTAATCAAATCAGGATTCTCATATCCGCCTTGAAGAAAAGCTTCTGCCAGATCAGTTAGAGCATCTGTAACTGAATCTTGTTCGAGGTTTTCAGTAAATATATCAATAAGATAATCTTCTACTTGTTTTGTTGCTGAAGCAACTAGGTCTTGACGTCGTTTAAAATAAAAATGGACGGTTGATACCGAGACTTTTGCTAATTTGGCAACATGTGAATGTGTTACTCTAGAAATACCACGTTGTGCAACAGCCTTAACTATAAACTTTTCTAATTGCTCTTGGCGTTCGAGAGGCGGAAGACGTAATTTTTTTTTCATATTTGATATACTTTCTTTTAAGATTATAACGCTAATGATTAAAAACTTTAATAAATAATGTCTTCGCAGTGAATCTATTATTATTGTTAAGCTTACTATTAACTTAATAGAAATTCAAAAAACCATTTTTACCCAATAGTTATGTATTTGTAAACTACTTATTATATAAACATATAATAGTTATTGACAATATATACAATAAGTAAGAATATTATATGTGTAGCGTTACCAACTCATGACCACGAAGCTAATATTGAAATAGAGGTATAATTGAATGAAAACTCTTGCTGCAGTTGCAACCGAAATTGGAAAACCATTATCCTTGTTAGAATTAGATATTGAGGATCCTAGAGATGATGAAATCCTAGTACGTGTAGTAGCTTCAGGAATTTGTCATACTGATCTCGTTGTACAAGCCGGTATGCTTCCAGTTCCTATGCCCGTAATTCTCGGTCATGAAGGGGCAGGCGTTGTGGAAAAAATTGGCTCCAAAGTTTCGAAAGTAAAACCAGGTGATCATGTTGTTTTGTCTTTCAATTCATGTGGCTCCTGT
>CAJWUE010000015.1:0-27425 GCA_913047775.1 uncultured Rhodobiaceae bacterium
AATCTAGAATAGAAAAACACAGAATAGTTAATAATATCTTAGATAGTGAGTTTAGAGATGGTTTGCACGCTTTGTCTCTTATCTTGAGTGAAGATGAATGATACAAGAATTAGATTAACTTATGTTGGAGTGAAGTTAATCCACTAGTTGTAATTTTTATACCTCTTTTTGAATCCTTATTGATGTGATTTGGTTTCTTTTTCTATCAAGAATCTCAAACTTAAATCCATAAAAGCTATAAATATTTCCTTTTTTGGGAATGGTTTGTGATTCATGAATAATAAGGCCGGCGAGAGTGGCTGACTCTTCATCAGGTAGATCCCAGCCATAGCTCCTGTTGATATCTCTGATAGGCGTATCACCGTCAATATCAATGATATTAGTCTCTTCAGGTAGGATTTCATCATCTACATCATGTTCATCCATTATTGGTCCAGTTATCTCTTCTATCAGGTCTTCTAATGTTACAAGACCCATTAAACTTCCGTATTCATCAACAACCAAAGCCATATGGATTTTTTTCTCAATAAAGTTTTTTAGTTGCTCTTTCAGGCTTGTGGTCTCAGGAATAAACCAGGTTTCAACAAGAATATCTTTTATATTGAAGTTCTCTATCTCATTTTCTTTTTTGATTGTAGCTTTAATTAAATCTTTAATATGAAGAATGCCTATAAAATTATCCGGATCATTCTCCCACACCGGTACACGAGTATAAGGGCTATTGAGCATTAGAGATAAAATTTCTTCTACTTTAGTTTTGGCATCTACAGTCATAATACTATTTCTATGTATCATTATGTCCTCGACTGTTACCTCCGGCAGATCCAGAATTCCACCCAACATATCTTTATCTCTTTTTTTTACCTCTCCCTCTTCGTGATGCAAATCTATATGACCGCGGATTTCATCGTGTGCATCCACCAGCCTCGTAGGTGAGTCCCCATTTCCTTTCACAAAAATGAAAGCGATTCTTCTTGCTAAGTTTGCAATTGGTCCAAGAATTGTTACTACAGGCTTTACAATATAGGAAGAAACTAGAGCCCAATGATCTGTATATTTAAGGGCTATAACTTTCGGAAGAATATCAGCAAAAATTAGAACAAGGGAAGTCATAAAGATGGTAGCAATAAGGATACCTAAGTCGCCAAACAAAGATATAAAAAGACTCGTTGCCAGGGCTGAAGCAAGGATATTGACTAAATTATTACCCAAAAGCAGAGTGCTAATTAAATAATCTCTCCTTGAAATGAGCCGTTCAATTATCTTAGCGCGCTTATCCCCATTTTCTGCAAGATGTTTTATCCTTACTTTGGATACAGCGGTTAATGCTGTTTCGGAACCAGAAAAAAAAGCAGAAAGAACTAATAATCCCAATATGGCGCCTAAAAGGATACTTAAAGAAACGATCATTTTTTAAGCCCCTGATTGTTCAGGAATCTAGCTAAATCTTCGTCTTTTACATCATTGTGAATAAAAGCCCCTCCGATCCCTTTCAATAAGATAAGAGTGTTCTTGTCATCACTTCTCTTTTTGTCGTGTTTCATAAATTTTATTACTTCACTAATTTTTAAATTTTCTGAAATATCCAAAATATTTGTTGGTAGACCAAAATCGGTCACCAATTTTTCTATAGCTATTGAATCTTCTATATTACTTTCTTCAAAATCTTCTGAAAGTTTAGCCGCGAGACAAATCCCTATTCCAATAGCTTCTCCATGCAATATTGATTGGCCATCACTATTTGTATTTACACTTTTTTCAAAGGCATGACCAAAAGTATGTCCTAGATTTAATAATACTCTTTTACCTTGCTCATATTCGTCTTCTTTTACTATCTTCGCTTTCATTTTACATGATGTTTCTATTGCATGAATTAAGCTTTCAGTATCTAACTTTAAAAGTTTTTTGCTATTTTCATTTAGCCAATCAAAAAAGGCCCTATTACCTAAAACTGCATATTTGATGATTTCAGCAAAACCTGCTTTTACTTCTCTAAGAGAGAGAGTAGATAAAAAGTTGACATCGGCAACAACTATTTTGGGTTGATGAAAAGAACCCACCAAGTTTTTACCCTGTTTTACATTAATGGCAGTTTTTCCACCGATTGAAGAATCTACTTGTGCAAGTAAAGTCGTAGGTATTTGTATGAAATTTATACCCCGATACAAAATTGAACTTGCAAAACCTACCAAATCTCCTATTACTCCGCCACCAAGGGCAATAACAATATCTCTTCTTTCAATATTATTATCTAATAGTTCGGAAAGAAGAATCTGAAGTTGTTCAAAGCTTTTACTCTTTTCTCCTGAAGGCACCAAGATTATTGATAATTCAAACCCCGCATCTTCAAGAATTTTTCGTACTCTAGGTAAAATCGTAGATCCCACAGCCTCATCACTCACCAAGAAAATCTTTTTCCTTGTAACTGATGGAGAAATTATTTCGGGAAGCAAATCAACGATATTCTTACCAATGTGTATATGGTAAGATTTTTCTCCAAGATTAACTTTTACCTTTCTAAATTCTCTCATTTTTATTAATTAAGATCTTCTATTAGGGGAACAATTTCACTAACAATCATTTCTTCGCTTTTATTTCCTGTATTCACGACTATATCACTCATTTTGTAAAATTTCTCTCTTTGTTGATTTAAATTAAAGATTTCAGCTCTTGTATCCATGACATCTAATTTAGGTCTGCTTTTATCATCTTTAAGTCGTTCGTAAAGATCATCAACGCTTGCTTGAAGCCATATAGATATAACATTCTTTTTTACGATGTCTCGAATTTCCTGACTTAATAGAGATCCTCCACCTAAAGCACATATATATTGGTCTTTCATTAGAATTTTTTTTATTGTTTTGGCTTCTTCCTCTCTAAATACCTCTTCTCCCTGACTTTGAAAGACATCAACAATACTCATACCTAATTTCTTTACTATTTCTTCATCAGAATCATAAAACGGTAAGGAGAAATCTTTAGATAGGAGTTTGCCAATGGTAGTTTTTCCTGATCCCATCATTCCTACCAATACTATTTTGGATTTAAAAGTCTTTTCCATTTTTATTCAATAATCCCTGTATATTTCAAATATTCACAAAAAAGAAGGATCTCTTATTTTTTTTTATTTATTTTTCAACGAAGCAGATATAATTACTTATGGAAACAAAATTATGAAAAATTATATTATTTCATTATTAGTCATTTTGACCCTTTTCTTACTTGTATATAATTTATCGAGTTTTGTTGAGCCGGAAATTAAAGATGTTAAGAAGGTAATTACAGAAGAACAGATTTTTGACAAATAGGTTTTTCTTCCTTTTTTACAGAAGATTAAAATGATGGATAAAATAAATAATAGAGATTGGAAGAGTTATTGGTCAGATCAAGAATTAAACTTGGACTTATTCTTTAATTATTTGAGTATTGAAAAGGGATTAAGCAAGAATACTATTCAATCGTATAAAAATGATTTTAAAGTTTTTTGTTCTTATTTATGGAGCCCAAAAAATTTTGAAGAAAACATCTTTCCCAATTCTAACAAAAAGAAATTTTATTTAATTATAAAAAATGCTTCTTCAGAAAATATAATTTTGAATCAATCGCTCAGGGAAATCACTACAGAGCATATTATATCCTATCTTGAAGAGATAACAAAAAAAGGGTTCAAAAAATCTACCAGATCGAGGATTTATTCTACCCTTAATCAATTTTATTCTTATGAGAAAACAAAAGGTAGGATAGCAAAAAATCCTATGGATACAATAGGACGACCACAGATAAGCAGATCTTTACCAAAAACTCTCAGTGAAGAGGAAGTTGATCTCCTGCTGAATTATGTAAGGATTTCTCCTGAGGGTGGTGAAACAGATTTTCAAAAAAAGAAAAGATTAAGGAGTTTGTGTTTGATCGAAATTCTATATTCCACTGGGATGAGAGTGAGTGAACTGGTAAATTTGAAAGTTAGGGATATTGATATTCTTAAAAGGACGGTTCGGATAACTGCCAAGGGCGATAAAGAGAGAAAAGTGTATTTTACTACCAACACTAAGAAAGTTATTGAGGGCTGGATGTCATTTTTACCTAATGGGTCCTCTTATTTATTCCCTTCTCATAGTGGTGATGGACATTTAACTAGGGATTCCGTTAATAAAACCCTTTTCATTTTTGCAAAAAATTTAGGTTTTGATAAAAAGAAATTGAGTCCACATAAATTAAGACATGCATTCGCAACTCATCTGTTAAATAGGGGTGCGGACATAAGAGTTATTCAAGAATTATTGGGTCATTCTAATATTTCTACAACTGAAATTTATACTCACATTTTGGACTCAGAATTGATAAGTTCGGTAAGATCCAATCATCCATTATCGAAAACCGAACATTGACTTCTTGCATTTTCGACTGCAGTTTTGTTCTTTTATAGGATTAATTTATGGTTAACTATCTAGATTTTGAAAAATCTCTTGCAGATGTTGAGGGAAAAATCCGTCAATTAAACGAACAACGTCTAAATGAAGAAGAAAAAACTATTTCACTTGATGAAATAACAAAATTAGAAACTAAAGCTCAGGATTTATTGACAGAAATATACCAGGATCTTGGTACCTGGGAGAAAACACAAGTCGCTCGTCATCCGGATAGACCACACTTTAAAGATTACATTCATGGAATGATAAAAGGTTTTTCTCCACTTGCAGGTGATAGAGTATATGGAGAAGATAAAGCTATAATTGGAGGTCTAGGACAGTTAGATGATTTTTCTGTAATGTTAATAGGGAATGAAAAAGGCGCAGATACCGAGACACGACTAAAACACAATTTTGGAATGGCCCATCCTGAAGGATATAGAAAATCTATAAGGTTAATGAGACTTGCTGAAAGATATGAAATCCCTGTTATAACTTTTATAGACACTCCAGGGGCATATCCAGGAGTGGGCGCTGAAGAACGAGGTCAGTCTGAAGCTATTGCAAGGTCAATAGACTGCACTCTGTCATTAAAAGTTCCGGTCATATCAGTTATAATTGGAGAAGGTGGTTCAGGAGGTGCTATGGCACTTGCAGCCGCAAATAAGGTTTTAATGCTTGAGCATTCTATATATACAGTAGCTTCTCCTGAAGCATCCGCTTCAATTTTATGGAGGAGCTCGAAGAAATCAAAGGAGGCCGCTGAAGCTATGAAGATCACTTCACAGGATTTATTGAATCTGAATGTAATAGATGAGATTATTGATGAGCCGGTAGGGGGAGCACACCGAGAGCATGCTCAAATAATAATGCAAACTAAAATAGCCATTAAAGATTCAATAATCTCCCTTAAAAAATTTGACCCTGAATCTCTGGTAGAGAAAAGAAGAGATAAATTTCTAGAAATTGGAAGGAATTTAAATATTTAAAACTAACCATGACAATTTTTATACTTTTTTCCTGAACCGCATGGACATTTTTCGTTTCGACCTATCTTTCCCCAAGTAGAAGCATCGTTGGAATCAATTGGTGTATTTATATTTCTTGTTCTCACTGTCTTAGAAGGTTCTGCCTTTTCATTATCGTAGCCAAAATTCTCCTGCATAGCATTGTGTTTAATATTTCTCTTATTACGAATTTTCTCTATTCCTTCATCAGATGCAATTCTGATGTGAAACAATATTCTTGTTACATCCTCTCTAAAGCTTCTTAAAAGGTCTTCAAAAAGCATAAATGACTCAGATTTGTATTCATTTAGAGGATCTCTTTGTCCATAACCCCTCAAACCAACAATTTGTCTTAAATTTTCTAATTGACCCAAATGGTCTTTCCAATTTTGATCAATCGATTGCAATATTATAGCTTTTTCAAGGCTTTTCATAAGATCTAAACCAAATTCTGCAGTTTTGTTATCATAGGCAAGATCTATATTTGATGTTATTTTATCTTTTAAATTTTCGGGATCTACACCCTCTTCGATACACCATTCTTCTAAAGGCAACTGTAAAGAAAAAATCCTTTTGATATTTTTTTCTAGTTCTGGGATATCCCAATCATCTACATAGGATTTATCAGGGATGAATTGATCTAATGTATCATATATAACCTCGTGACGCATATCTTTAGTAGTCTCTGACAAATCTTCGTCCAAAATTATTTCTAACCTTTGATCAAAGATAACTTTCCTTTGATCATTCATAACATTATCGAATCTTAGGAGATTTTTACGAATTTCGAAATTTCTCGTTTCTACTTTTTTCTGAGCTCTTTCTAAGGCAGTATTTATCCAGGGGTGAACTATGGCCTCACCTTCATCTAGACCCAATCGTTGCAATATATTATCCAGCCGTTCAGAACCAAATACCCTCATCAGATCGTCCTCAAGGCTTAAATAAAATTTGGATTTTCCAGGATCTCCCTGCCTACCAGATCTTCCTCTTAATTGATTGTCTATTCTTCGACTTTCATGTCTTTCTGTTCCTATTACAAATAATCCCCCCGCTGAGATGACTTCATTTTTTTGTCTTTGGTGATCATTTTGTTTTTTTTCAGACTCAAACTCCGGATTCCCTCCTAATTGTATATCTGTTCCTCTTCCTGCCATGTTTGTGGCTATGGTAACTGAACCATACATTCCCGCTTGAGCAATAATTTGTGCTTCTTGCTCATGGTATCGAGCATTAAGAACGTTATGTTTTATTTTTTGATTTTTTAATAAAGAAGAAAGTATCTCGGATTTTTCTATACTGATCGTTCCAACCAATACCGGTTGTTTTTTTTCATAACATTCTTTTATGTTTTCTATTATGGCTTCATATTTTTCATCAGTTGTTCTATAAATTTCATCATCTTGGTCATTTCTTTCAACAGGTAAATTGGTTGGAATAGCCACTACATCAAGACCATAGATATCCAGAAACTCTTCTGCTTCTGTTTGTGCAGTACCAGTCATTCCTGATAGTTTCTCGTAAAGTCTAAAATAATTTTGGAATGTTATAGATGCAAGTGTCTGATTCTCGGGTTGTATTTGAACACCTTCTTTTGCCTCCAAAGCTTGATGAAGGCCATCAGAAAATCTTCTTCCTTCCATCATTCTTCCAGTAAACTCATCTATTATAATCACTTGATTATCTTTAATTAGATAATCAGTATCTTTATGGAATAATTTATGAGCTTTAAGCGCTTGATTTATATGGTGGACCAGGTTCACATTTTCGATATCATAGACCGAAGAATTTTTATCCATTAACCCCTCTGCAAAAAGAGTTTTGTCAAGTCGGTCATTACCTTCCTCAGTAAGATTTACGCTTTTAGTTTTTTCATCAATCTCAATATCGTTTTCTAAGATTTTAGGTACAATTTTATTAATGCTAGTATATAAATTAGACTTATCCTCAACAACACCGGATATAATTAGTGGTGTTCTGGCTTCGTCAATTAGTATTGAATCAACTTCATCGACTATTGCAAAGTGACGTTTTTTTTGGAACATTTGTTCAAAGGAATGCCTCATATTATCTCGAAGATAATCAAATCCAAATTCATTATTTGTTCCGTATGTTACATCTGCTTCGTAGGCCTGCTTTTTTTCTTCGTCATTCTGGCCAGCAATTATCACCCCCGCCTTTAATCCAAGAAAGTTATAGATCTGACCCATCCATTCAGCATCTCTTTTGGCCAAATAATCATTGACTGTAACGATGTGAACTCCTTCACCAGACAAAGAGTTGAGATAAACGGGTAAAGTAGACGCTAATGTTTTACCTTCCCCAGTTTTCATTTCAGCAATTTTACCCTCATTAAGGACCATGCCACCAATAATTTGTGCATCAAAATGTCGTTGTCCAAGAGTTCTTTTGCTTGCTTCTCTTACGACAGCGAAAGCGTCATTCAATAAATCGTCTAAGATTGTGCCATTTTTAACTTTATCCCTAAATTCTTTGGTTTTATTTTTTAGATCCTCATCAGTTAATTTTTCATAGAAATTTTCCAAAGCATTAATTTCATTCACTCTGCTATGAAATTTTCCCAGTTTTCGGTCATTGCTAGAGCCGAAAAAACTGTTTAAAATTGAATTTAAGCTTGGCATTAACTAATTTTCCTTTATTACCATATCCTTCATGTAGGAAGACATTTTTAAGATGTCAACCAAACTGAGTAAAAAATCCGTTTATATATAAGCGTCTTTGGTTTATTAAACCATTATTAGATTTTAAAAATAAAGAGTAAAACATGAATTTAAAAAAGTCCCCGCTTGCTCCAGAGAACTTTCCAAAGCTACCTTTGGTTAAAGGAATGCTTATGGGTACTGGAAGATCTCAGGTAAAGTACAAAAAAAGAGATGACATATTAACTATTATTTTTGAAAAAAATACTTCAGTGGCCGGCTCCTTTACGCAAGCGCAAATAATTGCGGCACCAGTTTTATTTTGCAAAAAAAATTTAAAATCGGGAAAAGCCAAGGCCCTGGTAGTAAATGCCGGTATTGCAAATAGTTTTACAGGAAAAAAAGGTGAAGAAAATACTAAAAAATTAGCTTCATTCACGAGCAAGTTTCTCAGTTGTAGACAGAAGGATGTATACACTTGTTCTACAGGAGTAATTGGAGAACAGATACCTTTAAGACCTACCATGAAGGCAATAAAAAGTTCATTTCAAGAAAAACCTGTTTCATTTGAGAGTGCCGCTAAAGCAATTATGACAACAGATACCTTTCCTAAGGGTTCTGGAAAAACAATTAAGATTGACGGTAAAGATATATCGATAGTCGGAATTGCAAAAGGGTCAGGTATGATTTCCCCAAATATGGCAACGATGTTGGCATTTATTTTTACAGATGCCGCAATAGATCAAAAAATTTTCCAAACCCTTATTAATTTAGGTTTAAGAAATAGTTTTAATGCTATTACGGTCGATGGTGACACTTCAACAAATGACACTGTATTGGCATTTGCCACAGGAAAGGCCATGGAAAATGAAAAAATTAAACCTTTCAGTGGGATAGGAGATGCAAGATTAAGAAAATTTAGAGAAGCATTAGAATATGTAATGAATGATTTAGCTCTTCAAATCGTGAGAGATGGAGAGGGCGCTCAGAAATTGGTAGAAATTAAGGTAAGCGGGGCCGTAAGTTCAGCATCGGCAAAAAAAGTAGCTAGATCTGTTGCGAATTCGCCATTAGTAAAAACGGCTATAGCAGGTTCTGACCCAAATTGGGGTAGAATAATAATGGCCATTGGAAAGACAAAAGAAAATTTTTCTGAAAAGAAGATTAAAATTAAAATAGGAAAAAATTTAGTTATTTATAAAGGATCTTTGGCCAAGAGGTATTCGGAAAGAAGGACAAAGAAATATATGAAAAATAATAGTATTTTAATTGAAATTGACCTTGGGGTCGGTGATTCCCAAAGCAGTATTTGGACATGTGATCTCACCGAAAAATATATAAAAATAAATGCTGATTATAGGAGTTAAACCCTCTTAATGAGATCTAAAGAAGTTACCATCGTTTCCGCATTGGCATTAATCGATAATGATAAAAAGATTTTATTGAACAAAAGACCAGATGATAAGTTTATGTCTGGATTTTGGGAATTTCCTGGCGGGAAAAAGGAAAAAAATGAAACGCCTTCTGAATGTTTAATTCGAGAAATCAAAGAAGAAATAGGAATAAATATAAAAGATTCGGACTTATCACCTATTACTTTCGCTACCTATGAATATGATGACTTTAGTATTTTATTGTTACTTTTTTCTTGCAGGGAGTGGAATGGTATTTTGGTTGCAAAGGAAAACCAGGAATTGGGGTGGTTTAGCCCTCTAGATCTTTACAAATTGGAACTTTTACCTGCAGATAAAGGATTAATTCCTTATTTAGAGGAATTGGTAAATTAATTTTCAAAATGGAATATGTTTTAATTATTCTTGAGGGAGGTTTTTGAGAGATTAATGTTTTTATACAACCTTATAAAATTTTTTCTTTTTTTGTTAGATCCTGAAATTTCACATAGGGTCACAATTTTTCTTTTGAGATTTTCTTTGAAGAGAGATAACAAAGATTTTTCGAATCTTAAGAATACTGTATTTGGTTTACAATTTAACAACCCCGTTGGTATTGCTGCAGGTTTTGATAAAAATGCTGAAATTTACAAACAACTCTTTCATCTGGGTTTTGGGTTTGTTGAGGTTGGGACTGTTACACCTCAACCGCAGTCGGGTAACCCAAAGCCCAGAGTTTTTCGTCTAAAAAAAGAAGAGGCAATTATCAACAGTTTAGGATTCAACAGTGAGGGGTTTGAGGCAATTAAAATAAGATTACCCTCCAAAAGAGATATAGATCAAATAGTAGGTGTGAACATAGGCGCAAATAAAGAAAGTGAAAACTTTATTGAGGATTATAAAAAGGGGATCGAAAATTTTTCAAATTGTGCTTCATACATAACAGTCAATATATCCTCGCCAAATACCCCGGGTTTGAGGGACCTTCAGTTGATAGAAAACCTTAACGATCTAATTAAAAACATTAATGAGGTAATTGAGAAAAACCATAATGATGCTCGTCCCCCCATTTTGTTAAAAATTGCCCCGGATATGGAAGAGGAGGATATAAAGAGTTTATGTTCGGTAGTTTTATCTAAAGGTATAGATGGAATAATCATTTCTAATACGACTCTTGATAGGTCAAAACTGAATTTAAATGAAGATATTTCAGGTGGTTTATCAGGCGCCCCACTCTTTGAATTGTCAACGTACAAGCTCAACTTGGTCTATCGTCTTACTAAGGGGAGTATACCGCTGATAGGAGTGGGCGGAATAGACTCTGCTGAAAAGGCCTACGAAAAGATACGAAATGGAGCGACTTTGGTTCAATTATACACGGGTTTAGTCTATAATGGGCCAGAATTGGTTGTTAATATCAAGGAGGGTCTCTCTGATTTACTTGAAAGAGACGGTTTTGAAAATATAAGTAATGCTGTTGGGATAGATGTAAAAATTAAATGACGAATTTGGCTATATTTCATAATCCACGTTGTTCCAAATCCAGACAAACTTTGAGTATTATTCAAGAGAGAGGCCTTGAATTAAATATCGTTGAATATCTTAAGAATCCACCATCAAAAACTGAAATAAAGATCATTTTAAAAAAATTGGGAATACGCCCAATAGATCTTATGAGAAAAGGCGAAGCCTTATTCAAAGAAAAAAATCTAAATGACCCCAATATATCTGATGAATTTTTGATTGATTGTATGGCTGAAAATCCTATCTTGATTGAAAGACCAATTGTGATTAGGGGTGAAAAAGCAATTATTGGAAGACCACCTGAGAGGGTTATGGAAATATTATGAATAGAAGCTTAAATAAAATCACTTTAGGTAAGAGGGAAACTAACAAGGAAACTAATAGAATAAAAATTATTGCAAGTGGGATTGAAATTTTTTCTAAGAAGGGTATTAGTGAGACTACTGTTAGGGATATCATAAGAAATACTGGATTGGCTTCGGGAACATTCTATAATTATTTTAAAAATAAAGAAGAAGTTCTAATTGCAGCAATAGATGACGCTGCCTATGATCTTGCAAAAATTCTGGAAAAAGGCAGGAAAAAGGCAAACAATCTTGAAGAGTTTATAGAATTTCAAGTTGACCCTTTTTTTGAAATGGTATCCAAGTTACCAGAATTATTTCTTCTTCTTTCAACAAACCTAGAGGTTGTTGATCGTTTTACAATCCAAACCCCACAAATGACTTTAGCTATTGAAGATCTAAAAAAAGATTTGGAATTAGCAATAAAAAATAAAATTATTCCTGATGTGGATATTGATTATTTTTCTGCAGTATTTAGTTCAGTTGTTGAAGGGGTGGCTATTGAATATGTTACTAATAATAAAAAGACCGATTTAGAGCTTGCGAAAGATTTTTGTGTTAATTTTTTAGTAAAAAGTCTTAAAAATTAAGAGATGTATAAAGCTGCTATAGTTGAATCCTTATCGGAAAATTTTTCAAGCGTTAAAATAGTAAATCTTGAAAGAAAGACTTTAAAACCAAATGAAATAAGAGTTTTAATCAAAGCTGCTTCAGTAAATTTTCCTGATTTACTGATGATTTCTGGGTTATACCAATTTAAGCCCGAATTCCCTTTTGTGCTGGGGATGGAGTCAGCAGGAATAATAATTGAAGTTGGAAAAGATGTGAAAAATTTTACAATAGAGGACGAAGTCATAGTTGGCGGTAAAACAGGTTCCTTTTCCGAAGAAATTGTTGTTACTCAAGAGGATATAAGAAGAAAACCTAAATACTTAAGTTGGGAAGAAGCTTCAGCATTCACTGTAGCCTATTTAACTGCCTATGTTGCTTTGATTTGTAGAGGCAATCTTAATTCTGGAGAGAGTCTCCTTGTACACGGTGCAGCAGGTGGAGTAGGTTTGGCCGCAGTAGATCTGGGTAATATATATGGAGCGAATGTTATTGCCACAGCTTCTTCTTCAGAAAAAAGGGATTTTTTAATAGGATATGGCGTAGAACATGTGCTTCCGGTTAAAGGGTTTAAAGATAGAGTGAAGGAATTAACCGAAGGTAAGGGAGCAGACGTTATATACGATCCAGTAGGTGGTGATGTTTTCGATGAGTCCGTCCGATGTATAGCCTGGAATGGAAGGTTGCTAATAATAGGTTTTACGTCAGGACGTATACCAAGTATTTCAGTGAATATACCACTAATTAAAGGTTTCTCGGTTGTAGGAGTTCGAGGAGGGGAATTTGGTAGGAGAAATCCTAAAAAGGGGAAAGAGAATCTGGATGCAATAGATAATTTGGCAAAAGAAGGAAAATTAAATCCCAATATTTATAAAACATACCCTCTAGAAAATACTGTCGATGCTCTTTTGGAGCTTAGAAACAGAAGTGTTATTGGCAAGGTTTGTATAAAACCATAAAAAGAATTTAAAGAAAAAAAAGAAAAGATTTTGGAAAAAAAGAATTTATTGATTAATGAAAAGAGCCTCTATCTTTTGCAACACAAGGACAACCCCGTTCATTGGAGGCCTTGGTCAGAAGAGGCATTTCAAGAAGCAAGAGATAATCAAAAGCCACTTTTAATATCAATTGGATATTCAGCTTGCCATTGGTGCCATGTTATGGCACATGAATCATTTGAAGATGAAGAAGTTGCTAAATTAATGAATGAAAAGTTCATCAATATAAAAATTGATCGTGAAGAAAGACCTGATATTGATAACTATTGTATGACAGGGCTCCACGCTATGGGGGGACATGGTGGTTGGCCTATGACGATATTTATGACGCCGAGTAAAGAAATATTTTGGGGAGGAACATATTTTCCCAAAGAAGCTTCACGCGGCATGCCTAGTTTTAAAAATGTATTAAATGGAATTTCGGAAGCCTACCTTAGAGATAAGGAAACAATTAAGAAAAATTATGAGAGCGTTTCCGATGCGATAAATAAAATAAATAACGATGATACTTCCGGCACATTGAGTCTAGATATTTTGGACAGAGTCTCGGATCAATTGTTAAAGGTTAGTGATGATATAAATGGAGGTTTAATGGGTGCTCCAAAATTTCCTAACACTCACATCATTGGAAATTTATGGAGAGCATATCTTAGAACCAAAAATTTGAGCTATAAGAATCAAGTTCTATTGACAATTAAAAAGATTGCTAATGGAGGAATCTACGATCATTTACAGGGAGGTTTTGCTAGATATTCTGTTGATGAAGAGTGGTTAGTTCCCCATTTTGAGAAAATGCTATATGACAACGCACTCTTGGTTGATTTATTTTCTTCTGTCTACAAAACCCATCCCGATCCTTTCATAAAGTTAAGGGTTTTGGAAACAGTCAACTGGTTAATTGAGGTTATGCAGACTGCGGAAGGTGGTTTTGCCGCTGCTATTGATGCCGATAGTGAAGGAATTGAGGGAAAATATTACGTTTGGGATGAATCTGAAATAGATGGAATATTGGGTTCACAAGCCGAAAATTTTAAAAATATCTACGGAGTTACTAAGCAGGGAAATTTTGAAGGTAAAAATATTTTATTTTTGAAAGCCTATGAAAACGACATTTTCGACTCTGAGATAGTCAATTGCCGTTCAAAATTATTAATTGAAAGAAAAAAAAGAATTTCTCCTCTAATGGATGACAAAATTTTGACCGACTGGAATGGCCTTACTATCTCTGCATTAGTTCGAGCTTCTACAGTCTTTTCTAATAAGGCTTGGCTCGATAGGGCGATTAAGGCATATGACTTTGTCTTGAATAATCTTTTTTTCGAGGATTCCCTATATCATAGTTGGCGAGAGGGCGAAGTTAGGGGACTTGCTTTAGCAGATGATTATGCTGCTCTTATCGAAGCATCAGTCGCGTTATTTATTACCACTTCTGAACAAAAATATTTGGATCAATCGGAGGCCATTTTTAAGATTCTTAATGACAATTTTTTTGATAATGAAAGGGGCGGCTATTTTAATACATCCCTCCAATCAAATGATTTACCTGTACGTATGAGGATTTCTGAAGACGGACCAACACCATCTGCGAATGGTTTGTTGTTCAAAACTCTTACGGATTTGTGGCGTATTACCGGAGACAATAAGATTGAAGAATATATAAAAAAATTGGAAACTGGCTTCGGTAAGATTGTTGCCAAACGTTTTTCCAGCCATTGTTCCTGGATCGCGGGATTTGAGTCTTATCATAAGGGTACCGATGTTTTTATTGTTGGACCGAAGAATAGTAAGATAACCAAAGATATGTTGAAGAAGGCAAATGAACTTCAGGTTAATGATCTTTTGGTAGCTATTATTGAGCCCGGAACAAAGCTACCTGATTATCATCCGGCTCATGGAAAAACCGACGTTGATAAGACTACAGCTTTTATTTGTACTGATAGAGTATGTTCACTACCTATTATTGATCCGAATGATATTAGTTAAATAATTTATTTGAATAGTGTACTATATTCTAATATAGTAATGAAGTTATTAACAAGTTATGAGAAATATCGATGGCACGTGGTGGAGCACGACTAGGAGCAGGTAGACCAAGAGGTCAAGGCAAGTTTGGTGAGGTTACAAGACCTATACGAGTACCAGTTAGTAAAATCGATAGTATCATGAATTTTATTCATGATCATAATCTTTCTCTTCCGCTCTATAGCAATAAAGTTCCGGCAGGTTTTCCATCTCCGGCTGACGATCATATGGAAGGAAAGCTCGACTTAAACAATCATCTTGTTAAGCATCCAACCGCTACTTTTTTTGTCAGAGCGTCAGGCGAGTCAATGGTGGGAGCAGGAATACATGATGGTGATATTTTAGTCGTTGACCGAAGCTTGGAACCACGTCACGGGAAAATAATTATTGCTGCAGTTGATGGCCAGCTGACCGTCAAACGCTTACAGAAGCGGGGCTCCAAGACATTACTTACCCCTGAAAACAGAAAATATAAACCCATAGAATTGACAGAAAACAACGATGTAAAGATTTGGGGTGTTGTTACCAATGTTATCCACGAAGTCTAATCATACACAATTATTTGCCTTGGTAGATTGCAATAATTTTTTTGTTTCCTGTGAGCGTGTTTTTAATCCAACATTGGCTGGAAGGCCAGTCATCGTGTTGTCAAATAACGATGGCTGCATTATTGCGCGATCCAATGAAGTAAAGAAAATGGGTATTCCAATGGCCGCCCCTTTTCACGATTATCGCCATGTCATTTCATCAAAAAATATTGAAGTATACTCGTCTAACTATCAACTGTATGGAAATATGTCCGACAGAGTCATGGATTCGCTAAGGGTTTTTAGTCCGGATGTTGAAGTGTATTCAATTGATGAAGCTTTTATTAGATTCAATCCCCTTGCAAAAAAAGACTATTATGATTATTCCCAAAAGATAAGAAAAAACGTTCTACAGTGGACAGGTATTCCGGTCTCTATTGGGCTAGGGCCAACAAAAACATTAGCCAAAATCGCAAATTCTTTAGCTAAAAAAGATAAAAAAAATTCCGTATTTGATCTCAGTTCGTTCGCTAAACAGATTGAAGTACTTGAGGATATCCAGGTTGAAGATATTTGGGGTATATCGGGAAGATGGGGAGCTAAATTAAGAATGATCGGTATTGGCAACGCGTTGCAATTGAGAAACGCTTCGACCAAGAAGGTGCGAAAATACTTAGGGGTCGTGATGGAGAGAATAGTTTACGAATTGAGAGGTTTGTCATGCTTGGATTTACAGCAAGTAGGGCCAAGAAAGAATATTATGATTTCCAGAACTTTTGGAAAACCGGTGGATAATTTTACTGATCTAGAGCAAGCCGTAGCGCTTTACACAATTCGTGCGTGTGAAAAAATGCGCCTGCAGAGAAGTAGGGCGCAAGCAATTTATGTTTTTGTTCGGACCAATACCTTTAGAGAAGATCATGCACAACATAAAGATGGAGTAGTTTACGGATTCAATAATCCTTGCAGTGACACAGGGTTTATTATCAAGGCTATGGAGCAGGTTTTAGGCAATATTTATCAAGCGGGTTATTTGTATCATAGAGCAGGAATAATTCTCATGGACTTTGTTCCGGATAATGTGCACCAAGCCGATCTTTTTGAAGAAGTCAGTTATGAAAAGTCTGATTCAAGAATGAAGGCAATAGACAGTATTAATAATCGTTTTGGTCCAGGAACACTTTTTTATGCTGCAGCCGGTTTAAGGAAAGATGGAGATTGGCAATCACGTACACACCACCTATCACCACGGTACACCACCAAATGGGATGAATTGCCACACGTAATATAAAAAAATATACAGATAAAATAAAATTATTATAATAATTAGAGATGATGAATGTAGCGGATATTTTAACAGCGGGGTTACTCTCAATAATACTTTTTTTTTCGTTTTCTGTAGCGAGAAACATCCATCGAACTCTAGATAAAGAAAATGCAGGTTCTTTATTAAAAGTTCTTTTCCCAAAATATTTTTTATGGTCGGCACTAATATCTTTTTTATGCTTAATTTTATATATAGTTGAAGGTCAG
Source organism: uncultured Rhodobiaceae bacterium (assembly GCA_913047775.1). GTDB lineage: Bacteria > Pseudomonadota > Alphaproteobacteria > MED-G09 > MED-G09. The sequence goes on from CAJWUE010000015.1 coordinate 17,025, forward strand.
GACATTCAATTAATAGCAATGTCCTTTGTTTTCTTAGGATCAGTATTTTCTAAATATTATCTTGTTCCAAGAATTAACAAAAATCGGGATCTAATAAAAGAAGGTGATAGCATGGCCAAAAAAACCTTCTCTTCCCTACATCTTACAAGTGTATCAATTAATATGATACAGATAGTGCTATTAGCAATAATACTCATTATTTAAACAGATCTTTTTGCTTTATCAGCATCACTCGTTGATCTGATCATCTCACGAATTCCATCCCAATCATCATCAGTAAGTTTATGTAGACCTTGATAAAAATTTCCACCTGAAGCAAGATGAGCGGCCCCATCAATTGCAATGGTTTGGCCTGTTAAATAATCACATCCATCGGCCATTAGAAAAACAGCCAAATTTCTTAATTCTTGCATTTCGCCATTACGACCCATAGGAATACCTGAAGATCCAGACTCATCATCAGTATCTTGGCCAGGGCTTAATCTTTCCCACGCACCTTTAGTTGGAAAGGGTCCAGGAGCAATTGCATTAAGTCTAATCCCATAATGGCCCCACTCAGCAGCCAATGATTTTGTCATTATATTAACACCCGCTTTCGACATAGCTGAAGGTACCGTAAAAGGACTTCCATTCCATATCCATGTGGTTAATATAGAAATAACCGATCCTTTTACTCCATCAGTTATCCATCGTGTTCCACAAGCATGGGTTACATAAAAAGACCCGCGAAATACTATATTGGAAATCGCTTCAAAACCTTTAGGAGAAAGATCTTTGGTTGGAGATATAAAATTTCCGGCAGCATTATTCACTAAACCCGTAAGTGGTCCCCCGTCCGACCAAATAGTTTCGATCATATCATTTACCGCTTCCGAAACCCTTATATCGCAGGCATAGGCTTTAATTTTTCCACCATTATTTGTCACTTCACTGACGGTATCGTCCAGTACTGACTGTCTACGTCCGCATATATAAACTTCTGCACCTAGATCTGCATATTCTGAGGCCATTTCTTTACCTAAACCGGATCCGCCTCCCGTCACAAGTATACGTTTTCCCTTTAATAATGATTCTTTAAACATTTCTTCTCCTAAGATATTTTTAATTGCCTAAAAATTATGGATACCAACCAACCTACTAATCCTGACAAGATTACTGCAAGTAAACCATAAATCAATGGAAAATTGTTAGCAGTAAGCCATACTACTCTACTAAACCCTGCTTGTTTTAGGTCTATTGTATTTTCGGTATACGAAATAAAGTTTCCATCACGGAAAGTAAAATACCTGACAAAATATTTTCCTTGAAGAGAATTTGAAGGAAGAAAAAATTCTGTAGAAAATAAACCAACCTTTCCAGGTCCGGATCTAACTGCAATACTGCTTTCATTTTCTAAAAATTGTCCTTTATTTTGCATTTCAGTTCTTAATCTTTTATCAAAGATTCTCTGTTTTAAATCGCTATTGATAATTTCCGCCTTTCCCAGAGGTAAGTTTTCTAAGCCAAGACCTAGCTTGTTAAACGTTTCTTGATCCGATATTTCATTAAGGGGTTTAGAGCTTAAAATATTATAATAACTTGGAACATTGTTATAATTAATCTTTCCTAAACCAAGCCATAAACCTAAAAATCTTCTTTTTTCTTGAAGGGTTATATTCCTTTTTGGACCAACTACTTCAATTATTATTTCTCTTTGTCCAGCTGGAGTTGCTCCGAGTAGAACTACCTCTGTGCCAGCAATATTGGGTCTAATCTTAATATCTCTTTCTTCTCCGTCGACAAATATTTCTGGAGGGGATTGCCCGGAAAGAATCATGACACTCGATAAAATAATTATGAATTTCTTAATCACTATTAATGGCCTCCAGCTAAAATAGTTATGCTCTGATCGGGTTCTAGTATTAGCTCCAATCCCATTACAATACCGACACTCAGGACTAGTATTGATAATGCCACTCTTAACGCAGGTCCTTTAAGTTTATTGCTCAATCGCACTCCAAGTTGCGCTCCAATTGCTCCACCTACTAGCAGTATTAGTGCAAGAACAAAATCTACTGTTTGATTTGTAGTGGCATGTAAAATGGTCACTATACTTGTAATAAATATAATTTGATAAAGTGATGTTCCTACAACAACCGATGTTGGCATCCTTAATATATAAATCATCGCAGGTATCATAATAAAACCACCTCCTACACCCATTATTGCCGACAATATTCCAACTACAAAGCCAACTAAATATGGCGGAATTAAAGATATATAAAGTCCTGATCTTCTAAATCGTACTTTTAAGGGCAAACCCATTACCCATGAATGATGATAAAATCGAGACCTTTTTTTGTGTCCCAAAAGGCCCATGCTATCAAGACTTTCATAGAGCATTAACAAACCGATAATTGTAAGGAAGAAGAAATAGGCAATAGTTACAAGTAAATCTACAAAACCCGCCTCTTTTAGAGAATTGAAAATTAGTATTCCTACTATGGATCCTAATACTCCTCCCGTGAGTAAAACATTGCCCATCCTAATGTCTACAGCCCTTCGTCTAAGATGACCTATAGTTCCAGAGAGTGAAGAACCAACTATATGGTTTGCTTCAGATGCAACTGCAATAGCAGGAGGAATTCCCAGAAGAATTAGAAGTGGCGTCATTAGAAATCCACCTCCTACACCAAATGTACCTGAAAGAGTACCCACAACTATTCCAAGAACTAGAAACCCCACAGGATTAATAGACATTTCAGCGATAGGAAGATAAAACTCCATTCTCAACCTAAAAATTAAATAAAGATGACCTTTATAGAAAAAATATATGAAGAAAATAAGGCAATCTTAATAATTTATATTGTAGAGACAGTTTACATTTATTGATATATAACTTTTCTAGAAAAACTTAAGGGGAAGTTATGACTGAAGCATTGATAATAGATGGGTGCCGTACTCCTAGAGGGATAGGCAAACCAGGAAAAGGCGCATTGACTGGGATACATCCCCAACATCTTGGAGCGACCGTTTTAAAAGCATTAGCCGAAAGAAATAATCTAAATACAGCTGAGGTAGATGATATTATATGGGGTACTAGCTCTCAAAGAGGTTCTCAGGGCGGAGATCTAGGCAGGATGGCGGCTTTAGATGCCGGCTATGATGTAAAAGCAAGTGCAGTAACACTTGATAGGTTTTGTGGTTCCGGAATTACGAGCGTTAATATAGCCGCTGGTTCAGTTATGTCGGGTATGGAAGATCTCGTTATTGCTGGTGGAACCGAAATGATGTCTACATTTGGACAGGGAGGAAGCGCCTCTTCACCGTTTATAGATAGTGGTAATGCTAGATTAAGAGAAGTTCATCCGCAACCTCACCAAGGTGTTTGTGCTGATGCAATTTCAACATTAGAAAACATAAGCCGTGAAGCAGTAGATGAATTGGCTTTAGTTAGCCAAAAAAATGCTGCTAAAGCAATTGAATGCGGTCATTTTGATAAATCTCTTGTGCCTGTTTATAAAGAGGATGGTACTTTGGCCCTTGATCATGAGGAATTTCCTCGCCCAAATACTACCTTTGAGGCTTTATCCGAGTTGAAACCATCGTTTGATTCTCTAGCCGATTATCCGCTTGACGAAGATGGAACAACTTTTAGAAAATTGATTTTAAAAAAATATCCAGATTTAGAAATTAATCATGTTCACCATGCTGGAAATAGCTCTGGTGTTGTGGATGGTGCTGCTGCGTTATTATTGGCATCTCCAGATTATGCGAAAGCAAACGGAATGAAGCCTAGAGCAAAAATTAAGGCCATGGCAAATATGGGTGATTCTCCTACTCTCATGTTAAATGCCCCGGTACCAGCAGCTAAAAAGGTATTAGAGAAGGCCGGCCTTACTCTTGATGATATAGATTTATTTGAAGTTAATGAGGCATTTTCAGTTGTAACTGAGAAATTTATTCGTGATCTAGACATTGATCGGGAAAAAATAAATGTAAATGGCGGAGCAATGGCCCTTGGTCATCCTATCGGAGCCACAGGTTCTATTCTCGTTAATACAGTTCTTGATGAATTGGAAAGAAGGGACGTTCAGTTTGGTCTTGTTACAATGTGTGCTGCCGGTGGAATGGCACCAGCGGTCATAATCGAAAGAGTTTAATCAAAGTCTAATTTTTTCTTCGGGATTTTTTATGAGTGATCTTTCTGAACAGAAGCCTATTATAAAAATAAAAGATCAAATAGGCCTAATTGGCGTTCTTTTGGCTGCCTTTAGTGCTCCTTTTACTATGGCTTTTAATATTGGGGCCGTAGCTGACCATTTTGTTAATTCTTCTAGAGGCGAGATTGGCACGATGGCTACGCTCGAACTATTTTCTATTTCTTTAGTTTCTATAATTGTCTCACGGAATACACATCTTGTAAAAAGTAGGCTTCCTTTTCTTGTTGGTGGTTTGATTGTTGTAATTGGTCATTTGCTTACAATTTATGCCCAAGATTTAAATATGATTTTTCTTGCTCGTGTTGTTTCTGGTCTTGGTTCTGGAGCTATTGTTGCATCGGTCATGGTTATAATTGTAAGAGGGCAAAATGCTCTAATGACTTTTGCTCTTCTAAATTCTGGGGTTGGGGTAGCTGGAGTGTTGTTATCTTTAATAGTACCCAGAATTATTAGCATCTATGGAATGGAAGGGGCGTATTTTGTTCATCTCATTTTCTCATTGTTTATATTTGCTTTTATTCCCCTTATTTCCTCTTTGGGTGATAAAAAAGAAGAACAGTTACAGTTTTCACCTTATACTGGAAAAGTTGGATGGATTGCCATGTTTGGTGTAGCGTTTGCGTTCTTTGCTCATGGAGGATTACTAACATTTGCAGAGAGAATAGGAGCTGGTTTGTCCATTTCTACAATTACAATGGGGAATGCTTTCGCTGTCGGGGGAATATTAACAATAATAGGGCCTTTAATAGCTGGATTTATTGGTAGTCGTTACGGGAGCATGCGGCCTAGTGTATTTTTCTTAACCTTAATGATATTTGTGGCATTCTTTGTAGCCAATGCTTGGAATCCTATGATTTTCTTTATTGCAATACCTATTTTTGGTCTTTTGCCTATAATGTGGACACCCTTTTTTCTTGGAGGTATTGCCAATCTTGATTCTAGTGGACGATTAGCAGCTGCTCATCCAGCCTTTGTAACAATGGGGGGCGCAATAGGACCAATGTTAATGGGGTATGTTTCTGATTATGGAGGTTTCTCAGCAATCGGATGGGTAGCAATGTTTTTTATCTTGATTAGTATTCCTATGGTTATCATCGGAACAAATGCTGCCGATCAAAAAAACTAATCTCTATAGAAAAATTATAAAAGTAAGCTATTATTAAACTCATAACGGAGGTTGGAAAATGTCACGTATTAAAAAACTGGAATTGGATGAATGGGATCAAGAATTGAGAGAAATGACCGCTGCCGATAGCGGAACTCCTCTGGAGCAGGGTATAATGCGTATGTTTGCTCACAAACCAGAAATATCGAAAGGAATAATTAATTTTGCAGGCGCCTTAAAGAAACACCGATCACTTCCGGATCGATTGGTTGAGCTAGTGCGTTTGAGAATCGCCTTTCATAATCAATGTAGAAGTTGTATGGCAATTCGTTATGAAGATGGAAGAAATGCCGGAATAGATGAAGATCTTGTATGTTCTTTGGAAAATCCCCAAGAGGCAAAAGATCTGTCAGATGCGGAAAAAGTAGCAATTCGATACGGAGAGCTTTTTGCAACAAATCATCTCGCTATCGATGATACAATTTATGATAATTTAAGAAAACATTTTTCTGAGGAAGAAATCGTTGAACTCTCAATGACGGTGGCCTGGTTTGTAGGATTTGGTCGTTTGGCAGCAACCTATCATATGGTAGAGGAGCTTCCCGAGGCTTTTAAGGACGATGAGGAAAAAACTTTAACTCCTTGGAACGAAGAATCGATAGTAGTTCGTTAATACGATCCCTCTGTTTTAAAGTTTTTGTTTGACCATATACCGCGAACAGACATTACAATCCAAAAAATACATGCCATGCTTAGAATTTCTAAACCAGCTGCATATTGAGCCGTAAAGGCGCAAATATTTCCTAAAATCATAATAATGAAGCCAACAAATCGTTGTTTCATCTTTGCGGAAGACAGCAAAGGAGCCGGCAAAAGCGTTCCAGTTACTACAGCAATTATTTCTATCCAATTCAAGATTTCCATTTTTTCTCCTAATCACAATTATAAGCCGTATAAATAATAGAGTATTTAACCAGTCTTTCATCTATATTTGTATGCCAAATTTATGTTCATTAATTAATTGAAATTTAAGGAGAAAAAATGGCAAAAGTAAAAGACATAGAATCTGTTTTAGCGGAACAGGCTGTACGAAAAGCAGCCACGTGTTATTCCAGAGGAGTTGATAGATCGGATTTAGAACTAATGAAGTCAGCCTTTCACTCCGATGCGGAAGTTCGATACGGTAGCTATGACGGACATTACGAGCAGTTTTGCAAGGATGTTGTTTCCGGTCAATCTGGTATGGAGTACACCACGCATACGGTGGTAAATGAATATTATAACATTGATGCAGCGAACAATTCTGGAAAAGGTGAGATTTATGTTTTAGCTTTTCTATCCGCAGGCGATTCCGAATACCTTGTAGCTGGAAGATATGTAGACAAATACGATTCCCGTGATGGTGACTGGAGAATAAGTTTTCGACAATACATTTATGATTGGAGTAGAACATCCGATTATAGCGGATCCGATCCAAATAGTTTATTTGAGGCACTCACCTACAGAGGTAAACACACTATGGATGATTTGTCCTATCAGACCTTAGGAAAATAGCTATTTAGTGATTCAACCGCTCTATTAATGTTCAATCAAATGTTTTTTAACATTTGAATCAAATCCAGGATTAAGCTTTAATAATATTTCGGTTAGGAGGGAATATGGTTAAAGTTAAAAGTGTAGAAGATTTGTTAGCTGAACAAGCTGTTCGTAAAGCGGTTACTTGTTATTCAAGAGGTGCTGATAGATGCGATATTGATATTTTGAAGTCCGCTTTCCATGATGACGCTGAAGTTAAATATGGAAGTTATGACGGTCCATATGAGACATTTTGTCAAAATGTAGTGGATGGACATCATGCAATGAATTATACGACTCACACTGTTGTAAACGAATATTATGATATTGATGCTGAATTGGGAAAAGGTGTTGGTGAAGTATATGTTTTGGCCTTCTTATCCATGTCGCAATCTGGTGATGTTATGGATGTAAAGGAATATAAAGATACAAAGTCTGATGGTGGTTTTGATTATCTAGTAGCTGGAAGATATGTAGACAAATATGAATGTCGTGATGGCGATTGGCGAATTAGTCTTCGTCAGTATATGTATGATTGGAGCAGAACAACTGAGCATACAGGACATGATCCCAATAAGTTATTTGAAGGGTTAATTTATAGAGGAAAACAAGATAAAGAGGATATATCTTACGAAATCCTAAAAGATTAATTTATCTTGCTGTATATCCGGCATCGACATTAAATTCGGAACCGGTGACATAGTTGGATTCATCCGAAGCCAAATAAACTGCACAATCTGCTATATCCAGGGCTTCTCCCATTCTTCCGAGAGGAATTGAGATTGTAAGATCGTTAGAGTTCCGATCCCTTCTAGCAACGACATCTGGATCATTCATATTGGTTCTCATATATCCCGGATGAATTGAATTGCATCGGACATTATGAGGACCGTATTCTACAGCCAAAGTTTTTGTTAGCAGACGTACTCCACCCTTGCTAGCGCTGTAAGCTGTGCAATTGCTCAAACCGACTTGTCCAGCAATGGAAGATACATTAATAAGGGAACCGCTATGTGCTTCTCTCATATGAGAAATAACTGATTTGCATCCCAAAAATACTGATTTGAGATTGACATTGAGTTGTTTATCCCAATCTTCTTCGGAAATTTCCTCAAAGGGTTTAATGATTGCTATACCCGCATTATTGACAAGAATATCAATTTTTCCATACTTCTCGACAGTTGTGCTAACAACCTTTTCCCAATCTTTTGGCGAGGTGACATCATGTTCAATAAATATTGCCTCACCTTTTTTTTCCAATATCTCAGAAACGGTTTTCTCTCCGTTTTTCTTATCTATATCAGTTACAACAACTTTTGCTCCCTCTTCAGCAAAACGATGAGCTGTCGCATGTCCCAAACCGGGGTTGGATGCCCCACCTGTAACTATCGCAACTTTGTTATCTAATCTTCCCATTATTTTCTCCTTTAAACTAATGAACGATAAGAGCTAAAAAATTTTCGAATTTCCTTAACAAGAAATTCAGGTTCTTCCATTGGAGCAAAATGCCCTCCTTTTTCAGTAACATTCCAGTACTGCAGGTTATTTGCCTCGGCCATGAGTTTTTTTGGACGAAAGATTATGTCGCCTTCAAATATAGTAAAACCTACTGCGCTTTCTACTATTGGTGTACGATTATGTGACGCTTTCCAAATATTGTGCATTGCTTCATAATAATATCTTGCGGAGGTAACAAAGCTTTCTGATAACCAATAGATCATTGTTGTATTAATAAGATCATCTTTGGAAAATCGGCTTTCTATATCATTACCGCAATCACCCCACGACCGTCTTTTTTCGATCAACCATGCACACAATCCTATTGGTGAGTCATTCAATCCGTATGAGAGTGTCTGTGGTTTTGTAGCTTGTATTTGAAAATATCCGTTTCCTTCAGTCCAAAATTCTACATTTCTTAGGTGAAGTTTTTTTTCACTTTCAGAAAATTCATCCTCTGTGGGAACCGGCCTCTCAAAAAAATCCAGATTTATTGCAGTATGAGTATGTAAGGCTGGAACAATTTCAGAATATTTATGGCCTAGCTGTAAAGTTACTAAACTTCCCCAATCACCTCCATGTGCAAAGAATTTCTCATATCCGAGAACGTCTTTCATTAATGATACCCATAAATCAGAGGTTTCCCAAAAATTTATTCCTGTCTTTTTTAATGGCGTTGAAAAACCGTATCCTGGTAAGGAGGGGACGATTACATCAAAAGAGTCTTCACTATCTCCTCCATATTTTTCAGGATTTGCAAGTGGATCAATAATTTTTTGATAATCCCAGAATGTCCAAGGCCAACCATGAGATAAAATGATTGGTTTAGCATTTTTTCCGGAGCCTTTTACGTGGATAAAGTGGATAGGATTACCATCGATCTCGCATTTATAATGAGGGAAAGAATTAATTTTTTCTTCCTGATCACGCCAATTATAATTTTGAATCCAATATTTAAGAATTTCGGAAAGATAATTTCGTTCTGTTCCATACTTCCAGTCCTGATTTCCGAAGTCTTCAGATAATCTAGATTTTTTTAATCTCTCTTGAACATCATTTAATTTTTCTTCTTCTATATCTACTTTAAATGGAACAGCTTCAGTAGAATCATTCATAACTTTTCTCCAGATTATTACCTTAAAGATTATGCAGATATAACCGGAAGATTCAAAGAAAAAGCCCCCAGAAGATTATTCTTTTGGAGGCTTTTTAATTAGATTTAATTCTTGCTAGAAAGCAAACCGAATTCCACCGACCATACGCCTTCCGTAGGCCTCAACCTGGTTTGGATTCCATTCGTAACCAGAGTAGCGAACATCGGCTTCGTCTGTAATATTATTCACATCAAGAAAAATAGATGCTTGATAACCAGTCAGTTCTTCAAGATCGTATCTTAGAGCGGCGTCAAGACGCATTTGATGAGCCCAATAAACACCAGAATCGAGTCCGAATACTGCGCCTGTTTCGGTTTCATCAAGCCAGCGGTCTCTGTAGCGATATGTTAATCGAGCAGAGAAACCATAATCCTCGTAGAATAAAGATAAACTGTAATTTGTATCAGATTGTCCAGGCAGATTAAACTTCAAACCTTCAGGAGTGGTGTATTCTGAATCTATCAACGCCAAATTTGTTTCTATTCCAAAGCCCGAGAAAAACCCATCGATATAATTATCCAACCTAGCAATAAGGGCAATTTCGATACCTTGAAGCTGACCGTCCTTACCATTACCGAAAGCCGAAAGATCCCATAGCTCTCCTGGTACAGCTGTGTCAGAATAAATGCTTCCATCAACTTTTTCATTGGATTCGGAGATTACATTGTCAATCTCACGGTGAAATACCGTGAGGGAAAAGAGACTTGCTTCGTCAAAATACCATTCAAAAGCTGCGTCAATTCCCCATGATTCTTCTTCATCAAGAAAAGGATTACCTCCAGTGATTGTAGTGCCGATTTCACTAATTGATGATGCGGCTCTTGCCTCAATATATGATGGTCGACTGATACCCGAAGACAAGGAAAGA
>CAJWUE010000016.1:0-23804 GCA_913047775.1 uncultured Rhodobiaceae bacterium
TATATCAAAAAAAGATAGACATAGTTATAAATGAAAATTTAGAAAAATGGTCATTACCAAGAATAGATTCTTTAGTTAGGGCAATTCTAAGGTCTGCGGTTTATGAGCTGTTAAGCCCTAATGATGTACCCAATAAAGTAGTTTTTAATGAATATATAGAGATTTCAAAATTATTTTTCAGCGCAGACGAACCCTCTTTTATTAATGGTATTTTAGATACTATAGCTAATAAGGATTATAGGCTTTAGATAGAAATGAAATCAGAATTCGAAATCGTAAAAAAATATATACAACCCCTTGTCGGTGATAATGATAAATATGCAATCGGTTTGTCAGATGATGTAGGTATTGTAGATAACTTGATTTTCTCCACTGATACGATTGTAGAAGGGATTCATTTCTTTTCTAATAACAAGCCCGAAGATATTGCTAAAAAGCTCGTTCGAGTAAACGTTTCCGATTTAATAGCTAAAGGGGTAAGGCCTGGTTTTTGCTTACTGAATTTTTCTGCGGGAAGCATCATTAATGAGAGATGGATAAAAAGTTTTATGTATTCCTTAAATGAAGATTTTAAGAAATATAAGATAAATTTAGTTGGAGGTGATACTGTTCAAACCAAAAGCAAAACAGTCTTAAGTTTATGTATATTTGGAAAAAATCCTAAATCAAATATAAAATTGAGATCCTCCGCAATCCCTGGTGATAATATATATGTTTCAGGCACGATTGGTGATTCTGCTTTAGGTTTAATGATTTTAAATAATAAATTAAAAGTTAATAAGAATTTTAAAAATTTTTTAATTGATAGGTATCTGATTCCACAACCGAGGATAGAATTAGTTAGTATAATTAATAAAAGGGCAAACGCTTCAATAGATATCTCTGACGGCTTGATTCAAGATTTACAAAATCTCTGCCTGTCATCAGATGTAGGTGCAGAGATTAATTTTAGCGATATCCCATTATCTTCTGCTGCCAGGTCTATTGTAAATAAAAATAGCAAAATGATTGAAGTAATATTAAATGGTGGTGATGATTATGAGATATTATTTACTGGCCCCAAAGGACTGCAAGCTAAAAAGAATATAAGGATGATAGGTAAAATAACGAAGGGAAGTAAAATATCTATTCTTGATCTTAAATTAAAAGATGGAGCTAAAAAGAATGGTTTTAATCATATTTTTAAATAAAGCTTTATCTTGATATTATTAATAGCATTTGGCATGTTCCCCTAATATTGAATTGGAGGGTTTAATGGGAATAATACATCTTATAATTGGTTCGGGTATAATTGCCATTTTGTATGGAATTTTTACTTCAATTTCTGTGATATCAGCCGATACCGGAAATGAAAAGATGCAAGAAATAGCAAAAGCTATTCAAGAAGGAGCAAGTGCCTATTTGGCAAGGCAATATTCAACAATAGCATTAGTAGGAATAGTAATTTTTATTATTTCATTTTTTCTACTTGGTTTACAAGTTGCGGTTGGATTCCTTATTGGCGCAGTCATGTCTGGTACTGCGGGTTATATTGGAATGTTGGTTTCAGTTAGAGCTAATGTAAGAACTACTCAAGCCTCCATTAAGAGCCTTGCTGGGGGCCTGAACATAGCTTTCAAATCAGGAGCTGTCACAGGTATGTTAGTTGCGGGCTTGGCTCTCTTAGCGGTATCAGTTTATTATTACGTGTTAAAAAATATATGGATACCCGCTGATGATAGAATATTAATAGAAGCATTGGTTGGTTTAGGGTTTGGGGCTTCTTTAATATCAATCTTTGCAAGATTAGGGGGTGGTATTTTTACTAAGGGAGCTGATGTTGGTGGAGATCTTGTTGGTAAGGTTGAAGCCGGTATTCCAGAAGACGACCCTAGAAATCCAGCTACTATAGCTGACAATGTAGGAGATAATGTTGGAGATTGCGCTGGTATGGCAGCTGATTTATTTGAAACTTATGCAGTCACTGTCGTTGCAACAATGGTTTTGTCTTCGATATTTTTTCCTGGTATGGAAAATATTATGATTTATCCAATGGCTATATGTAGTGCGTGCATTCTGACATCAATTGCTGGCACTTATTTTGTTAGATTAGGGAAGAATGGTTCTATAATGGGAGCGCTTTACAAGGGGTTTATTGCCTCTGCTATATTATCATTGGTAGTTCTTTATTTTGTTACAGATTATATAATTGGACTGGAAGTAGTTTATCAACAAGGAGAAAAAACTTTTACGGGTCTAACCATGTATATTTGTGGAATAATTGGACTTCTAATTACTGGTTTAATCATATGGATTACTGAATATTATACTGGAATTAACTATCGACCCGTGAAATCTGTTGCTAAAGCTTCTGTTACTGGTCATGGCACCAATGTTATTCAAGGGTTAGCGGTTTCTATGGAGGCTACTGCTCTTCCAGCATTAGTTATTGTATTAGGAATTCTTTCAACTTTTTCCCTCGCCGGTTTATTTGGTATTGCTGTGGCTGTGACTACTATGTTGGCATTAGCAGGAATGGTAGTAGCATTAGATGCTTTTGGTCCAGTTACGGATAATGCTGGTGGAATAGCTGAAATGGCTGAATTACCTAAAGAAGTAAGAAGTACTACAGATGCCCTTGATGCAGTTGGCAATACTACTAAAGCAGTAACAAAGGGATATGCTATTGGCTCCGCGGGTTTGGGAGCTTTAGTCTTATTTGGCGCTTATACTGAAGATTTAAAATACTTTGCCTCTACAGCAGACACACAAAGTTATTTTTATGGAATTATTCCTGATTATTCACTATCAAATCCCTATGTAGTTGCAGGCCTTTTTATTGGCGGACTTCTTCCTTACTTATTTGCATCAATGGGTATGACTGCAGTAGGAAGAGCAGGGGGCGCTATAGTGGAGGAAGTAAGAAGACAATTTAAAGAAAAACCTGGAATAATGACCAGAGAAGAAAAACCTGATTATACAAGAGCAGTAGATTTGTTGACGAAATCAGCCATAAAAGAAATGATTATTCCATCTTTACTTCCCTTGCTATCACCAGTGATATTGTTTTTTGCTATTAATCTTATTGCTACTAAGAGTGATGCTTTTTCTGCTCTTGGAGCAATGTTATTGGGCGTAATAATTACAGGATTGTTTGTAGCAATCTCAATGACGGCCGGAGGTGGAGCTTGGGATAATGCAAAGAAATATATAGAAGATGGAAACCATGGAGGCAAAGGATCTGAAGCCCATAAGGCAGCAGTAACTGGTGATACTGTCGGCGATCCATACAAAGATACCGCAGGACCTGCTATTAATCCTATGATTAAGATTACAAATATAGTGGCTCTTTTATTGCTGGCAATATTATCGCATTAATTTTGTAAATCTATGATTATCTAATATAAATAGTCATCAGTTACTGTTAATTAAAACCAGGTGATTATTTTGAAAAGAAAAGCAATATATTCGTCAGATTGTGACAATAGTCGTGGGCGACTTTTTATTGAAGATGAAAGTAAATATAGAACTTCATTTCAAAGAGATAAAGATAGAGTCATTCATTCTGAGCATTTTCGACTTTTAAAACACAAAACACAGGTTTTTGTTGCTCATACAGAAGATTACTACAGGACTCGTTTGACTCATTCTTTAGAAGTTAGTCAAATAGCTAGAACTATCTCTAGAAAATTAAACTTAGATGAAGACCTTTCGGAAGTTCTTGCACTTGCTCATGATATTGGCCACCCACCATTCGCACATTCTGGTGAAGAGGTTTTAAACGAATGCATGCATCATTATGGCGGATTTGATCATAATTCTCAAACTTTAAAAATTCTTACTAAGTTGGAAAAAAAATATCCGTCTTTTGATGGTCTTAACTTAACCTGGGAAACCCTTGAGGGAGTCTTAAAACATAATGGACCTCTAATAACTAACAATAAAAAAGAAGGGGATATACCTAAAATAATATCTGATTATATAAAAATACATGATTTAGAAATTCATACCTTTCCAAGTTTAGAGGCTCAAATTGCCTCTCTATCAGATGACATAGCTTATAATAATCATGATATTGACGATGGATTTAGGGCAAAATTTTTCAATTTAAAGGATTTAAGCGATATCCCTATTATCGACAAGATACAAAAAAATATAACAAAAGAATTCGTCGGTATTAATGAAAGCATGTGTGTTCAAGAACTTGTTAGACGATTAATTGGTTATATGGTGGACGATCTTATCAATGAGACAAACAATAACCTTAAAAAACTTAATCCTATGAGCGTTGAGGATATAAGAAATCACAATAAGAGGATTGCAAGTTTTTCAATCAAACTCGTTGAGCAAGACAAAATATTAAGAAAATTCCTACGTGAAAAAATGTACAATCATCCGTCATTGTCAAAAGATCGAATTAAATCAAGAAAGATTATTAGAGAGCTTTTTAGTGGTCTTATGGAAAATACACTTCTTCTTCCTACTAATATTCAGGAAATATGCGATAAAAAGGATAAGACTAAAATAGCATATGTTATATGTGACTATATTGCATCGATGACTGATCGATCTATTATTGAGAATCATGCAAAAATTACTGGAACAAATGAATTTACTGATCAGGAGTACCTTGTTTGAATATTTTAAAAAAATATCATGATATTCTGGTAAATAACCTTAAAGAGATTTATGGAAAAAGTTTAAACCCAAATATATCCTTAGAATTTCCTAAGGATCCTTCTATGGGTGATATTTCAACGAATGCCGTTATGATCTTGACTAAAGAACTTTCTTTGGAAAAAGATAAACTTACAAAAGATGTTACTGATATTTTTTATAAAACAGGAGATTTTAAAACAATTAATGTTGTGGGCTCTGGTTTTATTAATTTGATTTTCAAAGATAATATTCTTCAGGATTTAATTTTAGAGATACTAAACAAAAAAGAAATATTCGGTCATTCTGATTTAGGAAAAGGAAAAAAGATTAATATTGAGTATGTTTCAGCTAATCCTACTGGACCTCTTCATGTTGGACATACTAGGGGTGCTGTTTTTGGTGATGTTTTGTCTAATATTATGGAATTTGTAGGTTTTGAAGTGTGTAGAGAATATTATATTAACGATTCAGGTGAGCAAGTTAATAAATTAGCACATTCGACCTATATTCGATATTTACAGGCATTAGGAGAAAAAACTAAAGAAATTGAGGATGGATTTTATCCAGGAGAATACTTGATAGAGCTGGGCAAGATTCTTAAGAATCAGCACAACGATAAGTTTGTTAATTCTCCGGAGGGGGAATGGATAGATATTTTTCGAGAATCATCGATAGAACATATTATGAATTTAATAAAAGAAGATTTAAATTCATTGGGAGTACATCATGATGTCTTTACTTCAGAAAAATATTTACTTGAAAGCAACATAGTTAGTAGCGTTTATGAAGAGTTAAATAAAAAAGAGTTATTGTATGAAGGAGTTAGCACTCCACCCAAGGGTAATAATAATGAGGAATGGACAGAAAGAAAACACATTCTATTTAAATCTAAGAAATTTGGTGATGATGAGGATAGGGTTGTTAAGAAACACGATGGATCTTGGACTTATTTTATGCCCGACATTGCATACCATAAAAATAAATTTGATAGAGGTTTTTCTCAAATGATAAACATTCTTGGCGCTGATCATTCAGGTTACATCTCTAGAATGAAATCAGCCATAAAGGCCATTACCCAAGATCAAGCAATTTTTGATATCAAAACATGTCAATTGGTAAAATTAACGCGAAACGGCCAACCTGTTACTATGTCTAAGAGATCAGGTGATTTTATTACCTTAAAAGAAATTTTAGAAGAAGTAGGAAGTGATGCAATTCGTTTCATGATGGTATCCAGGAAGGGTGAAGCTAAATTAGATTTTGATTTTGAATTATTTAAGAAAGAGAATAACGATAACCCTGTATTTTATGTTCAGTATGCACACGCAAGAATTTGTTCGTTATTAAAGAATGCAAGCAATATTTTAAAAATTGATATTGATGATAATCTTTTAGCTAATTCGAATTTAAGCCTCCTAAATAATAAAATTGAATTAGATATAATTAAACTAATTGCTAGTTATCCAAAGATTGTAGAGCAGGCTGCTTCACATAAAGAGCCCCATAGGGTTCCTTTTTATTTAAGAGATTTATCATCAGCTTTTCATCAATATTGGAATCTTAAAATTAATGACGAACGAGTTAAGATAGTTGATGAGAATGATATTGAATCTACTCTTTCTAGATTAACTCTATTGAGAGTAGTTGCAATTACGATATCTTCAGCCTTATCAATATTAGGAATAAAAGCTCTAAACGAGCTAAGATAAGAAAATGAGTAATAGGTTTTTTATATTTGGCATAGTTATAGTTACAATATCTGTATTTATTTATCTTTTTCCAAGTAATTTTCTTTTTCAAAACAATAATAAATTATTAATCATAAAGGGAGATGATATTTTAAAAGAATCACCTGTTAATCCACCTGAAATGAAGGAACCCAAAGATACATCATGTGTATTTTCTTTATGGCAAAATAACTCAAGGGATTGTGCGGATTATGAGGAATTACTTACGAATAAGGTTAATAAGAAAAATTTTTACACCATCGCTTTTGGAAATTTTTTAAATGAGAATAATGCAGAGCTTCACGCTAAAAAATTAAAAAGTGTTGAAGTAGTTAAGAGCTTAAGTTTAGCTATAGAAAAAATAGAAAATACAAGAACTATAAAAGTTAAAAGAGGGGATAGTTTATATAACTTAGCTAAATATTATTCTGTATCTGTCAAAGATATTGTCTCGAGGAATAGAATAGAAGACCCACAAAAGATTAGAATAAATCAAAAATTATTAATTCCACTTGAAGATAAATACCGAATCATCACAATAAATGTTGAAGGATATAAGAAAGCTAGAATGATTTGTGATAATCTTACTAAGAGAGAATTCATTTGTGGAATCAGTTCTCAAAAGAAATAAAGTATATATAGCTTTAATATAAGCTAGTAAGTTAATGATTATTAAAGAAAAAGTATTTTAATATAAAATTTAATTGCAAATTTTTAGATTAATTTATGATTATTTCAATTAATTGATGTGAAAAATCTCATTTAACGCTATATGTAGTAACATGAGAGATACATCTAGTAGTGATTCATATTACGAAGAAAAGAATCTTTTATTAAATATAAGCGGATTTGAAGGTCCACTTGATTTGCTTTTAACTTTAGCTAAAGAACAAAAAGTTGATTTGTTGGAGATATCTATTCTTGAACTAACAGATCAATATATTTCATTCATAAATCAATTAGATTCTGCGGATATAGAATTGGCTGCAGATTATTTAGTTATGGCTTCTTGGCTTGCTTACCTTAAGTCAAAGCTTTTATTGCCTCCAGAAGAAGATGATGAACCAGGAGCTGAAGAATTAGCTGCAATCTTGTCATTTAGATTAAGACGACTTGAGGCCATGAGGAATGCTGGGGCTAATTTAATGAATAGAGACCGTATTGGCATCCAACTATACAGGAGGGGTATGCCTGAAGAAGAGGTAGTTATAAAGAGATATTCACAACGAGATACAATGTTTGATATTTTGAAATCATATTGTGACGTTCGAAATAGGAATTTCGATAGTAAAATGTCTTTTATGGTACTGCCAATTTATTCGATTGAAGATGCCAGACATCGCCTAGAAAAGCTTATTGAACATACCCTAGAGTGGACAAACTTTCTTGACTTCTTGCCTACGAATAATGATTCTTCAGAAGAGTCTAAAATTTATAGACGAAGCTCAGTGGCTTCAATTTTTTCAGCAGCACTAGAGTTTGCTAAAGAAGAGCAAGTAGAAATTAATCAGAATAAGAATTTTGGAACTATTAGATTAAAGAAATATTATAAAGGAAAAGAAGAGAAGGTGATTTCAGCATGATAGAGAATATGTCAGAACAAATAAGATTAGTAGAAGCACTTTTATTTTCCTCCACGGAGCCTTTAGATAAAAAGTTCATAGCTAACAGGCTTCCTGAGGGAGTCAATGTAGATGCATTAATTAGCGAAATTGATAAAATTTATAAAAATAGGGGGATCGAATTAAAGAAGGTGGGAAATAAATGGATGTTCAAGACTTCTCCTGAATTATCTTTCCTCATGCAAAGAGAAGCAAAAGTTCAAAAAAAACTTTCAAAAGCTGGCATAGAAACTTTATCTATTATTGCATACCATCAACCAGTTACTAGAGCGGAAATAGAGGAAGTAAGGGGTGTTAGTGCTTCACCTGGAACGATTGATACATTGCTTGAATTAAATTGGATTAAGATTAAGGGCAGAAGAAAGGTTCCAGGAAATCCGATAACATATGGGACAACGGATGAATTTCTAGTTCATTTTGATTTAGAAAGTATCAAGGATTTGCCAGATATGGCGGAATTAAAATCTACTGGATTGTTGGACAATAATCTCCCTTCAGAAATGTACCCAGAAAATAATATTAATAACGATATTATTAACAATGAAGATGATATAAACAACGAAGATGTATTAAAGGATTAAAGGATGTTTCCCAGTTGGTTACAATTAGTTTTAGTAGTCTTGCTAGCCCTTATTTTTTTTGGTCGCGGTAAAATTTCTGATTTTATGGGTGATCTAGCAAATGGCATTAAAAGCTTTAGAAAAGGATTAGCTGAAGACGAAGAAAATAATGAGATAGAAAATAATAAGGAAGAAGAAAATTAAAAGATTATGTTTGATTTGGGTTTTAATGAACTAATCTTAATTGGTATAATACTTATTATCTTTATTGGGCCTAAAGAGCTGCCGCAAGCTCTAAAGGCAATTTACGGTTTTTTATCAAAAATTAAAGTATACGCTACTGAATTAAGAACAGGTATAGAGACGTTAGTAAATGAATCAGAAATTAACTCTGTTGTAAAAGAAATTGAAAAACCCCCCATTCAAAAAAAGAAAAAAAAGAAATAACTTTTAGGTATTTATAAAATGGCTGAAAAAACAGTAGAGGATTCAAAAGCCCCATTAATAGACCATTTTATTGAGCTTAGGAATCGTCTAATCAGATCAGTAAGTATTTTAGGATTTGCCTTTTTTGTTTCATTTATCTTTTCTAACCAAATTTACCTTTTTCTTGTGGAGCCTTTTATTTCTGAAATGGGAAATAACAGTGAAATGATATTCACAGCTCCTCAGGAATTTTTAATTGTTAAGTTAAAGATTGGTCTATTTGGTGCATTGCTTATTTGTTTGCCATATCTTGCTATCGAAATGTATTCATTTATTTCGCCAGGCTTATACAAAGATGAGAAAGTTGCGATGGTGCCATACTTCTTTGCTACTCCTCTATTATTTTTAATAGGAGGATTGCTGGTTCATTATATTATTATGCCTCTGGCTCTTAAGTTTTTTATATCTATGCAAATAATTAATGATAATGATGGATTTTCAATCACCTTATTACCAAAAGTAAGTGAATATCTAAATTTGGTAACATCCTTAATAATCGCCTTTGGTCTCTGCTTCCAGCTTCCAGTATTACTCTCTTTATTGGCTAAAGTTGGTTTTGTCACCTCTCAACAATTGAAGAAGGGAAGGAAATATGCAATAGTTTTAGTCTTTTTAATTGCCGCATTTTTAACTCCACCAGATTTAATTAGTCAGATAGGTCTTGCTCTACCAACATTAATTTTATATGAAATCTCTATATTAATAGTATCATCCATAGAAAAGAAGAAAGATGAATAGATGTTAAAAATTAGGCAAAGATATGCATGACATTTCTTTAATAAGAAAAAATCCAGATATTTTTGTAAATGGTTGGGATAAAAGGGGTATCAAAGTTGAAATTAATAAGATTTTGGACTTGGATAATGCTCTTCGTGGAACAATAACCAAGCTGCAGGAATTCCAAGAGGAAAGAAATAAAATTTCAAAATTAGCAGGCGATGTTAATGATAATAAAGATTTAAGAAAAAAATATTCTTCAAAAGTTAAAGACATTAAACTTAAAATAAAAAAATTAGAGGATAAAAAATTATCATTAACTACTAAGATTGAAGACGAGCTTATTGTTTTACCTAATGTGCCGTTAAAGGATGTACCGGTTGGTCCTGACGAAGGATCTAATATAGAGATGAATAAATACGGGAAAATTTTGAAGGACAATAGGATTCCTCCTCATTTTGAGATAGGCGAAAGACTTAATCATTTAGATTTTGAAACAGCCTCAAAATTATCAGGTTCTAGATTTGTAATCTCAAAAAACAACATAGCTAAAATGGAAAGAGCCCTATCAAATTTTATGATAGATTTCCATGTAAAAGAGAATGGCTATGAAGAAGTTAGTGTGCCAATCTTAGTGAAAGAAGATGCTATGTTTGGTACAGGCCAATTACCAAAATTTGAAGAAGACCAATACAAAACCACTGATGGAATGTGGTTAATTCCGACAGCCGAAGTTCCATTAACCAATCTTGTAAGAGAAAAAGTACTTAATCAATCTGATCTACCCCAAAGATATGTTGCTTACACACAATGTTTTAGAAGGGAGGCAGGTGCCGCAGGAAAGGATACTCGTGGATTAATAAGATTGCATCAATTTCCAAAAGTGGAGTTAGTTAGTATTGTGAGTCCAAGTAAATCAGATATTGAACTTGAACGAATGGTAGATTCCGCTCAAAAGATATTACAACAACTTAAACTGCCGTATAGAACTATATTTTTATCTACGGGTGATATGGGTTTTTCTGCCAGTAAAACTTATGATCTGGAAGTTTGGTTTCCTTCACAAAACACTTATAGGGAAATTTCTTCTTGTTCAAATTGTCAAGACTTTCAAGCACGAAGAATGAACGCTAAATATAAAGATAAAATTGAAAAAAAGAATTTGTTTGTACACACACTTAACGGATCTGGCGTTGCCGTAGGTAGAGCATTAGCTTCAATTTTAGAAAATTTTTATAATGAAGATGGAAGCGTTACTGTTCCGGAAGTGCTTAGGCCTTATATGGATGGAATTAAAATACTAAAAAATTTCGAATCTGAATAATTTTTTGGATTTGATCTTTATATAAATCATGATTAATCATTACTAAAAGTTAGGAGTACATAATTATGGAAAACTCAGTTATCTTAGCCCAATCATCTGGAGGAGGTTTTATCGTACAAATTATTCCTCTTATATTAATTTTTGCTATTTTTTGGTTTTTAATAATAAGACCGCAACAAAAAAAAATTAAGAATCATTCGGCCATGGTTAATGCTGTTCAAAAAGGCGATGAAGTTGTAACAGGGGGTGGTTTAATAGGTAAAATAACCAAAGTTTCAGAAACTGAAGCTACTATCGATTTTGGCAACGGTGTGATCATCAAGTCTTTAAAATCAACTTTAGCTGATGTTAAAAAAAATAAATAACTTTTAATTTTATAAAAATGCTTTATTTTTCTTTCACTAAAAAATTTTTCTTACTGGGAACTTGTATTTTAATTGCTTTTTTGGCCTTACCAAATTTTTTAAATCAAGACTCAAATATACCATTTGTTCCTAACAAAACTGTAAACCTTGGTTTAGATTTAAGGGGCGGGTCGTATTTATTACTTGAAGTAGATACAGAAACTATAAGGAAAGAAAAAGTTGACAACATTGTTGACGATATAAGATCCACTTTAAGAAAAAATCAAATACAGTATTCAAGCCTATCTTCACTTGAAAATGGGGCAAAGGTCTACATTTTAAAAGAAGAAGAGGTTAATAAGGCCATTGCTTTAATTAAAGACTTAAATCAGACACAAAATAACCTTATTTTTTCAGGTCAGGGCATTAAAGATTTTGAATTATCAAACGATAAGGGAAATTTAGTTTTAGATATAACCAAACAATCTATGAAAGAAAAAAACCGCCTTGCAGTAACGCAATCAATAGAAATAATAAGAAGGAGAATAGATGGTTTAGGGGTCACAGAGCCCTCGATACAACGTCAGGGCGAAAACAGAATTCTTCTAGAGGTACCAGGTCTCGATGACCCTCAAAGATTAAAGGATTTATTAGGACAAACAGCAAAATTAAACTTTAGGATGGTTGATACATCTATCTCCGCCTCGGAGGCTATAAGAACAAGAACTCCCTCAAGGTCAGAAGTTTTATACGACAAAGATTTAGTTCCCTGGTTAGTTAACAAGAAAATATTAATTTCTGGTGAAAGATTATCTGATGCTCAAGCAGGCTTTGACCAAATGACGAATTCACCTGTTGTTAACTTTAGGTTTGATGTCGTGGGAGGAAAAGCATTCGCTAGGGCAACTTCTAAGAATGTAAGTAAGCCTTTCGCGATAGTTTTAGATGATGAGGTTATTTCAGCTCCAACTATCAGAGAACCCATCTTAGGGGGATCAGGTCAAATTGAAGGTGGATTCAGCGTAGAAGAGGCAAACGATTTAGCTATACTACTCAGGGCTGGTGCATTGCCTGCACCATTAAGTATATTGGAAGAAAGAACAATAGGACCAGGTTTAGGGGCTGATTCTATTAATTCTGGAAAAATTGCCACAACAGTGGGAATGATATTAGTCCTTTTATTTATCTTTATTAGTTACGGAAGGTTTGGGGTCTATGCAAATGTCGCTCTAACTTTAAATATAATTTTTATTATTGGAATTTTGTCACTTTTGCAGGCTACTCTGACTTTACCTGGTATTGCCGGTATTGTTTTAACTGTTGGGATGGCGGTAGATGCAAATGTAATAATCTTTGAAAGAATAAGGGAAGAATACAATAACGGTAAAACCCCTTTTTCTTCTGTAGAATCTGGTTACAGTAGAGCTTTGGGTACTATACTAGACGCAAACATAACTACTTTAATAGCTTCGGTAATATTGTTTTTTCTTGGAACTGGGCCGATAAAGGGTTTTGCAGTAACACTAACCATAGGAATTATTACCTCTTTCTTTACGGCTTTTGTAATTACAAGATTGATTATTTCTCAATGGTTATTAAAAAGAAAACCTGAGGAATTGCCAATATGAAGCCCATAAGATGGATAAAGAAAAACACCAATATTAATTTTTTGGGCCTTAAAAAAATTTCAATATTTTTTTCTTTTTTACTTTGCATCTGCTCTATATTTTCTATTTTTATTTTTAGTTTAAATTACGGAATTGATTTTAAAGGGGGAACTTTAATTGAAATTAAATCAACTTCGAAAATAGAGATTTCCGATATCAGATCAAGATTATATGGGATTGGTTTTGAAGATGCTCAGATACAGACCTTTGGTTCGGATGATACTATTTTAATAAGAATAGAAAATGACAATGTGATTAATGGAGAAGCAGATTTAAATGCCTCAAAAATAATAGCAAAAGAGTTAGGAAATTTATTTTTAATTCAAAGAACAGAAATAGTCGGTCCCAAAGTTAGTTCAGAATTAATTCAAAAAGGAGTTTTAGCTATAATTACTGCAGTGAGTTTAATGCTTTTTTATATATGGATTAGATTTGAATGGCAGTTTTCTTTAGGAGCTGTGTTGGCTCTTATACACGATGTTACAATTACTATAGGTTTGTTTTCACTTTTTGGAATTGAATTTAATTTATCTATAATAGCGGCATTACTGACCATTATTGGTTATTCAATGAACGATACTGTTGTGGTATATGATCGCATCAGAGAAAACCTAAGAAAATACAAACAAATGGATTTGTTTGAACTTATCAATAACTCCATTAACGATACACTATCCAGAACAACACTTACTTCAGTTACTACTCTTTTAGCGTTGTTTTCTTTATATTTTCTTGGTGGAGAGGTTATTAGAGGATTTACTTTAGCTATGATAATAGGTGTTTTTATTGGGACATACTCATCAATCTTTGTTGCATCACAAATAATATTTTTTCTTGGCATTAAGAGAGATTGGTCAAAGAATTAATCTAAATAATCTTTATAAATTATAAAAACACCATTATTATTACTTGTAATAGAAAAGGAGACGATAATGAGCGCAATCCTATCATCATTAAGAAATACTGTAATTTTTGGCTTTATCTTAGCACTTGCATTACTTTTGATTTCTTTTTATATCAATTCAGGCGGTGTAGATATAGGGGAAGGATTTAAAGGTAATTTATTTTGGATGTTTATTTTTAGATGGTTGCATGTAATTTCAGGTGTCATGTGGATAGGATTACTTTGGTATCTTAATTTTATTCAAATCCCCAATATGCCTAATATTCCTGATGAACAAAAGCCTGCTATTTCAAAGGTTATTGCTCCAGCAACCTTATGGTGGTTTAGATGGGGGGCCATGGCTACAATAGTAACAGGGTTATTATTAGCATACATTAGTGGGTATATTCATAATGCAATGACGTTAACTCTTGTTGGCGGAGGTGGACCTAACGAGCTATTCATTGGAATAGGCATGTGGTTAGGAATTATAATGTGGTTTAATGTTTGGTTTGTTATATGGCCAAATCAAAAGAAGGCATTAGGTATAATTGAGGTCGATGCTGATACCAAAGCTTCTTCAGCAAGGACTGCAATGTTATTTTCAAGAACCAACACTTTATTAAGCATTCCAATGTTATTTTGTATGGTGTTGGCCCAGAACATTTTTTAGGAATTGACCAGTATAACTGGATTTAAGTGCTGCTATTTTTTCAGGTGTGCCTTGCCCAATTATTTTGCCTCCGTTATCTCCACCTTCGGGACCAACATCAATAATCCAGTCTGCTGTCTTAATAACATCCAAATTATGTTCAATTACAACAACTGTATTACCTTGATCCACTAATTCATGAAGGACTTTTAATAATTTTTTGATATCATGAAAATGTAATCCGGAAGTCGGTTCATCCAAAACATAAAAGGTCCTTCCGGTTGCTCGTTTGGATAGTTCTTTTGATAGTTTAACCCTTTGTGCTTCGCCGCCAGAAAGAGTGTTTGCTTGCTGCCCTACGTTTATATATCCTAGTCCAACCCTTTGTAGAGTTTCCATTTTATCTCTTATACTGGGAACAGCCTTAAATAATTTATACGCTTCATCAACATTCATATTTAAAACATCAGCTATTGAGTGACCTTTATATTTAATTTCTAGTGTTTCTCTATTGTATCTCTTGCCTTTGCATTGATCACACTCAACATAAACATCAGGAAGAAAGTGCATTTCTATTTTTATAAGCCCACCCCCTTGGCAGGCCTCACATCTGCCACCTTTAACGTTAAAAGAAAATCTTCCGGGTTTATAACCCCTAGCTTTAGATTCCGGCAAACCGCAATACCAGTCTCTTATTGGTGAAAATGCCCCCGTATAAGTTGCAGGATTAGATCGTGGGGTACGACCAATGGGCGATTGATTTATATTAATTATCTTATCAACAAAATGAACCCCATCTATCTTCTCATACTGCATAGCGGTCTTCTGGGATTTATTAATCATTCTATTTATTGCATTATACAAAGTATATAATAGTAAAGTAGATTTCCCCGAACCCGATACACCTGTTAGGCAAATAAATGTTCCTAAAGGAAAATCTACCGTAATATTTTTAAGATTGTTACCTTTAGCGCCAATTAATGAGATTTTCTTTTCTTCATTAATTTTTCTTCTATTTCTTAAGTCGATTGTTTCTTTTCCGGAAAGATATTTACCAGTGATACTATCTTTACAGTTTTGAATATCTTTATAACTTCCCTGGGCAACCAAATATCCCCCTTCTAAACCCGCCTTAGGACCAATATCGATAATATGATCGGAGAAAAGCATAGTCTCTTCATCATGTTCAACTACAATTACAGTATTTCCTATGTCCTTTAATCTTTTTAAAGTACTTAATAATTTTTTATTATCCCTTTGATGCAATCCTATTGAAGGCTCATCCAATACATATAATACTCCAGTTAAACCAGAACCGATTTGTGAAGCTAGTCTTATTCTTTGAGATTCTCCTCCAGATAATGTTCCCGATGATCTTGATAATGTTAAATAACCTAACCCAACATTATTTAAGAAATTAAGTCTTTCATTAATTTCCTTAATTATATTTTGGGCAATCGTATTTTCTTTTTTTGTAAGTTTTTTTGGTAAATTAACAAACCACTTTTGGATATCTTTTATAGATAGCAATACTATTTCTCCAATGTGAGTCTCATTAATTTTAACAGATAGGGCCTCTTCGTTTAATCTGAATCCATCACATTCTTTACAATTAGAAATTGATTGATATTTTTCAAATTCCTCTCTCATCCAATTACTATCCGTTTGGCGATAACGTCTGTTAATATTATTAATAATACCCTCAAAATTCTTAATGGTCTTAAATGTTCTTGAACCATCATCATAGATAAAAGAAATTTTTTCTTCCGATCCTCTCAACAATAATTCTCGAATATTAAGGGAAAGATCTTTCCACTTTTTATCTAAGGAAAAATTAAAATGTTTTGATAATGCTAATAATGTTTGATGATAAAAAGGTGAGGGTTTTCTGGTTTTTGACCAAGGAGCGATAGCTCCCTCATTAATGCTGATTTCTTTATTAGGAATTATAAGATCTTCATCTATGAAATATTGAGTACCTAGCCCATCACAACTTACACACGCCCCTTTAGGGCTGTTAAATGAGAATAATCTTGGTTCAATTTCTTCAATAGTAAAGCCCGATACTGGGCAAGCATATTTAGCTGAATAAATAATCCTATTATTTATTTTATTAGAGCTAGAAAAAGTTTCTATAACCGCAATCCCATCAGTCAAATTTAAGGCGGTCTCAAAACTATCAGCTAATCTGGTATTCAAATTTTTATCAATGACAATCCTGTCAACTACAACGTCAATATTATGTTTTATATTCTTCTCCAACTCAGGGACGTCTTTAATTTCATAAAAAATATTATCAACCTTTACTCTTTGGAAACCCTTCTTTAAAAGTTCAGAAAATTCTTTTTTATATTCACCTTTTCTCTGACGTACAATGGGAGCAAGAAGATAGGCTTTTGTCCCTTTTTTTATTTTATTCACTTGGTCCACCATTTCTGAGACTGACTGACTTTTAATAGGTAGCCCGGTAGCTGGCGAGTAGGGGGTGCCTATACGGGCATACATTAATCTAAGATAATCATATATTTCAGTAACAGTTCCAACAGTAGAGCGAGGATTTTTTGAAGTTGTTTTTTGTTCTATAGATATTGCTGGTGATAGTCCTTCAATCATATCAACATCAGGTTTTTGCATCATTTCAAGGAACTGTCTGGCATATGCAGATAGACTTTCAACGTATCTTCTTTGACCTTCGGCATAAAGCGTGTCAAACGCAAGAGAGGATTTCCCAGATCCTGACAATCCAGTTATTACAGTAATTTTTTCTTTGGGTATATCAACATCTATATTCTTAAGATTATGTTCTCTTGATCCTTTTATTCTTATGTATTTTTGATTATTTTTTTTTAATGATTTTGATGACAAAACTTTTCTCATGTTTAAAATAAAAAATATCTTATATCATAACATTTAATATTAATTATAGTATTTGTTATATTATCAATTATTAATGGGAGTTTTTTATGTCAGGAAGTTTAAACAAAGTCATGTTAATTGGTCGCCTAGGTCAAGACCCCGAAATTAGGAACACACAAGATGGACGCTCATTATGTACCTTTTCTCTAGCAACAAGTGAAAATTGGAATGATCGCAACACAGGAGAAAGAAAGGAAAAAACTGAATGGCATCGCATTGTTGTTTTTAATGAGGGCCTTGTAAAAATTATAGAACAGTATGTTAAAAAGGGTTCAAATGTTTTTTTAGAAGGTCAATTGCAAACAAGAAAATGGGAAGATAAGGAAGGTATAGAAAAATACACGACTGAAGTAGTTTTGCAGGGTTTTAATTCAACCTTTAAAATGTTGGATAGTAAAGGCGCATCATTATCCGAAGATTTTGGGAAAGAAAAAAGTATTCAGAATACAGAAGATTCGAGCTCAGAAATTGATGACGACATACCATTCTAACTTATTGAATTATAAATAAAAAATTAAAATAACTAATATTTAAATAATTGAAGATTTATCAGCATAATGTTATTATATTTAATGTCTTACAATAACTATCGATTCGTTATAAATGTTCAGTTAATGGAGAATTATGTCAGAAATTAATGATAAAAATTCTGACGAAAATTCGAGAATATCGAATATAAGTTTAGATCAAGAAATGCGCCAATCTTATCTCGATTACGCCATGAGCGTTATTGTTGCTCGAGCTTTACCTGATGCAAGAGATGGTTTGAAACCGGTGCATAGAAGAATTTTATTTTCCATGCACGAAAGTGGATATGATTATAACAAGCAGTATAGAAAATCAGCGAGAGTTGTTGGTGATGTTATAGGTAAATACCACCCACACGGCGATCAAAGCATTTATGACGCATTAGTAAGAATGGCACAGCCGTTCTCTTTACACCTCCCATTAATAGATGGGCAAGGAAACTTCGGTTCAGTCGATGGAGACCCTCCCGCAGCGATGAGATATACAGAAGTTAGAATGAAAAAGTTATCACATCATCTATTAAATGATATCAATCAGGATACAGTGGATTTCCAAGAGAATTATGATAATTCAGAGAGTGAGCCTGTTGTTTTACCGGCTGAATTTCCTAATCTTATGGTAAACGGAGCAGGGGGTATTGCTGTAGGCATGGCAACTAACATTCCCCCACATAATTTAGGTGAGATAACAGATGCTTGTTTGAAAATCCTAGATAATCCTGAAGTAGAAATTGATGAATTATTTAAAATGGTTCCAGGGCCCGATTTTCCTACAGGCGGTATAATATTAGGGAATAGTGGTGCTAGGAGTGCTTATACAACCGGTAGAGGTTCAGTTGTTATTAGAGGTAAAGCAGATATTGAAGAAATTAGGAAAGATAGAGAAGCAATTATCATTACAGAAATCCCTTTCCAGCTTAATAAGACCCTGTTAATTGAGAAGATTGCAGAATTAGTTAGAAATAAGACGATTGAAGGGATAAGTGACTTAAGGGATGAAAGTGATCGCCATGGGATGCGTATCGTCGTTGAGTTAAAAAGAGATACTGTTCCAGAAATTATTCTAAATCAATTATATAAGTATACGCAACTTCAAACATCATTTGGAGCCAATATGGTTGCGCTAGATAAAGGGACTCCTAAGATTATGAATCTTAAGGAATTATTGATATGTTTTCTGGACTTTCGGCAAGAGGTTGTTAAAAGAAGAGCTAAATATCAGTTAAATAAAGCAAGAGATAGAGCTCATTTATTGGTTGGTTTAGCAATAGCCGTAACTAATATTGATGAAATAATAAAATTAATCAGATCTTCGAAGTCTCCTGCTGAAGCAAAGGAAGATTTAATGGATAGAGAGTGGCCCGCAAAAGAAGTTAAATCTCTAATTACCTTAATAGATGACCCGAGACATGGAGTCTCAAAAGCAGGTAATTGTTCTTTTACAGAGGAACAAGCGAAAGCAATTTTGGAATTACGCTTGCAAAGATTAACTGCCCTTGGAATTGATGAAATTAAATCTGAGTTAAATGATTTAAGAGATAAAATTACTGATTTGTTGGATTTTCTTGGAAGTAAAGATCAAATTATTTCTTTAATTAAAGAAGGATTGATTGAAATTAAAGAAAATTTTTCTGTTCCAAGAAGGACTGTAATTATTGGCGAGCTTGATGACGTTCAGGATGAAGATCTAATTATAAAAGAAGAGATGGCCATAACAGTTAGTCATAGTGGTTATATAAAAAGGGTTCCTTTATCAACTTATAGAGCGCAAAACCGCGGAGGAAAGGGACGCTCTGGTATGCAAACTAAAGATGATGATTTTGTTACTAGGATTTTTATTGCGAATACCCATCAACCAATACTTTTCTTTTCATCAAAAGGGATGGTTTATAGACTAAAATCTTGGAAATTACCCCTTACTAGCCCTCAAGCTAGAGGAAAAGCAATGATTAATCTGTTGCCTCTAGATGAAGATGAGAGAATAACAACAGTCATGGCATTACCAGAAAATCAAAGTGATTGGGAGGGCTTATTTGTTGTATTTGCTACTTCATCAGGGGGCATAAGGAGAAATTCGTTATCAGATTTTTGGAATATAAATAAAAATGGAAAAATTGCTATGAAATTAAAATCTGATGAAAAAATTATTTCAGTGCAAACATGTAGGGATAATAATGATATTTTATTAACAACTAGAAAAGGTCAAAGCATACGTTTCTCTGTAGAAAAAGTACGGGTCTTTGCGTCAAGATCATCCACAGGAGTTAGAGGAATTAATTTAAAAAAAGGAGATAGTGTAGTTGGGGTATCGATTTTAAATCATGTAGATGCATCTATAGAAGAATTAAGAGCTTATTTAAAAAGAGCATCTATTATGAGAAGAGCAACAGAAGAAGAGGCTGATGATTCAATTAGTGAACACGATACTAATGGAGATATTGATCTTTCAACAAAAAGATATTCTGAGTTAGCCGCACAAGAAGAAATCATTCTTACAGTAGCTGCAAATGGACAAGGTAAAAGGTCATCATCGTATGAATATAGAACCACTAACAGAGGAGGAAAAGGAGTTATAGGGATAACTTTAACAAAGGCTCACGGTGAAGTTGTAGCTTCATTTGCAGTAGACTCTAATGACCAAATAATGCTTATTGATGATAGCGGCAAATTAATTAGATGCCCAGTAACTGATATAAGAATAATGGGTAGAAATACACAAGGTGTGAAAATTTTTAACATAGAAGAGACTTCTACAGTGGTAAGTGTTGAAAGAATAATTGAGCAGAACGGAGATCAATAATGACAATAGGTATATATCCTGGTTCTTTTGATCCCTTTACCCTTGGGCATAAGGATATTCTCTTGAGAAGCCTTAAAATACTAGACAAAGTGATAATTGCCATTGGAGTCAATCATGAGAAAGATAACATGTTTTCTATTGAAGAAAGGATTAATATAATAACTAATGAAATCAATGATATAGATAATATATCTAATGTAGAAATCAAATCTTTTAAAGGTTTGATAGTTGATTTTACGTCTGAAATGAAAGCGACTGTCATAATTAAAGGAGTGAGAGGGCCTGTTGATTATGATTATGAGCTACAGATGGCAGGAATGAATTCGGTTATGAATCCTAATATAGAAACAATTTTTCTAATTTCTAAACCCGAATTTAGTTTTATTTCTTCTTCTTTGGTAAAACAAATAGCTCATATGGGTGGTAATATTTCTAAATTTGTTTCACCAGGAATTGAAGAATCAATAAAAGAAAAAATTTAAAAATGTTTAATCCTCTTTTTTTAATTAGAGTGATTTCTTGTTTATTTTTAATGGAGATTATTTTGTCAGAGGCTAGTGCAAAAAATTATAATGATGAAAATATATTGTTAATGGATATAACACAAATTAATGAAACATTGGATACGAATGAAGACCCCCCAGTTAAAAGAGTTGTAATTAAGTTATTTCCTGAAGTTGCTCCGAAACATGTTTTACAAATTAAAACTTTATCAAGTGAGGGTTTTTATAACGAAGTAATATTTCATAGAGTTATCGGAGGTTTTATGGCACAAACTGGAGACCCTACGGGAACTGGGATGGGGGGTTCTGATCTTCCGGATATAAGAGCGGAATTTAGTGATAAACCATTTGTAAGAGGGACTTTGGGTATGGCAAGATCCCAACACCCCGATAGTGCAAATTCACAATTTTTTATATGTTTTGATGATGCTTCTTTTTTAAATGGTCAATATACTGTTTTTGGAGAAGTAATTGAAGGTATGGAGTATGTTGATAATATTATGAGAGGCGAACCACCGGATTATCCTGATAAGATCGTTTCTTTAAAGCCCTCTATCGACAATTAATTTTTTTTATGAAATTAACAGATTTTTCTTTTGATTTGCCGAAAGATTTAATTGCAACAAAACCTAGCAATCCTAGAGATACTTCAAGGTTATTACATCATATAAGCCCGAATAGATTCGAAGATTTACAATTTAAGAATATTGTTAATCTGTTGAATAAAGGGGATGTTTTAGTAGTAAATGATACAAAAGTAGTACCTTCAGAGATAATAGGTGTTAAGGCTAATAATCTAGGTGAACGGTCTAAGATAATGTTCACTTTCATAGAAAATTTGAAAGATGGTATTTGGAGCTGTTATGTAAGACCCGGAAAAAAAATTCAAGAAAATGATATTGTTTTTATATATGGGGTTGACTGCAAGGTTATAAAAAAATCTAAACGTATTGTTTTGGTTGATTTTGATAGTAAAAATTATGAATTTCAAAAAAATCTCCAAAAACATGGAAATTTAATGCTTCCGCCATACATTTCCTCTAAAAGAAAATATAAAGAAAGTGATAGAGAAGACTATCAAACTGTTTATTCTAAAAATCTTGGTTCAATAGCAGCCCCAACAGCAGGTCTACATTTTACAGAGGATTTATTAAAGGAAATTAAATCAAAACAAGTTAATATAAAAAACGTAACTCTGAGCGTAGGCCCGGGAACTTTTTCTAAATTGGAAAATGAGAAAGTTGAAGAGAATTTATTATTTAAAGAGAAATGTTTTCTATCCAAGGATACTTCCAAATTTCTTAATTCAGCTTATAAGGATCCAAAAAGAAAAATTATTGCCGTTGGGACGACCACTCTAAGAGTGCTAGAAACTTCTTTTATAAATAATAATTCTTTTGAACCAATTGATACTTATACAGATATATTTATTTATCCAGGTAAGAAAATTAAATCTATTAATTCATTAATTACGAATTTTCATCTTCCTCAATCTTCATTATTTATTTTAATCTGTGCGTTCATAGGTCGAGCTAATGCAGTTAGAATGTATCATCATGCTATAAAGAAAAGATATAAATTTTATTCTTATGGAGATTCATGTTTCTTAAATAATGGTTAAATGAAAAAATATTCTTTTAATATTAGAGCAAACGATGGTTATGCTAGATTAGGTCAGATTAAGACTTCTAATGGGAGTATTAATACACCAGCCTTCATGCCGATTGCTACACAGGGCTCCATTAAGTTTACACCAATTGAGCTCATTAAAGAAATTGGTTTCGATTTAATATTGTCAAATACATATCATTTATTATTAAGGCCGGGTTTAAAAGTTCTAAATAAATTTGACGGTATATCAAGATTTATGAAATGGGATGGCCCAATGCTAACAGACTCTGGTGGTTTCCAGGTGATGTCTCTAGCCCAACTGCGTAAACTATCCGAAGACGGTGTAACTTTTCAGTCCCACATCGACGGGAAAAAGTACCACCTTACACCTCAGAGATCGGTTGAAATCCAACATCTCCTTGGCGCCGATATCACCATGGTGCTCGACGAATGCCCTAAACACAGTCAACACAAGAAAGATATGGCAGTTTCTATGCGACTATCATCACGTTGGGCTGCCCGATCTAAGGAGGCGTTCGTAGATCGCCCAGGTTATGGAATATTCGGAATTGTCCAAGGCAACGTCTTTAAAGACCTACGTGAAGAATCAGCCAATGACCTAAAAAAAATAGGCTTTGAGGGCTACGCTATTGGTGGGTTAGCGGTGGGGGAAAGACAAGATGAGATGCTAACGACACTTGACTTCACAATTCCTCATTTACCCCGGAATAAACCCCGCTATCTAATGGGCGTGGGTACACCAGCAGACTTGGTTAGGTCAGTTAGCAGGGGTGTTGACATGTTTGACTGTGTTATGCCCACAAGAA